>JANXTM010000226.1 GCA_025352405.1 Polaromonas sp.
CTCTGGCAAATCCATGACGGGCTATTCCATCATGGGGCTGATTGACAAGCCTGGCGAGGTGGTGGGCGGCAGCATTTTGCTGCAGGGCCGCGAGCTGCGCGGTTTACCGCCCGAAGCCATGCGGGCCGTGCGCGGCGACCGCATCGCGATGATTTTTCAAGATCCGATGATGACGCTGAACCCGGTGTTGCGCATCGACACCCAGATGATGGAGGCGGTTCTCGCGCACCATGCGGTCAGCAAGGACACCGCCCGCGCCATGTCGCGCGATGCGCTGGCCCGCGTCGGGATTCCTTCGCCCGACGAGCGGTTGCTGGCCTATCCGCACCAGTTTTCGGGCGGCATGCGCCAGCGCGTGGCCATCGCGATTGCGCTGCTCAACAAACCTGACCTGATAATTTGCGACGAACCGACCACGGCGCTGGATGTCACGATCCAGGGCCAGATTCTTTACGAAATGCAAAAGCTGTGCCGCGAGTCTGGCACTTCCCTGATCTGGATCACCCATGACCTGTCGGTGGTGGCAGGCCTGGCCGACACCGTATGCGTGATGTACGCCGGAAAAATTGTGGAAAGCGGCACCGTGCAGCAAGTCCTGGATCACCCTCGGCACCCGTACACGAACGGGCTCATCGCGTCGGCACCCTCGCGCAATCCGCGCGGTCAGCCGCTTCGGCAGATCCGCGGCATGACGCCTTCACTGCTGAACCTGCCCAGTGGCTGCGCGTTTCGGGAGCGCTGCGACAGCGCAAGTGCGGCCTGCGCCGTTGAGCCGGCCCTGCTGGCGTTTGACGGTCGCGCCCTGCGATGTTTCCACCCTGTCACCGAGATGGCGGTGGCCGCATGATGGCCGATGCACCGCAGGCCCTGCTTGAACTGCGCGGCGTCAGCAAGCGCTTTGTCAAACCGCTGGATGTGGCTGCCCGCATCGCCAATGTGTTTGGTGCTGGCGCCAGGGAGGAAGTGGTGCATGCGGTGGATCTGGTCGACTTGACAATCCAGCGCGGCGAGGTCGTGGGGCTGGTGGGCGAGTCAGGTTGCGGCAAGTCCACGCTGGGGCGCATGGCGGTAGGCCTGCATGGCCTGAGCGCGGGCGTGCGGCTCTGGAAAGGCGAGGAAATCGACAAGTTCGAGCCGGCCTTGCGGCGCCAAAAGCAGCTGGGTATTCAGATGATTTTCCAGGATCCGTATGCCTCCCTGAACCCGCGCATGCGTGTGCTGGACATCGTCGGTGAAGCCCCGGTTGCCCACAAGCTGATCAGCGCACGCGAACAGGTCAGCTATGTCGAGGCCCTGCTGCAGCGCGTGGGCCTCGACCCGGCGGTGCTGCGCCGCTTCCCACACCAATTTTCGGGTGGCCAGCGGGCACGGGTCGGTATTGCGCGGGCGCTGGCGGTGCAACCAGAGTTTTTGGTCTGCGACGAAGCGGTGGCAGCGCTGGATGTCTCGATTCAGGCCCAGGTGCTCAACTTGTTCATTCAACTGCGTGACGAGCTCAACCTGACCTATCTATTCATCAGTCACGATCTCGGCGTGGTCAGGCATTTGTCCGACCGGGTCGTGATCATGTACCTGGGCCGGGTGGTCGAGTCGGCGCCCGCCGATGCAGTGTTCACCCGCGCCAACCACCCGTACACCCAGGCGCTGCTGGCCTCGGCACCCCGACTCGACACCCGAAAAACCGAATTTTTTGCGGTCAAGGGTGAGATCCCGTCGCCTTTGAATCCCCCTGCCGGCTGCCATTTTCACCCGCGCTGTCCGCACGCCATGCCGCGCTGCAGCGTGGAAAAGCCGGCGCTCAGGGAAGTTGCACCCGGGCACTTGTCTGCCTGCCACCTGAACGCGCAGACTTAACTTTTTTTGGAGCATTCTCATGACCACTGCCGCCAACACGCCCCCCTCTGCTGCCCAGCCGTCTGCCGAACTGATGGCGATGATCGAACGCCTGATTGCGTTCCCTACGGTGTCGCGCGACTCAAACCTGGGCCTGATTGAATGGACGCGCGACTACCTGGCCGGATTGGGCGTCAACTCGCGACTGACCTACGACGCCAGCGGCAAAAAAGCTAACCTGTTTGCCACGCTGGGCGGCGGCAGTCGGCCCGGTTTGGTGCTGTCCGGTCACACGGATGTGGTGCCGGTGGAAGGCCAGGCCTGGGACACTGACCCTTTCAAGGCGACCGTGGTGGGCGACAAGCTGTATGGCCGAGGTTCTGCCGACATGAAAAGCTACATTGCCACGGCGCTGGTCATGGCCCCCCGGTTTCTGGCTTCCAACGCCGATGCGCCCCTGCACATTGCCTTGTCTTACGACGAAGAAGTCGGCTGTATCGGCGTGCGCAGCCTGATCAAGGATCTGGCCGAGATCGGCCTGAAAACCGCCGGCTGCATTGTCGGCGAACCCACGTTGATGCAGCCGATCATTGCGCACAAGGGCTCGCACCGCTTTCGTTGCTGCGTCACCGGGCGCGAAGCGCATTCGAGCTACACCACGCAGGGCGTCAACTCGATCGAATACGCGGCGCGCATCATTGTCTACATCCGCCAGATGGCCGACCGCCTGGCCCAGCTTGAAACCCGTGACTACGCGTTCACCGTGCCTTTCAGCACCATGCAGACCGGCACCATCAAAGGCGGGCTGGCTTCCAACATCGTGCCCAAAGATTGCGAGTTCCAGTTTGAATCGCGCACCATACCGGGCGCCTCGGCTGACCGGCTGTACCAGGAAATCCAGGACTTTGCAGCGACGCTGTTGCCAGAAATGCGGCGCATCGAGCCGAACGCTGCCATTGTTTTTGAGGCAGTAGCGTCCGCACCAGGCATGAACATGAAGGAAAGCGACGACATTGTGAAACTGGCTGCCGCGCTGTCCCGCAACAAACCCAATGGCGCCGTTTCGTACGGCACCGAGGGCGGCTTGTTCCAGCAGGCTGGCATACCGACCGTGATTTGCGGCCCGGGCGATATCGAACAGGCGCACCGTCCCAACGAATTCGTTTCGCTGGCGCAGATCGCACAATGCGAAGCCTTCATGCTGCGCCTGATTGATTCAGAGGCTGGCAAAACGCCCGCCTGACAACACCACAACGAGGCGCCCGGCAAGGCTGCTGGTGCGCTTCCAACGAACCGGGCGGGCGGCACGCTGACACACCGGGACAGCCGTCCTTGCCCCACCCTCAATAAGAATTTTCCATGAAATCTGCTTCTCCCGAGAGCCCATCAGACGCTGCAAACGACGCTTTTCTTGACGTCGAGGCCTTTGACGAGCTCGATGCCATCCTCGACGAGCTGCGCACCCGCTATGACGAAACGCCTCAGTGGGAGTTTTGCGAAGGCTTCATGGCGGCCGTGATCTGCACCCGCCGCGTGATTCCCGTGGCTGAATACCTGTCTGCCCTGCTGGGAACCCCCGGCGAAGGCGAAGCGCCTGACCCTGACGCGGGCTCGTTCCTCGACGCCGCGCAGCAAGCGCGCTTCACGGCGCTCTGGGACCAGCGCTGGGCCGAAGTGGCCACCGCGCTCGACTCTGAAGTCGATTCGCTCGAAGACGACCGCTGCTACCATCCGGAAGTCATGGACATCCGCGGTGCCGTGGCGGACATGCCGCTTGAGGAGCAGGCGACGTTCAAAGGCGAAGACCTGCCCGCGTTTGCACAGGTCTGGGCGCTGGGTTTCATGTTTGCTGTTGAGTACTGGCCCGAAGAATGGACGGCCCCACGCGACAAGGACGCCGCCAAATGGCTGGACGACGCCCTGCAGGCCGTGGTCGCCATGACCGAGGACGACAGCGCGCCACCAGAGGTGTCCCCTTTGAACGAAGAAGGTGCGCCGAGCAGCAGCATTGCGCGGCTGAATGCTTTTGGCGAGGCCATTTGGGCGGTGTACGACCTGCGCGAGTTGTGGAAGACGATGGGGCCGAGGGTTGAAACAGTGCGGGTAGCGCCGACGCCCGGACGCAACGATTTGTGCCATTGCGGCAGCGGTAAAAAGTACAAGAAGTGCCATGGGGCGGGCTGACGGCAGACGCCTGATGTTTAAAGCTGGATGCCTTTCGTGGCTCTACGGCAGCAAATACGGGCGCTATTTGCGATTAATTAAATAGCAAATAAATCAGTCAGGCAGGTACAGCGGCTCGCAGCGCACGTCTGTCTTGACCGAGTTGGCGATAAAACAGGCCTCGTGCGCTGCATGGTGCAAGCGGCCCTGCTCATCGCGTGTCGGCTGGCGTTCACCGGAAAATGTCACATCGGGGCGCAACGTGACCACCGTCATGGCCATTTTCCCTTCAGCGTTTGTCGCCATCACGCCGATGGCGGCATCAAAGTAGCGGTCCACACAGAACTTGTGCTTGCCGGCGAGCGATAGAAACCACAGCATGTGGCAGCTCGACAGCGACGCTACAAACGCCTCTTCGGGGTCCAGCGCAGACGCATCAGACATCGGCACGGGCACCACGTGGGGCGACGACGAGCCGGGCACCTCCAGCCCGCCATCAAAGCGCAGCAGGTGGCGACGGCTGTAGCGGTTGCTTAAAAAGTCATCGCTGCCGCGCTGCCATAAAACTTCAGCGCTGTACTCTGTGGTCTGCGATGCCATGGGGTGGTGCGTCGTTCAGATAAAAAACTGCCGAAGCGCTTCAGCGGTGGCATCCGGCTGTTCTTCAGGAATGAAGTGACCGGCGGTCATGGCCTGGCCGGTGACTTGCGCACTGCACTGGGCCTGCCACAGCTGCATCGGTTTGAAGAGGCGGTGCACCACGCCGCGCTCACCCCACAGCACCAGGGTGTCACAGGCGAGTTTGTCGCCCCGGGCGCGGCTCTCCCGGTCGTGCGTCAGGTCAATGGCGGCGCTGGCGCGGTAGTCTTCGCAGGCGGCGTGGAGGGCCTCCGGGTTGCAAAAGCAGCGCTCGTACTCCAGCAGGGCGGGCGCCTCGATGTAGCCCAGGCCCGCGCTGCCCCAGCCGCCAAGTTTGGCGTGCAAGTAGGCTTTGGCGGTTTCAAGGTGGTTGGCACCCATCATGATTTCGGGCAGCGGCGCGGGTTGCAGCATGGCAAACCAGTGGTAGTAGGCTTTGGCAAAGTCCATGTAGGGCTGCGTCATGCTGGCGCCTTCATACATGTCCAGGGTCGGCGCGATGTCGATCACGCAGAGCTTGTTGACGCGGCTGGCGTAGTCCAGCGCCAGCCGGTGCGCCACGCGCCCGCCGCGGTCATGGCCGCAGACAAAAAACTGGTCAATTCCCAGCGCATCCAGCACCGCCACCATGTCATGCGCCATGTTGCGTTTGCTGTAGTTGCTGTGGTCGGGCAGGCCCGGCGTTTTGGACGAATCCCCGTAACCGCGCAGGTCGGGCAGTATCAGAAAGTAGTCTTTTTCAAGCAGTTTTGCCACGCGGTGCCACATCACATGCGATTGCGGAAAGCCGTGCAGCAGCAGCAGGGCGGGTCGCAGCGCATCGCCTGGCGTACGCCTGGAAAAGCGCGCGTTGATCGACGCACCGTTGACTTCAAAACTGCGCGATTCAAAACCGTCAAACCATGTCATGGGAGTCCCTTCACCGATGGATAAATGCGCAAATGCGGCACGCGTCACTTTAAGCTGAAAAATTAGCCCTTGGTCTGCAGCGGGTGCGGTGACAAAGCCTCTGGTGTCATCAGCTCGGCCAGTCGCTGCAGCGCATGGTGCACCGTCGCTTGCCGAACCGCGGCCCGGTCACCCTCAAACATCCGAAGCTCTGACACCAGCTGTCCGGGGGAGGGTGCCAGCGCAAAACCAAACCACACCGTTCCCACCGGTTTGGCCGCACTGCCGCCGGTCGGCCCCGCAACACCCGTCACAGCCACGGCCACCTGGGCATGGGAGTGCTGGAGCGCACCGAGCGCCATGGCACGCACCACGGCTTCGCTGACCGCACCCTCGACCGCAATCAGGTCGGCATCCACGCCCAGCGCTTCGGTTTTGGCGGCGTTGGAATA
>JANXTM010000269.1 GCA_025352405.1 Polaromonas sp.
TTTTTGACCGCTGATGCGGTGTTCAGCAATGCGCGCCTGCACGCTGAAATTGGAACCTTGGCCGACGCACCGGCTCCAATCAGCTACCTCGGCGATTTGCTGGGTACTTTTAGCCTCTCCGACGCTGTAAGGCAGATGTATACACCTTAATCTGCATGGTATTTTGATGTGTCGCCGCTCCGCCATCCACTGCATACCACTCCCCCGATGGAGTCGCGGTGCAAGGTAAAGAAATGTTAAGCTTGCAAGTCTACTGGCACGATGTGATCTTTAGGTCTGCTTTGATGGTTTTGTTCTGATGAATTCTGATTTGATTACCCTTTTTTCCGAAACATTCGGTATCGCTGAAGAAAAGCTGCAGCCCGGTGCCACGCTGGAAAGCTTGGGGCTTGACTCGCTGGCGGTGATTGAGTTTCTGTTTCAGATTGAAGACCAGTTCGGTATCCAGATTCCGGACCAGGCCAATCCGCCGCGCACACTCGATGAGATGGTCCAGCTGATTGAACCATTGATGCCCAAAACCCGTAGCGTCGATACCGGCCCTGCAGCCTGATATCAAGCCCGCAGGACCCGGATCACCGCATGCGCCGCGTTGCAATCACAGGTCTTGGAATTGTTTCTCCGTTAAAAATCGGATGTGAAACCTTTTTCTCAGCTCTGCTGTCAGCCAAGTCGGGCATTCGCTTACTTGACGTAGCGTTTCCTACAGGGATCGAAAGCGTCATTGCAGGCCATATTGACTTCAACCCCGACACCTATTTTTCGCGTGCCAAATTAATGACCATGGACCGCGTCAGCCAGTTCGCGCTGGTGGCAGCGCGTGAAGCCATGGCGCAAGCTGGCCTGGGTGACTTTGCCAGCCGTGCAGGGTTGCCGCCGGAGCGGTTTGGCGTCTCCATAGGCACTGGTAGCGGGGGCAGCGGCTCCACTGAAGCTGCGTACACCGCCCTGCTGGAGCAAAAGGTGGCCCGGTTGAGACCCTTGACCGTCGTGTTGGCCATGAACAACGCGATTGCTGCACACATGTCAATGGAGTTTGGCTTGAGGGGACCGAGCAGCACAGTGTCGAACGCCTGCGCATCGTCGGCAACAGCCATAGGTGATGCCTTCCGCCAAATTCGTCACGGCTACGCCGATGCCATGCTGGTGGGCGGCTCTGAAGCACTGCTCAACCGCGGCACGATCAAAGCATGGCAGGCCATGCACACGCTGGCCAAACCACACGCTGACGGCGCTCATGCGTCATGCCGACCCTTTTCAAAAGACCGGACCGGATTGGTGTTGTCTGAAGGCGCCGCCATGCTGGTTCTGGAGGACTGGGCCACTGCCGAGCGCCGTGGAGCCCATATCCTGGCTGAACTCGCCGGATACGCGTCGACCACCGACGCCCACCACCTGACGCAACCGGATGCATCAGGGCAAGCCAGAGCCATGACGCTAAGTCTGATGGATGCTGGCCTCAATGTAGACGACATCGCCTACCTGAATGCTCACGGTACCGCTACCGATGTCGGTGATGTAGTCGAAACAAACGCCATCAAACTGGCGTTTCAAAATGCTGCCAGCGCCTTGCCAGTCAGTTCGACCAAGGCAGTGCATGGGCACACCATGGGGGCGGCGGGCGCTATGGAGTTCATAGCGAGTGTGATGGCCTTGCGCAGCGGGAAATTGCCTCCCACAGCGTTTCTTGAAACACCAGATACCCGCTGCGACCTGGACTACATTCCGTTGCAGGCGCGTGAGCGCAAGAGCATGCGCGCCGTGATGTCGAATTCGTTTGCGTTTGGTGGCTCAAATGCAGTGCTGATCGCCAAAGCAGCGTGAACTAATCTGTACTGCGTATTTTCTTGACCAGCGCAGTCGTCGAGTACCCATCCACAAACGGGATGGCCAGCGCCCTGCCACCATAGCTCTCAACCACCGCAGTCTCGGCCAGTTTGCTCATGTCGTAATCGCCGCCCTTGACCAGAATATCGGGCCTGAGCGCACGGATCAATTCAATGGGGGTGTCTTCGTCAAACCAGGTCACCAGACTGCTCGATGCGAGGGCTGCCATGAGCACCGCCCGGTCCTGCTGGTTGTTTAATGGCCGGTCAGGGCCTTTGCCCAGACGCCTGGCAGACGCATCGGTGTTGAGGGCCACCACCAGACTGCCGCCCAGCGCACGTGCTTGCGCCAGATAAGTCGCATGCCCCCGGTGTAATACATCAAAAACGCCATTGGTAAACACCACCGGCTTCGGCAATGTGGCCATGCGCACCACAGCGTCCTCACGCGAGGCTATTTTTCCAAGAAAGTCCGGCTCGCTCACGCCACGTGTGGCTTGCCATCCAGCGCAATAGTTC
>JANXTM010000273.1 GCA_025352405.1 Polaromonas sp.
CGCCTGGCTGAACTGGGCGGCGTTCCCATCGGCGGTACGCCCGAAGATTTTGGCAAGGTAATAGCCGCCGAGACCGAAAAATGGGCCAAGGTAGTAGCCGCTTCTGGCGCTACAGTCGACTAACACCAGCCAGCACAAAGCACCTTTTGACTATGAGACCACCAGCCATCGACCACGCCAAACTACAGGCGGCTATTGACTTTGCCGTTGCCCACGAAACCCCATGGGACCGGGACAACAGCGCTAACTGGGGCATTCATACCGCCGACCGGCCACCGTGGAACCGTCTGCTGGGTCCGGTGCACCCGCGCGGCGGCGTGTCTGGCGTGGTGCGCGTGGGCGGCCGGCAGATCATTGAATGGGGCGAGCCGAACCGAGCTGACCTGACTTTTTCTGTGGCCAAGACTTATTTGGCGCTGCTGGCAGGCGTCGCCCACGACCGGGGGCTGTTACCTGATCTGAATGAGCCAGTGCTCGCCAGAGTGCCCGGCATCGGCTTTGAGCTTGAGCACAATCGGCCCGTCACATGGCTGCAGCTGTTGCAGCAAACCAGCGAATGGCAAGGCGAATGCTTTGGCGTGCCCGACCAGGTTGACCGCTACCGGCACCTGCAATACCAGCCGCCGCGCGAATCCGCCGGACACAAAGGTGATGCGCGGCCACTACAGACCCCCGGCAGTTTCTGGGAATACAACGACGTTCGCATCAACCAGCTGTCGCTGGCGCTGCTGCACCTGTTTCGGCGGCCGCTGCCTGACGTGTTCAGGGAAACCATCGCCCAACCAGTGGGCGCGAGCGACGGCTGGCGTTGGGAGGGCTATGGCAACAGCTGGGTCGAGATTGATGGCCAACAAATCCAGTCGGTCCCAGGCGGCACGCATTGGGGCGGCGGCCTGTCGATTGGCAGCGCCGATCAGGCCCTGATCGGCCAGATGATGCTCAATGAAGGCCGTGTCGGCGACCAACAAGTGGTGTCCAAAGCATGGCTGCGCCGCATGCAAACGCCGTGCGCCATTGCACCCTGGTACGGCACTCTGGTCTGGTTGAACCGCCTGCGCGGCGTGTTTCCCAGTGCCTCGGCGAGCAGCATTTTTTGCATAGGCGCTGGCGCCAGCCTGGTCTGGATCGACCCCGACCGCGACATGGTGGCGGTGCTGCGGTGGATTGATGGCGCGCAAATCGACGGGTTTTGCCGTCTGGTCGCTGAGGCGGTAGTGCCGGTCTAGCCGCCTGCCAAACCGGGAAATTGCCAACTAAAAAACCAGTCAACGCTATAAAAACCATAGCTACTAGTCCCTGTACTTTATGCCGATAAGCCTTATCTCCCTGCTTTTATGGGCTATCTGGGCTGCAACACCGCCATCGTGATGCGCGACACGCAAGTCAGCTCGCCGTTGTCGTTGCTCAGCTCTATGGCCCACACCTGCGTGCTGCGGCCAATGTGCAGGGGCCGCGTGATGCCTGTGACCCAGCCGCTGGTGGCGCTTTTGAGGTGGTTGGCGTTGATGTCCAGCCCGACCACGCGGTGGCCTTCGGGCGCGGCGTAAGCTGCGCCGCACGAGCCCAGCGTTTCAGCCAGCACCACTGCCACGCCGCCATGCAGCAGACCATAGGGCTGCACGGTGCGGTGGTCTACGGGCACGCGGGCGCGAATGAAATCGTCGCCGACCTCAAGAAATTCAATGCCCAGATGGGAAACCGCCCCGTTGGCGTTGTTTGCCGTGAGTGATTCGACAGAAATGGCTTGTTTCCAGATACGCATGGTGAACTTAAAAAAAAGGTGATCAGGTGTAAGGGTGCAGGGCTTCCACTATAAGGTCGCCACCTACAGAGCCTGAGCCGATTGCCCGGCGCGTGTCTCAATGTGCGTCGGTTTAAGCTCAACTGCATGTCGCAACAAGAGCCCGATCAATGACACCTGCGCGCCGATGGCTTGCGGGGCTGGGGCTCGCTGTGGGGGCGTATGCCTTGTTGGGTGCGGTGCTGTTGAACCTGGTTCCATCTGATGCCGTGCTGGCGCAGCGGCTGGCGGCAGCGCTTACGGATGCAAGCGGGGTCAAGGTCAGTGTGGGCAGCGTGCACTGGCAGCTTCGGCCCCGCCTTGTGGTGGTGGTGCAAAACCTGGTCACTGATCAACCTCATCCCGTGGTGCTGAAAAAACTGAATTTGTACCCGGACGTCAGCGCGCTATGGCAACGGCGCATCAGGCTGGGCTTGATTGAGCTGGAAGGCGCAGTGGTGCCGCAGCAGTCTTTGCGTCGCCTGGGAGGTGTGGCCAGATTGGGTAAGCCAATTGTTGCTGATACCAGCCCCGAGCAAGGCGGCTGGACACTGGACGAATTACCCATTTCACAGTTTGTATTTCAGGATATCTCGTGGGTTTCACGCAGCGGCGTGGCCGTTCTGTACGACGGGCAGGCAGACTTTGATACCAACTGGCGGCCGCGCGCGGTGCAGTTGCGGCGCCCAAACGCCAAACTTGCCACCGACCTGAGCTTGTCACGCCTGGGGCAACAAGACCGCTGGACTGTGCTGCTGAACGCGGGTGGCGGCACCGGGCACGGGGAATTGCAGGTGCAAACATTGACCAATGGCCGCTTGCACCTGACTGGCAAACTTCAGCCCAAAGGTATTGAGGTGGCCAGCGCACTGCAGGCCTTTAACCGCAGGTCGGTGATTGGGGGTCAAGCCTCCGGCACGACAACTCTGTTGGCAGATGGCCTGAATGCTATCGACTTGGCGGGCTCGCTCCACACCCAGACCGTCTTTACCATGGGGCCCAGCACATTGCTGCGCTTTGATCTGGACAAAGCCGTGCGCAGCCTGGGCAAGGCGCACGATGGGCAAACCCGGCTTGACAGCGTGACCGGGCAGCTTGACACACAAAACACCCCTGACGGCATGATGATCGACTTCACCCGGATTAAAGCGACATCGGGTGCACTCAGCGTGTCGGGCAAGGCAAGATTGTTTAACCGGCATATTGACGCGGAAATGGCGGTGGACCTGGTGGATGGCATCGTCGGCGTTCCTCTCAAAATCAAGGGTCCGCTGGACAAGGTCACGGTGAGCGCGCCCGCTGGTGCTGTCGCGGGTGCCGTGGTCGGAACAGCCGTCTTGCCAGGTGTGGGTACTGCCATTGGTGCCCGGCTGGGCGCCGCGATTGGCAGCCTGTTTGGTCCCGCATCTGCATCGGCAAAACCCCAAACGCAAGCTTCGCCCAAACGCTGAAAAAAACTTCTGGCCAAAGCGTCTCCGGGGCGGCCCCAGGGCGGGCATGGGCTGGCGCTTTCTACATTTACCGACATCCGGTATCCTTGGCAGTCATTCAAGGCCCGAAACGATGTCCCACTCACAAATTTTTCCCGCTGACGATTCAGGTACTTCTGCCGAATCAACGGCACTAGGTCGCGCGCTCGACCAGAACGCAGCTGCCAAGGACGCGGTTGAGCAGTCCGCTGCCGAACTGGTGGTCATCAATACCGTGCTCAAGCAGGAAATTCCCGATGATGTTCAAACCGGTGATGTAGCGCAGGCCTTGCTAAGAACCGACGCACTGGAAGTCAAAATCAACGATGCCGCTCAAGACCTGGCACAGGTCAATGAGGTACTGGCGCAGGAAATTGACCAGCGCGTTGACCTGGAGCGCGAACTTGCCGAAACCAAAGCTGCATTGGCAGAAGCGCAACACAGCTCCAGGCAGAACTGAGCTGGATTGGCGTGATTTCCTGACGCCGCGAGTCGATATTTTTTACCCTGCAAGCGCGAGGCAGGCGGTATATTGGTAAGTGTGCACCGAGCTTTTCGTCCACTTCTTTTTATATCTTCCGCCATGACAAAAAAAAAGACCACTCCTATTTCCTCCGACTCCACACGTCCCCTGCTTAAGGCGCTTCATCAAAACGACGGGGTTGAGGAAGTTGTCAAGCAATCGGCCGACGATTTGTTGGTCATTAATGCCGTGCTTAAAAAAAATATTCCCGAGCAGTCCCAGATGGGCGATCTTGCTCAGGCGCTAGACAAAACCGAACACATAGAAGACAAAATTCAGGAGTCAGCGGAAGAACTCAGCGAGGTTAATACCCTGCTCAAGCATGAAGTAGACGAGCGCATTGCTCTGGAGCGTGAGTTACTGGTCACCAAAACCGCGCTTGCACGGGCAAAAACAGAGCGCAAAACAAAGTAACGCCGCAGGCTACGCCTTCCCGCGGTTCAACAGCGCATACAGCAAGATCGCCCCAAACGTAGCGGTGCCAATACCGCCCAGCGCAAACTGGCCGAACTTCAAGGTGAAGTCGCCGGTGCCCAGTACAAGCGTGATGGCGGCGACCAGTAAGTTTTTGTTGTCAGAAAAATCAACCTTGTTGTCGACCCAGATCTTGGCTCCGGCCACTGCAATCAGGCCAAACACCACAATGCTCACGCCGCCCATCACCGGCAGCGGAATCGCCTGAATCAACGCTCCAAACTTGGGGCTGAAACCGAGCACTACGGCGATTAGCGCCGCCACCATGAACACCGCAGTGGAATAAATTTTGGTCGCGGCCATGACGCCGATGTTTTCAGCGTATGTCGTCACGCCCGTGCCACCTGCGCTGCCGGAGACGATGGTGGCAATGCCGTCCCCCATGAAGGCGCGGCCCATGTACTGGTCGAGATTTTTACCTGTCATGGCGGTCACCGCCTTGATGTGGCCCAGGTTTTCTGCCACCAGAATAATGGCTACCGGCGCAATCAGGAGCATGGCGTTGGCGCTGAACACCGGCGCGGTGAAGCCCGGCAGGCCGACCCAGGCGGCATTGGCGATGCCCGAAAGATCCAGCGGCTTGCCCAAACCCAAGCCATTGGTCAGCACGGCATAAATCACACTGGCCACCATCAGCCCGACCAGAATCAACAGCCGCTGCAGCATGCCGCGCGTCATCACCGCGACCAGCGCCACGCTGACAAACGTGATCACCTGTATCCACGAATCAAAGTTGCTGGCCGCCATGTTTTTAATCGGTATGCCGGCCAGGTTCAGGCCAATCACCGCCACCACCGAACCCGTGACCACCGGCGGCATGAAGCGCTCAATCCAGCCGGTGCCAACGGCTTGCACCACCGCCCCTATCAGCGTGTAGACCACGCCGCAGGCCACAATGCCGCCAAGCGCCACGCCCAG
>JANXTM010000253.1 GCA_025352405.1 Polaromonas sp.
TCGCCGCCGAATTTCGCTGCGAGCACGGTCGTGATCGCTGCCGTCAGCGTGGTCTTGCCGTGGTCGACGTGGCCGATCGTGCCGACGTTGACGTGCGGCTTGGTCCGCTCAAATTTGCCTTTTGCCATTTTCAACTCCAAAAATCTATGAAGAGTTACAAAACCAGTCAACACTGCTGTCGGCAACCGCACATTTTTGCGGAACTGCAACCTGCAGCAAGTCAACTCAAAAATATGGTGCCCATTCCGGGAATCGGACCCGGGACCTCTCCCTTACCAAGGGAGTGCTCTGCCACTGAGCCAAATGGGCTAATCTCAAAATCTCTGCAGCCTGATAGCCACTCATCCCCTGATTGCCATAAAACTGCTGCGATTCCAATCCAAAAATCTGTAGATTTATGGAGCGGGAGACGGGAATCGGACCCGCGTCATTAGCTTGGAAGGCTAGGGTTCTACCATTGAACTACTCCCGCGCAACTCTATACATTCGCATCCGGCCACCCGGCGTTACTTCGGCAACATCTAACAGTCAAGCAAACACATCAGGCGACATTGCAACACAGAACGCGCCTCGCGGCGTTTATCCTACATTTTTCTTCCGCTCAAACCTTTGAAAGTCTGGTGGATGGGGCTGGATTCGAACCAGCGTACGCGTTAGCGAGCAGATTTACAGTCTGCCTCCTTTAGCCACTCGGACACCCATCCTTTCAGGGAACCTCGGATTATGCCACGCTTTTATGGCATTGACCTAACCCCGTGACAGGAAAACTTCTTATCCGACAGACAGTCAAGCTTTCGGGTGCAGGTCGCGCCACGCCCTGGCTTCCGAAAAGTGCCCACAACCGATAAACGGCAAAGGTGGCCGCAGCGCTGACAGCGGCGATGGGTGGTTGGCGACCAGCACCTTGTGGCGACCGGCATCAATCAGCACGCGTTTGCTTTGAGCATGCGCGCCCCAAAGCATGAACACCACGGGATGGGCGCCATCAGACACCTGTTTGATCACGGCATCGGTCAAGACCTCCCAGCCACGTTTGGCGTGACTGGCGGGCAGCCCCTCTTCAACTGTCAGGCAGGTATTGAGCAGCAGTACCCCATGCGTTGCCCAGTGCGCCAAGCTACCGCCCGGCGCGGGAAACTTCGGGGGCAGCGTGCCCAGATCGCGCTGCAGCTCTTTGAAGATGTTGCGAAGCGAGGGCGGCACAGGCGTGCCGGGCGCGACCGAGAAGGCCAGCCCCTCGGCCTGGCCTCGGCCATGGTACGGGTCTTGCCCCAGAATGACCACCCGTACCTGCTCGGGCGGGCTCAAAGCCAGCGCCCGCAGGGGTTGCGGCGGAAACACCACGGCATTGTCTGCCAACCGCTGGCGCAGAAAAGCCAGCAAGGACTGTCCAGTGGCGCTGGTAAAAAAAACGTCTGTCAGGCCACACCAGCCAGGCGCCACGGGCCAGGCCGTCGGGTCAGCATCGGTCAGCTGATCGCCCAAGCTACCGCTCATATCGACAATCAGGCGGTGCCAAACAATTGCCCCAGGGCCACGCCCGGATCATCGGCACGCATAAAGGCCTCACCAACCAAAAACGCGTGGATGTTTGCCTGGCGCATGCGTTGCACATCAGCCGCCGTCGAAATACCGGATTCCGTGACCAGTATGCGGCCCTCTGGCACCTGCCCCATCAACCCAAGTGTGGTGTTAAGGGCGACCTCGAAGGTCTTCAAGTTGCGGTTGTTGATGCCAATCAAGGGGGTTTTGAGCTTCAGGGCGCGCTCCAGTTCGACGGCGTCGTGCACCTCGACCAGCACCGCCATGTCGAGCGACATCGCCAGGGTTTCCAGGTCTTTCATTTGCGCGTCGTCCAGGCAGGCGGCGATCAGCAAAATGCAGTCGGCCCCCATGACGCGCGACTCGTACACCTGGTAGGCATCAACCATGAAGTCCTTGCGCAACACAGGCAAGGCGCAGGAGGCCCGGGCCTGCTTCAGGTAGTCCACGCTGCCTTGAAAAAATTGCTTGTCAGTCAGTACTGACAAGCACGCCGCGCCATATTCAGCATAACTTTGTGCGATGTCTGCAGGTATGAATTCCGCCCGCAGCACGCCTTTTGACGGGCTGGCTTTTTTGATTTCTGCAATCACAGCGGATTTTCCCGCAGCGATTTTTTTGCGCAGGGCGCCTACAAAGTCACGCGTCAGCATGCGCGACTCAGCGTCAAAACGCACCGCTGCCAAAGGCTTTAGCTGGAGTGAAGCAGCAACTTCTTCGCGCTTGACGGCGATGATTTTGTCGAGAATGTCGGACATGGTGTTCAGGTGGCCTTGATTGGGTTCAGGTGGCAAGTGTTTGGGAGATAGTCACAAGTTGCTGCAGCCGCGTCCTGGCGGCACCAGACGCCAGCGCCGCACGCGCCTTGTCAATGCCCTCCATCATGGATACAGCAACATTGGCCGCATACAGCGCAGCGCCCGCATTGAGGATAACAATATCGCGCGGCGCGCCCGGCTGATTGTCGAGCACGCCGAGCAGCATCGCCTTGGACTGTTCGGGCGTGTCTACCCGCAGGGCCCTGGCGCTGGCCATGTTCAGCTGGAAGTCTTCGGGGTGGATTTCGTATTCAGTGATCTCGCCGTTTTTAAGCTCACCCACCACCGTGGCCGCACCGAGGCTGATCTCGTCCATGCCGTCCTTGCCGTACACCACCAGCGCATGCTCGGCCCCCAGCCGCTGCAGCGCCCGGATCTGGATGCCCACCAGGTCGGCATGGAACACACCCATCAGGATGTTCGGCGCGCTGGCGGGGTTTGTCAACGGGCCAAGGATGTTGAAAATGGTTCGCACGCCCAATTCCTTGCGGATGGGCGCGACGTTTTTCATGGCTGGGTGGTGATTTGGCGCAAACATGAAGCCAACGCCAACCGCTTCAATGCAGCGGGCGATCGCCTCCGAGGACAAATTGATGTTGATGCCAAGTGACTCCATCACATCCGCGCTGCCCGATTTGCTGCTCACACTGCGGCCACCGTGCTTGCTGACCTTGGCACCCGCTGCCGCCGCCACAAACATGGCGCAGGTCGAAATATTGAACGTGTGGGAGCCATCCCCGCCGGTGCCCACAATGTCCACCAAATGGGTTTTGTCGGCCACATGCACCTTGGTCGAAAACTCGCGCATGACCTGTGCGGCTGCCGTGATTTCACCAATGGTTTCTTTTTTGACGCGCAGCCCGGTGATCAGCGCCGCCATCATCACGGGCGACATTTCGCCGCTCATGATCAGCCGCATGATGTGCAACATTTCGTCGTGGAAAATTTCGCGGTGCTCGATGGTGCGCTGCAGGGCCTGGCTGGCGGTGATTTTTGGGCTGTTGGACATGAGGCGTCTCCGTGCTGATGTTGAATGTGATCTATCGAGAAAATTTCATAAATTCAAGCGGTGGGCGCATCAGAAAAAGCCAGTTTGAATCCAAAGCCGATAAACAGAACACCAGCGGTACGCTCCAACCAGTGCATGCCGCGCTGCACCAGACCCGCGCGGCGCGCCATCCAGGCCGCAGCCAGCGCCCAGCCGATGTTGACCCACAGGCCATTGAAGTTAAACAGCAGCCCCAACAGCAAAAACGCCAGTGCTTTGTTCTCTGTGCCGGGGGTGATGAACTGCGGCACAAAAGCCAGAAAGAACAATGCCACCTTCGGGTTCAGCACATTCGTCCAGAAACCTTGAAAAAATATACTTTTCAGGGGCTTTTGGCAATAAACACGGGGGCTATAAGCTATTGAATTCATAGCACCCAAGTCACTAGCCGATGGTGCGCGCGCCAGTACCATGCGTATGCCGACATAAACCAGATACCCTGCACCCGCCCACTTGAGCACAGTGAACGCTGTGCTGGACGCCGCCATCAAGGCGCTCACGCCCAGCGCCGCGGCAAAAATATGCACAAAACAGCCCACCGTGATACCCAGGGCGGCCACCATGCCAGCCCGCGCGTCATGGCGCAAGGCGTTGGTCACGATATAAAGCACGTCTGGGCCGGGCGTCAGGTTGAGCAACAGCCCAGCCGCGATAAAAAGCAGAAGATGATGGGCGTCCATGCACCACGGCCCGCGTTCAGGAGTTGAAGAACTGGCGGATCACAGCCACCGCGTGGTCTGCCCCGGCGGCATCAACATCCAGATGCGTGACAAAGCGCAGCCGGTAAAGACCTGTAGCCTGCACACCGTGGTCGCCCAGATGTTTGAGTAGTGCGGCGGATTGGCTCTTGGCTGCACCGGTCAGGTCGACGAACAGAATATTGGTTTGCGGCGCCTCGACTTGCAGGCCCTCGATGCCCGCCAGGCCGTCCGCCAACCGACTGGCCAATGCGTGGTCATCGGCCAGGCGATCGATGTGGTGGTCCAGCGCATAACTTGCTGCAGCAGCCAGTCCACCGGCCTGACGCATGCCGCCACCGGCCATTTTGCGAATGCGGTGCGCCCGGGCAATGAATGCCTTTGAGCCACACAATGCAGAACCGATAGGCGCACCCAGGCCCTTGCTGAAGCAGACCGAAACGCTGTCAAAGCACTGCGCAATCCGGCGCGCCTCTGTTCGCGCATCGCTACCCGTTTGCGCCGCCTGCGCCACAGCAGCGTTAAACAGACGTGCGCCGTCCAGATGCCGATTCAGGCCGCTGGCTTTGACCAGAGCGGTGGCCGCCTGCACATATGCCAACGGCAACAGCTTGCCGCCCAGGGTGTTTTCAAGGGCCAGCAGCCGACTGCGTGCGAAATGCGCATCGTCTGGCTTGATGGCCGCCTCGATGTCGGTGAGTGACAAACTGCCGTCGGCCTGGTGATTGAGCGGTTGCGGCTGCACGCTGCCAAACACTGCGGCGCCGCCGCCTTCCCAGCGGTAGGCATGGGCCATCTGGCCAACAATGTACTCATCACCGCGCTGACAATGGCTCAACACGGCGCACAGGTTGCTCTGCGTGCCGGTGGGCACAAACAGCGCGGCCTCAAACCCCAGCATGGCCGCGATCTTTTCCTGCAGCGCATTGACGCTGGGGTCGCCCGCAAAAACATCGTCGCCCAACGGTGCGGCCTGCATGGCAGCCCGCATGCCCGGCGTTGGCTGCGTGACGGTGTCACTGCGCAAATCAACTGATCTATTGGTCATACTGGCATTTTCTTTAATGAATACGGGGGCTAGTCGCTATTTAATCAGGAGCAAATAAATTCAAACGCGTTGCAGCAAAAAGTTTTGAAGCATGGCGTGGCCATGCTCGGTCAGGATCGACTCGGGGTGAAATTGCACGCCTTCAATAGCCAACGTCTTATGACGTACGCCCATGATTTCGCCGTCTTCCGTCCAGGCCGTGACTTCAAGTACATCGGGGCAGGACGATTTTTCAATCGCCAGCGAGTGGTAGCGGTTGACGGTAAATTGTTTTGGCAAATCAGCAAACACGCCGTCTTGAGTGGTCGTTATCACGCTGGTTTTGCCGTGCATCAGCTGTTGGGCGCGAATGATATTGCCGCCAAACGCGGCACCTATCGCCTGATGACCCAGACAAACGCCCAGAATCGGCAGCTTGCCAGCAAAGTGCTGAATGGCGGCGACCGAAATACCGGCCTCCAGCGGTGAGCAGGGGCCGGGTGACACCACCAGGCGGTCTGGCTTCAGTGCGGCAATTTCTTCAAGCGTTATTTCGTCGTTGCGAAAGGTCTGCACGTCTGCACCCAGCTCACCGAAGTACTGCACGATGTTGTAGGTGAAGCTGTCGTAGTTGTCGATCATCAGGATTTTCATGGCACTTACTCCAGCCCTTCTTCAACCAGCTCGGACGCTCGCAACAAGGCCCGCGCCTTGGCCTCGGTTTC
>JANXTM010000264.1 GCA_025352405.1 Polaromonas sp.
GGATGTATTTTGCAAATGCAGCGCTCACCTCAGCTGCGGTCAACTGCGCTATTTTTTCATCCAGTTCTTCTGAGCGCCTAAAGGTTTTTTTCAGGTACAAGTTCTGCACCCAGCCGCCTGCCAGATTGCCGTCTCTGGCACGCCCCTGCAAACGCTGCTGTGCAATACCCGATTGAGCGCCCACCACTTCACTGGCGCCAAAACCCTCCGTGACAACGCGCCGGAGTTCTGCTGCGATGGCTGCTTCTACTTTGGCCATGTTTTGCGGTGCAGCGGTGGCGCTGATGGTGAAGCGGCCATCCCGGTCGATGGCGTTGATGCCCAGTTGCGAGTTCACCCCGTAGCTCAGACCTTCTTTTTGTCGCACCCGAACCATCAGTCGCGAATCCAGCCCCGCACCGCCGCCGATCAGGTAGTTGGCCACCAGCAGCGCGGCGTAGTCGACGTCATCTTCATTGATGGGCACGTCGAGGCGGGCGAGGTACACGCCGCTTTCTTTGTCGGGTGTGTTGATGGTTTTTCTGACGGCCGCAATGTCGCTGTACAGGGGCGTCATGCGGACATACGGCGTTGCACTGGCCCAGCCGGTAAAGGCCTGCCCGATTTGCTGGGTAGCTGCTTCAGGCTCGAAATCGCCCACGATGGCCAGTTCCCCTTTCGATGCGCCGTAAAACTTCTGGTAAAAGCTTTTAATATTTTCCAAAGTGACGGCATTCAAGCCCTTGATGCTTTCTTCAAGGCTTTCCGCTGCCCTGGGGTCACCTGCCAAGTAGCGATTGAAATGAAGCGCCATGGCCTTGCCAGCAAGCGCGCTTGGGTCATTGCGGCTCGACTCCAGGCTCACCAGCAGCTGTTTGCGCAGCTGGATGAATTCGTTTTCCGGGAAACGCGCCTCGCGCAGCACATGCCCGACCAGTGCCAGAGCGGGGCCGAGGTTGGTGTTGGTGGTTTCAAATCCGAACAAGCCCCCGGACATTTTGAGCCTTGACATCTCGTCAGCCAATTGCGCCCGGGTGTAGCGGCTGGTGCCTGCATCCAGCAGGCTTGACGTCATGGTTGAGATCCAGTTCTTGCCGAACAGAGTTTTTTCATCACCCCAGTGCAGCCGCAGCGACACGCTGACGGTTTCGCCCTTGGTCTTTTTGGGCAGCAGCGCCACCGCCAGCCCGCCCACCTGAAGGCGTTTTGTGCGCTTATCGATGTTGGCTGGGCTGGGGTCAAACGCCTCGGCGGTGGTGGTGTCCTGGCGGGGTTTGAAGTCTTTCATCACCTCCTCAATCGGCAATGCTGCGGCAATTTCTGCCCGTTGGGGCTCGTCTTCGGGCACAAACATGCCCACTGTCCGGTTGTCACGCCTGAAGTAGGTTTTCGCCGCTGCGGCGACCTGGTCTTGCGTGACCTTGGCGGTTCGGTCGCGGTCGTGAAAGAAAAAGCGCCAGTCGCCCAGCGCGATGTACTCAGACATGCCGGTGCCAATGCGCTCCGGATCATTCAGGAATTTTTCTTGTGCGTTGGCGCTGTCCCGCCGTACCCGGTCCATTTCTTCAATCGTGGGTGGGTTGTTGCCAAAATTTTCCATAGCTGCTGTCAACGCGTCACGCACCGGCTCCAGCGGATCGCCTTTTTTCACACTGGCACCAATCAACGCCAGACCAGGCGCAACGCCGCCGAAGGGGAATGCAAACACCTGCGTGGCCTTGCCGGTCTCAACCAACGCTTTGTAGAGGCGGCCGTTGGGTGCGTTGGTCAAAATGCTGCCCACAAACTGCGCTGCCGTGTTGTCCAGCTGCACCACCGCCGGAATCTTGTAGGCCACGACAACAAGCTGTACATCGCCCTTGCGGCGCACCATGAAACTGCGTTCGCCGTCTTGCATCGGTTCGGTCGTCCACTGTTGCGGCAGGCTGCGGGTGGGCTTGGGAATTTTGCCGAAAGATTTGTTGATCCACGCGAGCGTCTGGGTCGGGTCAAACTTGCCTGAAACCAGCAGCACGGCGTTGTCTGGCTGGTAGTAGGTGCGGTAGAACGCCTGCAGGTTTTCGATTTTGACGTTTTCAATATCGCTGCGGTTGCCAATCGTCGAGTGACCATAGTTGTGCCAGTCAAACGCCACGCTTTGAAGGCGCTTGTAGAGCACGCCAAAAGGCGAGTTTTCGCCGCGCTCATATTCATTGCGTACCACCGTCATTTCAAGGTCAAGGTCTTTTTTGGCAATAAAGGAATTGACCATGCGGTCAGCCTCCATGCCAAGGGCCCATTGCAGGTTGTCGTCACCTGCCTGGAAGGACTCAAAATAGTTGGTGCGGTCCAGCCCGGTGGTGCCATTGGGGCGCATGCCCCGCTGGCTGAAGCTCTGGGTGATATTGGTGTAATTGGTTGAGCCCTTGAACAGCAGGTGCTCCAGCAAATGCGCCATACCCGTCTCACCATAGTTTTCGTGTCGTGAGCCCACCAGATAAGTGATGTTCACCGTCACGGTGGGTTTGGATGCATCGGGGAACAGCAGCACCTTCAGCCCGTTAGGCAGGCGGTATTCGGTAAACCCCTCCACACTTGCGGCCTGCTCTACGCCCCGTGGCAAGGTAAAGGCCAGCGCCGGTGCGCTGGCCAGCCAAGCCGTGACACAAAAAACAGCTGCATGAAAAACTGACAAGCGAGACACTGAAGGCATGGTGATGACCTGTGAGAAAAGCGAAGCGGATAACCGAGTAACCGTGTAGGTGCCAGATGAAGCTGCGTGAAGCAGCTGCAGTATGCCAGCGCACGGCCACATGCTTTCGCCAGCGACAATATGACCATGATCACCATGCAACTTCAAGATATTCTCTTTTCCCAGGGCTTTGGCACGCGTCGTGTTTGCGCCGGGCTTATTCAACAAGGTTTTGTGGTGTTGGGGCAGGATATATGTACGCTACCCGCTACAGAATTTGTAGCAGAAGGACTACGCTTCAGCGTGCAGGGCGTCGAATGGCAGTATTTTGAAAAAGCCTACTTGATGCTGCACAAGCCGGGTGGCTACGAGTGTTCGCAAAAACCCAGCACCTACCCGAGCATTTACACCCTGCTGCCAGCGCCGATTCGCCAGCGCGGTGGCGGTGCAGCAGCGGGTGTGCAGGCGGTCGGTCGGCTGGACCAGGACACCACTGGTTTGCTGCTGCTGTCAGACGATGGCAAATTTATACACCGCATGAGTTCGCCCAAGCACCATGTGCCCAAGGTCTATGAGGTGACGGCCAAGCATGCTGTAGATGAAAAACAGGTGCAAAAGCTGCTCAGTGGCGTGGTGCTGGACGACGACCCCAAGCCCGTCAAAGCCGCAGCCTGCGTGCAAACCGGGCCAAATCAACTCAGCCTGACGCTGACAGAAGGTAAATACCACCAGGTCAAACGCATGATTGCTGCGGTGGGGAACCGGGTGGAAGGGAAGGGCGGGGTGGGCGGCCTGCACCGTTCACGTATCGGCACGCTCGATTTGCCCGTCGATTTACTGCCGGGTCAGTGGCGCTGGCTGACGCCTCAGGACTTGATTGATATTTCGGCAGCTTCTGCTGTCAAAGCCTGAAGTTGCGCGGTTCATCGTTTTTTTGAGGAGGTTCCCATGCAATATCGTCGTCAATTTTTAAGCGCCACCGCACTTGCTGGGGCAGCGGTACCTATGCTGTCTAACGCCCAGCATGCGCCAAAAACCGCCCATAGCCCAATTTTGCTTACTGTCAGCGGCCTTATCAGCGTGGGAAATCGCGGCCCACTTGACCCTACGCTCGATCAGATGATGCTTAAACAAAAACTCAAGTTTGACAAGGCGCAGGTGTTTGACTTTGCGGCGCTGACCGCCATGCCAGCCGTCACCATCAAACCGACGCTTGAATACGACAACAAGCCGCATGTTCTGAAAGGCCCGCTGTTGGTCAATGTGATGAAGGCCTGCGGTGCCAACATAACGGAAACAACGACATTTTTCATGCGCGCGGTAGACGGTTACGCCGCCCAGGTGTCGGCTGCTGACGCCATTAAATACCGCTTTATCGTGGCGACCCACCTTGACGGGCTGCCCATGGCGCTGGGTGGGCTGGGCCCGCTGTGGGGTGTCTACGATGCCGACCGCTTCCCGGACATGGCTGCCAAACCACTGGCTGATCGCTTCATAGCTTGCCCTTGGGCGACTTATCACATCGAAGTCAAGGTGTCTTAATGATTGCAACCTCACGCCGCGATATATGTCGCAATCACAAATAAACAGCGCCGGTGGCAACGATTGCATGCGCCAATAGATATCAAAACGATAGCGATTACAAAACAGGCCGCAAAAAACCCGTCACGGCTGCCGTGGTCAAGATTGGCTGGTCACGCTGCGGTGAATGGCCGCACTGTGCCAGCCTGATTTGTTGGGCGTGGGGGGCAGCCCGGGCAATTTCGTCGAGTTGCAGCAGAGTGCCGTACTCGTCGTCCAGGCCCTGAATCAGCAGCAGCGGTGCCGTGATGCAGCTGCAATCCGGCCGAATGTCGAAGCTGCGAAAACCCTCAGAAAGCCACACGTCGTTCCATTGCCAGAAAGCGCCATCTACATCAGCATGGTGTTTGGCCAGGCGTCCGCGCAGGCCGCCAGAAACGCTATCGGTTGCTTCAAACGCCATCTTGGCCGCCGAAATGGCCCCGAGCGCGATGTCTTCAACCAGCACATGCGGCGCCATGGCTATGCAGGCCGACACTGGCCAGCGGCTTGCATGCAGCAGGGCGATCGTCGCGCCGTCAGAATGTCCGACCAGCACCGGGTTTTGAATTTGCAGTTGCGCCAGCAGCGCGGGCAATATCACCCAGGCTTCATGGTGCATATAGTCAGGCTGCAGCTGGTTGCGACTGGCAACCATCGACTCAGACTGTCCATAACCGCGCCTCGAATACACCACGCCCGCACGCCCGGTGGCTTGGCACACGGCTTGCGGCCAGTTGAGGCCGCGCTGGGTCCAGAGGCTGACTGAGCCTAGGCCTTCGTGCAGAAAAACCAGCGGCGCCAGGCGCTGGCTACCCGCTATCTGGCGCACCTCCAGCCGACACCCGTTAACTTGAATCAAATGCATCACAACATCGTAAGGTAAAAAAGCGAATTTACGGCAGCAGGCCGGTGTCTGCGTGGGTGTTGACGTTGAGCTGCCCGATACACTAATGGATCATTCTGAGACCTCCAGAAAGCTTGTTTCGTGAATGTTTTTACCCGTTTTTTGACCATTTGGCGTTGCGTCGCGGCGTTATTTTCGGCGTTATTTCTGACCGTGTTGCTGGCAGTCCCGGCAGTTGCGCAAACGGCAAAAAACGTGGCGCCGATTGCATCCATGCCCGCGCTGGTAACGTCCGCCATAGCCTCACCGGTATTTGTGCTCAATTCGCTCGACGACAGCGTCAGTGTCATTGACCCTGTCACCTGGCGCGAGACCAAGCGCATCGCCACCGGCAAGCAGCCGCATCACCTGTACCTCACGCCCGATGAAAAATCGCTCATTGTGGCCAATGCATTGTCAGATTCGCTGACTTTTATCGACCCCAAAACAGCCGAGGTGCAACGCACCGTGCGCGGCATCATTGATCCCTACCACCTGCGCTTTTCGCCCGACATGAAATGGTTTGTCACGGCAGCCAACCGCTTGAACCACATCGACATCTACCGCTGGAACGGCAAAGACATCACGCTGGCCAAGCGGGTACCCACCGGCAAAACGCCCAGCCATTTGTGGATTGACAGCAAAAGCCGCACCATTTACGCGACCATGCAGGACAGCAACGAGTTGGTGGCCATCGACATCGCCACCCAGACCGTCACGTGGCGCACCCCGACCGGCGCCACGCCCGCTGACGTGTTTGGCACCGCCGACGACAAATTCATACTTGTGGCCCTGACGGGCGGCGATGGGATCGAGGTGTATGACGTGAGCGGCAAAACCCCCGCGCGAGCCAAAGTCATTAAAACCGCCATGGGCGCGCACGCATTTCGCGCCCTGGGGGACAAGCGGCATCTGCTGGTAAGCAACCGCGTGGCCAACAGCATCAGCAAAATTGATCTGCAGGCGATGACCGTTGTCGACACCTTTGCTGCACCTGGTGGCCCTGACTGCATGGATGTAAGCCGCGACGGCAAGCAACTGCTGGTGAGCTCGCGCTGGGCCCGAAAACTGACGGTGAGTGACATGGCCAGCCGCAAAATCGTGCACCAGGTTGATGTAGGAAAAAGCCCCCACGGCGTCTGGACGCTGGACCACGCACCGCGCTGATGCCATGCCCCAACGTAGTGCTATGACCGCACCGTCCCGGTATGGGATGTTCAAACTGATTGCTATCATAGTAATAGCGTGTAGCTCCTGTATTTCATGGGCCGCAGGCAAAAATGATATAAAAAAAGAGGGTGATGCAGCGACCTGCAAGCCGGTCTACCTGACGCTCGATACTGGCCACATGGAAGTGGCCCCCTTGATGGCCGATGTGTTGACGCGGCACCACGTCAAAGTCACTTTTTTTGCCGCTAACGAGCGCACCAAAACCGGCGACGGTAGCCTGGGCACTCACTGGGCGCCGTGGTGGAAAGCCCGGGCGCAAGAAGGTCATGAGTTTGCCTCGCACACCTTTGACCACACCTATTGGCGTGCTGATGTGCCCGAAGCGCCGCCCCAGTTCAAGGTGCGCCCGTCGGCTGGCCCGTCGGAGGGCCAAGACTTCACCTGGACGGCCAGGCAGTATTGCGAAGAAGTCGGTAAGTCCAGCATTCGCTTGCAAGAGATCACTGGCAAAAAGCCGCTGCCGCTCTTCAGGGCACCGGGCGGCAAAACCTCGCCCGCCTTGCTTGCTGCCGCCAAAACTTGCGGCTATGCACACGTGGGCTGGTCGCCTGCGGGGTTTTTGGGCGACGAGTTGTCGAGCGACGCCTACCCCAACGCCGCGCTGCTCAAAAAGGCGGTGCAGGGCATTCAGCCAGGCGACATTTTGCTGGCCCATCTGGGCATCTGGTCACGCAAAGACCCATGGGCACCGACCGTGCTGGAGCCCTTGATTACTGGCCTGCAAGCGCGAGGGTTCTGCTTTAAAACCCTGCGTGATCATCCCCAGTACAGCGGGTGGATCGCCTCCCAGGCCAGCGCAGTATCGGCCAGCGCTGCAAAATAAAGTCCATGGACTCGGCCAATATTTTCTCAAGCGCACAGCAGTGGCTGTTTGAGGCCCTGGTACAGCCCACTCTGTTTGCCCTTGGCCTGGCAAACCTGCTCGAAGTCGCCTACGAGGGCACGGCCTGGGTCATGGTCGGGGTTTGTCAGGTCGTGATTTTGCTGGCCGTGATTGCGCCTTTGCAGCGCTGGCGGCCAGTTGAGGCGGTGACAGACCACGTCACCATTCGCACCGATGTGCTGTACACCCTGATCCACCGGCTGGGGCTGTTTCGCATTGTGCTGTTTATGACGCTTGACCCGTGGTTTGACGAAGCCTTTGGGGCGTTGCGCACCGCTGGCTATGAAACCTTTCACCTCGACCAGCTGTTGCCCGGCATCACCGACAACGTCATCGTCAGCCTGCTGATTTATCTGGTGGTGTTTGACTTTGTTGGCTACTGGACGCACCGCGGCCAGCACCAGCTGGAGTGGTGGTGGCGTCTGCATTCGCTGCACCACGCCCAGCGGCAAATGACCATGTGGAGCGACAACCGCAACCACCTGCTGGACGACCTGCTGGTCGACAGCATCGTGGTGGTGGTGGCGCAGCTGATCGGCGTGGCTCCCGGGCAGTTCATTGCCATCGTCGCGTTTACCCAGCTCAGCGAGAGCTTTCAGCATGCCAATGTGCGGTTGTGGTTTGGTCAGTTTGGCGAGCGCCTGCGGGTCAGCCCGCGCTTTCACCGGCTGCACCACAGCATTGGCCTGGGGCATGAGTCGACGGGCAAGCTGACGCTAGGGGGACATAATTTTGGCGTGTTGCTGCCCTGGTGGGACATGCTTTTTAAAACGGCCAATTTCGAGCTGCGCTACGACCCCACCGGTATCCGCGATCAGGTCGAAGCCAGGCGCGACTATGGCCAGGGCTTCTGGTCGCAGCAATGGGTGGGGGTAAAACGCCTGTTCGGTAAAGCCTGAACGCTGCGGCTTCAGGTTCGCCTGCGCGAACATGGACAGCGCGAAGGGCAAGCGCGTCAGGCGCCAGCGTGTCCAGCGAACCACACGAAGTGGGAAGCGTGGGGGCTACACTGCTTTCATGAACAAGCTACTGGACTCCTTCTGGCGCGCGGCCATGTATTGCCTGCATCCGCGCGTGATTGCCTTGTCTATCTTGCCGCTCATCATCATGGCGGCAATGTCGCTGGGGCTGGGCTATTTTTTCTGGGAAGCGGCCATTGCCGCCGTGCGCGGCAACCTTGAAAGCTACGAGTTGCTGGGCACCATGGTGCGCTGGCTCGAAGGACTGGGGCTGAACAACCTGCGCCTGGTGCTGGCACCGGTGTTGCTGCTGTTTCTGGCGATCCCTGTGATCGTGATTGTTTCGCTGCTGTTTGTAGCGGTCTTCATGACGCCGGCAATGGTGGCCTTGGTGGCTGAGCGTCGCTTTCCACAGCTTGAGCGCAAAAAAGGCGGCTCGCTGCTGGCCAGCCTGTTTTGGTCGCTGGGCTCTACGCTGCTGGCCGTGATTGCACTGGTGCTGTCGATTCCGCTGTGGCTGGTGCCGCCGTTGATATTGGTATTGCCACCCTTGATCTGGGGCTGGCTCACCTACCGGGTCATGTCCTACGACGCACTGGCTGACCACGCCAGCGGTGAAGAGCGACGGCAGATTTTCAAAGAACACCGCGGTGCGCTGCTGGGAATTGGCATACTCAGCGGTTACCTTGGGGCTGCACCCAGCCTGATCTGGGCGTCAGGCGCCATGTTTGTCGCCATGGCCCCCATTCTGGTGCCGGTTGCAATCTGGATTTATACCCTGGTGTTTGCTTTTTCCTCGCTCTGGTTTTCCCATTACGCGCTCACCGCGCTGGAGCAACTTCGCAAGAAAAATAATGTCGTGGGGCAGGAAAAACCTGCACCATCAGCTATTGAATCAATAGCAGCTAATGTGACGGCGTTGCCCCAGGCTGCACCACCCGGGCTACAACCCTGATTTTCATTTTGAGCGCTTGCATATGACCACATCCTTCGGAATTATCATCATTGGCGACGAAATCCTGTCGGGCAAACGCGCCGACAAGCACCTGCCCAAAGCGATTGAACTGCTGGCTGTACGCGGCCTGCCTCTGGCCTATGCTGACTATGTGGGCGATGACCCCGAGCGCATCACCGCGACCCTGGCGCGCGCTTTTGCCGCGGCGCGAGCGTCTGGCGATGTCGTGTTTTCATGCGGCGGCATAGGCGCTACACCCGA
>JANXTM010000277.1 GCA_025352405.1 Polaromonas sp.
CAAATCGGTCGTAGCGACAGTCGATATCAGCGCCTAAAAGCTGACATCCACCCATAAGCCCAAACTTGCCCCTGAGGTTCACTATGGGGTGGCCCATCAATTAGGAGGCCTTCGCGTGATGACCATGGGCAGGCGACCGGGTATTCATGCCGATCTGGTCCGGATCGAGGCGGACATCCAAAAGGCAACGCGCAAACACAATGAATTCCTGAAGGAACTGGGCAAGCGTCTTTTGCCAATGGCTGATCCGTTGGCGGTGCTGGCGACGCGCTTGCCGTGGCGCCAGATTGAAGCGGCGGTATCGGTCAAGTTCGAGCATCATCATCGCACCGGTGAAATCCTCAAGGCCCAGGACATGTTCGGCAGCACCGAGACCGTGATTGGCGCCGGTCGCTCTAACGCCGGACGCCCCAAGCTGCCCATCCGCCTGATGGCCAGCCTGCTCTACCTCAAACACAGCTTCAACCTCAGAAAAACTGTCAAAAATCCCCTTTTTTAGGCATAAAATTGGCCTACAACCCTTTAAAAACGTGCTTTAGCAGCTATTAAATTAGTAGCGTCTTCATGACACACCGAAGGCGCACCTAAGCCGCACCTAAGCCGCATTTAGCCAATCCAGAAGCTTGCGAACTCTGGCAATGTCCGCGTCAAACAGGCCCGCATGTCGGCCATTGGCTTGTTCATACAAATCTAGCGCTTGCGCACATAACGCAATCGCGCCTGCACGGTCTCCGGTTTCGCTCAAACAGGTGGCCAGATTGTTGAGGCTCCCCGCCAAATCCGGCTCATACGCGGCGGGGTTGGCCTGGGCCAGTCGCTTGTAAATCTCCACCGCCTCGCGCGCAACCAGCAGCGCGCCTGCACGGTCTCCGGTTTCGCTCAAACGGTTGGCCAGGTTGTTGAGGCTCGCCGCAAAATCCGGCTCATACGCGGCGGGGTTGGCCTGGGCCAGTCGCTTGTAAATCTCCACCGCCTCGCGCCCAGCCAGCAGCGCGCCTGCACGGTCTCCTGAACCGGCAAGGTCTATTGCGTGGTTATTTAGATCCGATGCGCTCCTGGCAAGTGTTCGCTCGTCAATTTCACCCAAAGATACGGTGGCTTGTGGTTTGCTAGTGAATGCCGCTAACGAAGCAAGCGCCGACCAGCCCGGACGTGACTGAAAACCATGCTTTAGTTGCTCAAAAAATTCAGCCTTGAGAAGCGCAAAATTTTGCAGCAGGGTGGCAAGTGCAGGTGCGTCAGCTGGCCTGCCGAGCATCAGTCGCATGGTTTGGTCATAGGCCAGCATGTGCCAACGTTCAAGCAGATGGCGGGTCTCGCCCTCACGGTTGAGAGCCAGTTGGATAAATGCTGCTACGTTTTGCGCTTTGCCTTGATTGGCGGGCTGGTTTTGCCAGTCCCATAAAAACACGGCGGCCAACAGGTCAGGCGCCATGGCTGGATAGTTGGCATTACCCGACCTGTCCGCATGCCAGACTTCTACCAAAGCCGTGTGAACACCCCCCAGCACGATTCCTGACCAACCAAATGCAGTAGAAACTGTGTTGTTAATGTCTGACGCTTGCAAGCCGTTAAACAAGGTAGCCAGAGCAACCACGTCGGCCAGGGTGCCGGGCGGCAAACCATGCCCCTGTTCTGCCTTGGTCCACCGCACCTGTTCGCGCGCAAGCAGCGCCCGCAGCAATTCGGCCGCAGGCAAAAAGCGTTGATGCTTTTCTGGCGAGCTGGTTAAGTGAATGGCCTGCGCCACCACAAACAAAGCCGTGCTGTGCAGGTTTGATTGCTGCTGCCATGCATCAAATTCAGCATGATTAACCTCGGGCACCGCCTGACCGCGCCCTGCCTGCTTGACCAGCGCGGCAAGGGATTGCGTTAGCAGCTTAAAGTTATCGGTAGCTCCCAATTCGGGCAACTGAAGTGACTGACTCACATAGCCACGAACACCAGCGTTATTGAGCTTGCTGCCAATGCCATCTTGCGCACGGCAAAGCAGCAGCACCCGAAGTTTTTGATGTTTACCAAGCTGCAAACCGTCTTTGGCTGCCTGCATCAGTTCTGCCAGGCGGTCCGGTGCGTGTTCGGGGTAGTCCACCACAATGAACCAATTGCCTTGCCACTGCAAACGCTGGGCACTCTGGAAGCTGCCCAGATTTACAAACCCTGCGGACCAGTCCCTTGTCTCAGACAGCGTTTGTGCCACCTCTGCGGCAAGCCGGGTTTTACCCACCCCGCCTGCCGCTTCAACCACCTTGAACGACAAAGCATGCGACTCGTTGGCCCAATCGAGCAGGAGTTGTTGCTCTGCGTCGCGGCCTATCAACGGCGTTAACCGGGTACGCCATTCAAGCAGCGCTGAATAGCCGCCACCCGATTGGGGTGTCTCGTTCCAGTCAACATGCGGCGTAAACCCAATCTGGCTGCCGTCGCCGTTAATCACGTTGAGTGTGTGGTTGTTAAAACCTATGGTGGTGATGACGTTTTTAAACGTTGGTTTGAGACGACCAAACATAGCTCGTAACGCCTACTTGAGCCAGTCTTTAAGCATGGGCAGCAGCGTGAGCACCAAGCCCACCACACTGGCCCAGCTACCGACTTTTGACAGCGGAGAGTCGCCGCCCGCGGCCTTCGAAGACGCGGCCTGCCGCGCGATGTTTGTCGTGGTGTTGTTAAAGCCGATAACCGTCACTTTGTTAAAGAACCGGGTAGTGGCTGGCTGGCCCAGAACCCAACCGATCAAAAGAGCGAACCAGCCGACGGGCAAGAACCAAGTGGGAAGCGTCGCGATAAAGGCTGTTAGTGATTGCATGTTGGCCCAGGTAAAAATTTGACTCGCCAAATTTGATAATGTAGGCCCACTAGCTTCGGCGCCTGCAGGTCGTCAAGCTCGATGTTGACCTGGGAATATTAACCGGCAGGTTAATTTTTTGAGCCACAAGCTTGCCAAATTGCCAAAAATCGCCTTTTCAGGAATCAAATCGGGCTACAGCCCTTTAAACACTTGCTTTAGCAGCTATTTAATCACTGGGGGTAAATTCCCCGCCCCTTGGGGCGTAATCTTGGCGGATGAGCGAATACATACACAAGAGTCACAACGTTACGGCACTGCTGTACCACGTAGTGTTTCCAGCGAAGTATCGGAGGGCCGTATT
>JANXTM010000279.1 GCA_025352405.1 Polaromonas sp.
TTGACACCCCAGAGGCAGGCAAAACCGGCGAGGAAACCGATTACCAAGCCGCCACCGATACCGACATTGCCGGCTGCTGGCGTGATCGCCACCAAGCCCGCAACGCAACCTGATGCAGCGCCCAGCATGGAAGCCTTGCCGCGCATCAACGCCTCACCGACGCACCATGCGAGCACAGCCGCAGCGGCTGCGCCAAGGGTGTTGATGAAGGCCAGTGCAGCAAAGCCGTTTGCCTCAAGTGCCGAACCCGCATTAAAACCGAACCAGCCCACCCACAGCAGCGCGGCACCGACCATGGTCAAAGTCAGGCTGTGCGGCGCCATGGCTTCCTTGCCGTAACCCACACGTTTGCCGATCACGTAGGCACCGACCAGACCGGCGATGGCAGCGTTGATGTGCACAACCGTACCGCCGGCGAAATCAAGCGCACCCATCTGCCAGAGGTAGCCGCCCTTGCCATTCATGGCGTCAACGACCTCCTTGCCGGTGTAGGCGTCAGGACCCATCCAGAACCACACCATGTGCGCAATTGGTGCGTAGCTGAAGGTAAACCATATGGCCATGAACATCAGCGCGGCCGAGAACTTGATGCGCTCGGCAAAAGCACCCACGATAAGGCAGCAGGTGATACCGGCAAACGTGGCCTGAAAGGCGGCAAACACGATTTCTGGAATCACAACGCCCTTGCTGAACGTGGCGGCAGTCGCAAATGTGCCCGCAACGTTGTCCCAGACGCCCTTCATGAACAATCTGTCAAATCCGCCGAAGAACGCATTGCCTTCAGTGAACGCCAGGCTGTAGCCGTAGATGAACCACAGCACGACGATCATCGAGAAAGTCACCATGATCTGCATCAGCACGGACAGCATGTTCTTGCTGCGCACGAGGCCGCCATAGAAAAGTGCCAGACCCGGTATGGTCATCAGAATTACCAACATGGTGGAGACCATCATCCAGCCGGTATCGGCCTTGTTGGGCACGGGTGCAGGCGGTGCAGAGGCAGCCGCAGCCGGGACGACAACAACTGCGGGCGCAGAAGCAGCGACGGCAGGCATGGGAGCGGCTGGCATTGCGGCAGAAGCTGCCATGGCGGCAGGCATGACTTCGGCAGGGGCTGCGGAGGAGGTCGCCGCAGAGGCGGGGGCTGTTGCCGGGGCTTGTGCCAGCACGGCAGAGCCGGTGGTCAACAAGCTCAATCCCAGGGCGAGGGACGCAAGTAGTTTTTTCATGGCGGTGTTCTCTTTTTTTATAGACTTTTTGGGCGCGGGGCTTTAAAGCGCTTCCTTGCCGGTCTCGCCGGTACGGATGCGGACCACTTGTTCGAGGTTGTAGACGAAGATTTTTCCGTCACCAATCTTGCCGGTGCGGGCAGCGGCCTCAACCGCTTCAATCACCCGATCGACCAACTCGTCGGATACAGCCGCTTCAATTTTGACCTTTGGCAGAAAGTCGACGACATATTCCGCGCCACGGTACAACTCGGTATGTCCTTTTTGGCGACCGAAGCCCTTGACTTCAGTGACCGTGATGCCTTGTACGCCAATACCAGACAGGGCTTCGCGCACCTCGTCGAGCTTGAACGGTTTAATGATGGCCGTTACGAGTTTCATGTTCAGGTTTCCTCCAAGGTGAAAGACGGAGCAACAACGCTGTGTGCTGCTCTTGTTGCATTACAGGGCTTTGGTCAGCATCACGACCAGCGTGTTTTTGTTGATCGACTTGGTTGAGTCGATGGTGTAGACCCAATTGGTTTTCTTGTTAGCACCTACCAGCGCGCCCGACACGGACAAGCCATCGCCAATGTCGTAGCTCGCGCCCACGCTGTAATCCATGTAATTGGGGAAACCAGCGTTGTTGGCAGCGTTTTTCAGGTTGGTAAACCCTAAAGAGGCCTTGGCAGTGACTTTGGGCGCGACTTCCTGGGCAACCGCCAAGTTCAAGTAGCCGGTGCCACGCCCGCCGCCAGAGCCGACGCCGAGCAAAGTGTCGTTGCCAATACCGAAATAGCCCTTTGAAACTGTGCTCGAATATTTGGCGCTGAACGGGCCGTAACCCGCACCAAGGTACACCTCGGTGGTGTTGGCTTTACCCGCGCCCGGGTAGATGTAAGTCAATGCGCCAACGTCCATGTCCAGCGGACCGGCCTTGAATTTATAGCCGCCGTACAAGTCGATTTCTACGCCGCTGTTCTGGCCTGAGGGCAGGTATTTGGTCCAGTTGATGGTGGAGTTCCAGTTGCCGATGTAGAAACCACTGTCAAACGCGTAGTCAACGCCGCCCTGCAAGGCTGGCTTGAAAGACTTCGTTTTAGACTGGTCCTGATCCTGGCCACGAAACTTGTAGTTGCTGGCAAGCGAAATATTGAAGGTCAAAGGCGCTGCAGCAGGCTCTGCGGCAGCTGGTGCGACGGGCACAACCGGCGTTGCCGTTTGCGCAAACGCGATGCCTGATAAAGCCAAAGCCGTTGAAAGTACGATCTGGACTGGAAAAAATTTCATGAAAGTGCTCCGAGTGTTGTTAACTTTGTCCGGTACCTATTAGCACGTAACGTGCCAAAACCCCGAAGACGGTATGGACGCGGGTCTACCGTTTCGCGGGCTATCACGTTATAGACGGGCTTCTATCAAATCAAAAATGCACCAAATAAGCGCACATACTGCGCACCAAGTTGATGCCAATGAAACGGGAGGTCAATCATGAGTTTGTCTTTAGTGCACAGCCGCGCCTTACTTGGCCTGGAAGCCCGGCCAGTGTGCGTGGAAGTCCATCTGGCCAATGGGCTGCCCAGTTTTACGCTGGTCGGGCTGGCCGAAACCGAAGTCAAAGAAGCCCGCGAGCGGGTGCGCTCGGCTATACAAAACACCGGGCTGGAGTTTCCGGGCAATAAAAAAATCACCGTCAACCTGGCGCCGGCAGATTTGCCCAAAGACTCGGGCCGCTTTGATTTACCCATCGCCCTGGGCATTCTGGCCGCCAGCGGCCAGATTGACGCCAACAAGCTGCAGGGTTATGAGTTTGCCGGTGAGTTGTCTTTGGGCGGCGACTTGCGGGCCGTGCGCGGTGCGCTGGCCATGAGCCTGGCGCTGGCTACCCAGGCACGCCAGACTGCAGGGCCGCTGCCTCGGCTGGTTTTGCCTGAGAGCAGTGCCCAGGAAGCTGCCCTGGTGCCCGGCGCCGAGATCTACCAGGCCCACCACCTGCTCGATGTGGTGCGGCAATTTTTGCCGGGTGACACCGCACCCGACGTGTTGGCGGGCTGGCACCGGGTGACGGCTGCCGAACGGCAACCCCATGCGCACTACGCTGACATGGCCGATGTGAAAGGTCAGGCGGCAGCCCGGCGTGCACTGGAAATCGCCGCTGCAGGCGGGCACAGCATATTGATGATGGGCGCACCCGGCTCGGGCAAGTCCATGCTGGCCCAGCGTTTTGCCGGCTTGCTGCCCGCCATGACCATCGACGAGGCTCTTGAAAGCGCCGCCGTGGCCTCACTGGCCGGGCGGTTTTCGCTGGACAAGTGGGCGTTGCGCCCGACCTGTGCACCGCACCACACAGCCAGTGCGGTGGCTTTGGTGGGTGGTGGCTCGCCACCGCGACCAGGTGAAATTTCGCTGGCGCACCGGGGCGTGCTGTTTCTCGATGAATTGCCAGAGTTCCCCCGAGCTGCGCTCGAAGCACTGCGGGAGCCACTGGAGTCCGGCACCATCACCATATCCCGCGCAGCACACCGGGCCGAATTCCCGGCGCGCTTTCAGCTGGTCGCAGCCATGAACCCCTGCCCCTGCGGTTATCTGGGCTCCAACCTGCGGGCTTGTCGATGCTCACCCGACCAAGTGTCGCGCTACCAGGGCAAGCTCAGCGGACCGCTGCTGGACCGTATTGACCTGCACGTAGAGGTAGGCGCGCTGGCAGCCAATGAGCTGATCAACACACCGCCCGGCGAGAGCACCGACGCCATCCGGCTGCGCGTGGTGCAAGCCAGAGCACGCGCACTGGAGCGCCAGGGCAGCACCAACCAGGCGCTGGACGGGCAGGCCATTGACGCGCAATGCAAACTGGACGACGCCTCTGCAAAATTCCTCAACACAGCAGCGGCCCGGCTGGGCTGGTCAGGCCGAAGCATTCACAGGTGCCTGAAAGTCGCCCGCACGATTGCCGATCTGGCCGGTGCGCAGGCAGTGCAGGTTACCCACGTGGCTGAGGCGGTGCAATACCGCAGGGCACTCAAGGCGGCGCAGTGACTTAGGGTCAGTAGCCACTGCCATGTGCGGCTCGCGATGTTGTTGAAAAATCCCGCCGCGCCAAAGCTGACCTTGTGCAACACTTCTTTTCTCGGACGTGCATACGTCACGCGGCCGTCATGTGACGTATGCACATTAGAAGTTTTTGCGAAGGATCTGCTTTGACTTCTAACAATTACATACTCGCAGTGAAATCTGCGTCGCTGTTCGGTCTGGTGCTTTTGTCGGCTTGCGGCGGTGCGTCCTCGAGTGGCAATCTGACGGCCGTTGTGCCCGAGGGTACAACGGTTCAGCTGGCATTGCTAAGCACCACCGACCTTCACCAAAATGTTCTTGGCTACAACTACTACGCCCTGGCAGCCGACACCAGTTTGGGAATGGACCGCACCGCCACACTGATTAGTGCAGCGCGTACCGAAAATCCAAACAACCTTTTGCTCGACGACGGCGACGTCATTCAAGGCACGCTTCTCGGCGATTTTCAAACCGCAGCGCAGCCGATTGTCTGCAGCGCGACGCTGGCCATCCACAAGGTCATGAATCTGCTCAAGTTCGATGGCGGCAGCCTTGGCAACCATGAATTTAATTACGGTTTGCCGTTCTTGTCGCAAGTTTTGAACACCGACTTGGGTATCGCTGGTATTTTCAAACCTGGCAACTGCGGCGCGCCGAATTTCCCGACTGTGGTGACGAACGTCAACAGTGTTTCAAGCCAGCAACCAATCCTTAAACCCTACGCACTTATTCCCAAGACTTTTGCAGCACGGGGACCCAACGGCGAGGCTTTGTCAGTGGCGCTAAAAGTGGCGATATTGGGTTTTGTCCCGCCACAAATCATGGATTGGGATCAAAAAAATCTTGCCGGAAAAGTCTATGTCAACGGCGTGGTCGAATCGGCCGCGCGTTATGTCCCAGAAGCGCGAGCCCAGGGCGCTGACATGGTGGTGGCTTTGTCACATGGTGGCCTGGACGCCTCGGACTACAGCCCAAAAATGGAAAACGGCAGTTACCATTTGAGCAAGGTTGCAGGCATCGACGCCCTGTTGGTGGGCCACTCGCACCTGATCTTTCCCAGAGGCAAGGAAATTGGCGCAGCGCCCCTGGACAGCGCACTGGCAGCCTTGTCCGCGTCCAACGTCGATGGCATCAACGGTTTCGTCAACGGCGTGCCGACTGTCATGGCGCAAAGCTGGGGCCGGCGGTTGGGCATCATCAAGATGACGCTTGCCTTTCAGGGCGGAAAATGGACGGTGCAAACCAGCAAGACGACGGTCGAGTCGCGCGGCTTCAAGTACACCGATGGCACCACACTGGTGGCGACCGATCCGACCATTGCAGCGGCGATTGCGCCAGAACATGCTGCCACGATCGCTTACGCGCAGCAACCTCTGGGCGTCGCGACGGATTTTCAGATGTCGGCCTATTTTTCACTGGTCGGCGATGTCTCTGCAATTCAGATCGTGAATCAGGCGCAAGTTGCTTACGTGAAAAGCTTCATTTCAACCAGCTCTGACGCCACACTGGCTTCGTACAAAAATATTCCCGTACTTTCTTGCAGCGCGCCTTTCAAGGCGGGTAGAAACGGACCCACTGATTTCACAGACGTCGCACCCGGCGCCACGGCTGGGGCGCCAGTACCGCTCCAGGTTCGCAACCCTGGTGATCTTTACCTGTACAGCAACAACAACATCCAGGCCGTCAAAATAAAGGGCGTCGACCTGAAAAACTGGCTGGAGACATCAGCAAACCAATTCGCCCAAATTGATCCGACCAGAACCACTGAACAGGATTTGGTTCCGTCCTATTCGACGATTTACAACTACGATGTGTTCTATGCCGAAAACAACGCCCTGAAGTACCAAATCGACGTGACCAAGCCCGTTGGTGCGCGAATCGCGAACCTCACCTACAACGACATTGCGGTGGCGCCAGACGCCGACTTTATTGTGGCCACCAACGATTACCGGGCCAACGGCGGCGGCAATTTCCCCGGCATCAATGGCAGCAAAACTATTTTGAAATCACCAGACGCCAATCAAAGCGTGGTGGCCGCATACATTCCCAAGCTTGGTAAGGTGACGCGCAGCGTCAACGGCGCTGCAAGCTCGTGGAGCTTTGTAAAAGTTGCCACCGCTGGCCCGGTTGTTTTGCGCTCAACGCCCGGAAAACTGGCCTCCGCCCAGGCGGTTGGACTGAATCGTGTGGTCAGCCAGGGGGACACAGATACCAGTGGTTATGCCAAGTACCGTATTGACCTGAGCCAATGATGGCGCGCAGCATCCGCCGTTTCCGGGTACGCGCGTGGGGCGTTATGCTTTGCGTTCTGACCAGTTGCGGCTTCGACTCACCGGTGCCGACCACATCGGCGGCCATAGAGTCAGTGGGCATGCTTGCAGGCGCTGGACGCCAAGCGCTGGCGTTGCAACAACTTGAAAGCTGGAGCGCCAAAGGCAGTGCCGTCGCCTCCCGGGAGTTGGCGCTTGCCTATCTTCTGGACACCAACAAGGCGCCACAGGCCAGGCCAATTTTTTTTCTCGCGGCCAAGCAGGGAGATGCCCCGGCCGCTTTCATGTTGGGTGAAGCCGCGCGGCTAGGCACATTACAGGCGCCCGATTTGAAATCCGCCTGGGATTGGTACGAAGTAGCCGCTCAAAACAACCATGCAGAAGCCGCATTGATGCTCGGCCGAATGGCTGCGAACGGCGAAGGAGTTGCCGCAAACAAATCCAACGCGGTGCGTTGGTTGATTAAATCTGCTCGTCTGGGTAGTCCGCAGGCCATGTTTTTGCTGTTTGTGCATTATTCGCAACCTGGCACTCAGGAGTCCGAATGGGCATTGGCCCGCCACCTTCTGTACGAATCTGCCCATAAACACTACCCTCCCGCCATGCAGGCGCTGGCGTTGGCGCTAGAAGGTGGCGACTACGGCTTTAAAAAAGACCGTCAGCAAGCCATTTTCATGATGAAGGAAGCCGGCGAGGAATCGCGAAATCGGTGGAATGTTCGTTAGGAATGCTGTGCATCAGTCGGCCCAACAGCCGGATCGAACGCTAAACATGATTAGGCAGACAAGTCCTGCCGAAAGTGGCTTTGAACGGGCAGCGAAGAGATCGTGCAAGTACGAATTTCCCGATGAGATGCGATAGGCGGCGCCGTGTACCTTAAGCCGTGCAGGTGATTTATGTGACACAAGCTTTGCAATCGCAGGGCGGTCAAGGCGGCGCACTGGCATTAACCGTCCTGGCGAGTGCGCCGTTGTCGTGCCCGCCAGCGCCGCGCCAGGCGCTGCCTGAAGTTGTGTCTCGGGTAGGTCATACTTCGTACAGCACTCACGTAGTCCAGGACCAGGCCGGGCGACCAGGCCAATGCTTCAGCGCGCACCCTCACGCTGCCGGCCAGCCACATGTCGGGGTCGAGCAGCATGCGCAGCAAGGTGGGCCAAAACGGCTTGTCTGCAAACACGCCTTCCATCGCGGCATCAATGGCCTGCACCACCACGGTAGAACAATTGCGGTGGGTGAAGTTGTAGGTTTTGTCCTCGCGGTAACTGTTCCAGAAAGCCTGCAGGTACAAGGGGTTATAGACGCGAAAGCGGATTTGCAGCGTCGACGGGCGCGATGTTGCGGCCTCATCGCCATAAGAAAGGCCCCAGTGGCCAGGCCGGTTGTTTTCAGGCGTGGCACGGGCCTCCTGCACCACGTTATGCGCGCCAATGCTCAGGCGGTCACGCGGGTGGTGGCTGATGTACAGGTGTGGCCCGCATTCAAGCGCCGTGTGGCCCGAAAACGCACGTCCCTTGCGCGACAGGGCTACAACGTAACGCTCAATGACGGGCAACCTGATCCGGTCCTCGACAGAACCCACCGCAGTCCAGACATGCACCACAAGCGGTTCAAGGTGCAAAGCTTCAACAGCAGGCGGCGCAATGGCGGGCGAGGTGGACAGCACTTGCAGCGGGCTGGAACCGGTGTGCTGGTAGAGCTCAATGGCCGCCAGACGGGTACCTGCTGGCAAGCGCTTGAGCCGCAAGGCGCCACGCACCAGAACACTGCCCCCCCGCCAGCAGTGCCAGCCCCAGGCAGAAAGACACGTTCATGTCATCTGGCAGGGGCCAGCTGGTGAACAGCAGCAGCGCCATGACCAGGTAACCAGCACCCAGAAAACACGACGTGCGCCAGTTGGCATAGCGTATGAGCAGGCCCCCGCCGATGCGCATCAGGCCATTGAACAGAAAAGCCGCACCAAACAGAACGCCCGAGGTAATCGAATTGTCCCAGGGGAAATCAAGTACCAAACAAGCACCCACCAGCATCGCCAGGCCACGCAGCATTTGCAGCCGGCGGCGCATGCGGGCATGGGTGGCACCGACCACCAGCTCTCCCAGGCCGAGCACCAGCAAAATGGTGCCCAATGCCCAGGTCGCAATGTCGGCAACGCCATCGACCAGGTCAAACAGCACGCTCAAGCCCACCGCAAGAACCAGCAGGCCAATCACCAGAAAGAATTTCCAGCGCCTGATGAGCGCGTCGCCACCGAAAAGAATCAACGCCAGTCTGAACATACGCTGCGCGCTTGTGCCAGGGCACCGAGACCGGGTGCGGGGTCGGTTGCTGGCGCAGCGCAGCCGGACCCGCTTTGACAACCTTTGAAAACGGCGTGGCTGATGCGTAACTGGTCCATAGCGTCCTCTTCAATTGAAAGAAAAATCATAGCGTCAAACACCCACGCTACAAGGGGTTACGGCTGACTCCCTGCAGCGCTCTGCGGTGCGGCGGTTACTGGGGTGCCACTTCAAACACGAGGAACTGGTTGAAATCAGTGGTGGATGCAGCTACCGGAAAGTTGTCATCAGCCACCACCAGCGACTGGCGCCCATTGACCAGGCGCGGACCAAACGTGATGCCTTCGAGGTTGGCAATGCCACCGAACTGGGTTTTCAAGGTTTCGAAATCAAGCACCAGGCGCTTGGTCACGAGTGTGTAACTTGCCCCTGCCAACGCAGCAGTTCCCAGGCCATTGCTGGCTTTTGAAATATCAATCTCGTACAGGCGCACCTGGTTGCCCGTGACGCCAACCGAAAAACTACGTTCAAGCACTAGAAATCTGGTGTCGGTGACGGCCAGAATCTCGGTCACGCCATTGACCGTGAACTGGTCGGCAGGCACCGGGGTGGCCTGAACCCGCTCAATCAGGTAACCGTACTGTGCGTTCGCGACGCCAGAGGCGCGGTCAAACACCGTGATCCGCGACACCGCCGCGGTGCTGGGGGTGGGCAACGCGCCATCCTGAAACAGCGGCCCCTCCGTAATCACGACGGCGCGGCTTTTGTCGGGTGTGAAGGTCAGGCCCTCAAACACCAGGTTGCCGCGCGGACCAACATCTGCGGCCGACATCTGGAACATGGCGGGCAAGGTGTACTCACTAACATGCGTGCCATCGGGGCGGATTTCACGCACAAACGGATTGATGATGCGGGTTGGCGTGGACGTCAGCGTGCGGTCACCCTCGCTGAGCCAGACCAGGTTGCCGGTTGCCGGGTCAAAACGAACGCTTTCGGGGTCCGCGACTTTGGCGTCCGGAACCTTCGGGTAGGTGCTGCCATCGGGCTGCTTCATGGAGAAAGTCGACAGGACCTGGACACCGGTAAAGCTGTTCATATCGAAGTTCAGGTTTGCAAAATACATGCGCGGCGCATTGGCCGAATCTGTCGTTGCCCGGTCATCGGACACCAACACATAACGGTTGTTGACAGCGTCGTAGTCGATGCCTGAAAGCCCGCCCACTGCGGTGCCACCAAATTCGCTGCGGCGCGGCAGCACCTGCTGATCAATCAGGTGCAGCGAGCCCACTGAATTGTCAACAATAAGCGATCTGCTGTCACCGCCGCCACAGGCAGACAATGCAGCGCTTCCCATAAGGGCCAGTATGGTCAGAAGCCTCAGGGTGGGTGTCCGCAAGCCGATGGTGGAACGGTATTTCATGCTGCCTGACTTTCTGCGGTTAAATTGCAGAGCCTATGCAGCGTTTTTTACCGGGCTGTGACCCCGCCCACCAGGCACATCAGATGCATCAGCGCCCCAGACTGGCGAGCTGCTGTTGGCTGGACACCCGTGTAACAGGTGCGGGCGCACGATAAGTCGCACCATCATTGCTGCGTATGCTGGAACCCTCGACCGTCACGCGGCTGCCCCACACTGGGAGGCTGAGCGACCTCGATAGTGCGGTGTGAGCCGTCTTCCATGCGCACACGACCTGGTAAACCGTTTCCGTGCGTACATTTTTCCCGTCAGCGTTGCCGGCAAAACTACCGCCGATAGCGCCCATAATAGTTGCCACAGTGCGGCCACGGCCCTGCCTGGTTGCCGACCACCGCGCCCAGCACGCCGCCAGCCACGGCGCCAATACCGACATCGGCCGGTTTGGTAGAGCGCTGCACCAGCGTGACAGACTCAATCAAACCGCAAAAGGTACACACCTGCGCCACGACAACTGGTGCTGGCGATGGATAGGGCGCAGGCGCAGGTGAGGTGCCTGAGTAGACCGGCGCTGGAGCCCGTGATTCAGCCACAGTCGGCGCCGGTCTGGGCACCAGCTTGACCACTTTCTTGACAGGCACCGTCGCCGGTTTTGCCGGCGCCGGGACTGGCTGTTCAACCAGGTCATCTGCCGCGCTGGCACTGGCAGCCGGGGCCAACAACTGCGGCGTTGCCAGCGCGATCTGCGCCAGAGGGGCCATGGGCGCAGGAGTGCGCTGCTGGTAAATCATGGTGCCGCCCATGGCCAGCACGGTAGCACCCAGAATGCCCACCGCAGCCCACAGGGCCTAGCTGGCAGATGCAGGTTGTTGGCCAGGTTGAAGATTTTCGACAGCGGTGTTCATAATGTTTTTCCTGATGAAACAGCGGGTAAGGCGACGCCCACCTGATCAACGGTTCAAGCAGCAAAAGGTTCGCTGCTACCAAACAAAAAACGGTCTTGCTTTTTAAAGCGCCCTGGGGAGCCTTTGCACAAGCCGCCGTTTACAAATTGGGCGCCAGCAGCCTCGCCAGGTCCTCAGCTTTTGCGCCGCGCCGCTTTGCCAGATCCTGCAACTGGTCGTCACTGATCTTACCGACGTTGAAATAGGTACTGTCCGTATGACTCAGGTAAAAGCCGCTAACGCTGGCGGCTGGCGTCATGGCCAGGCTGCTGGTCAGCGTCATGCCAATGTCCTCGGCGCCCAGCAGTTCGAACATTTCCTTTTTGACGCTGTGGTCCGGGCACGCCGGGTAGCCAGGTGCGGGGCGGATACCCTGATATTTCTCGGCAAGCAACTCTTCGAGGCTCAGGTTTTCGTCCGGCGCATAGCCCCACAAGTCGGTACGCGCCCGCAGGTGCAAGACTTCGGCAAAAGCCTCGGCCAACCGGTCGGCCAGCGCCTTGAGCATGATGGACGAATAGTCGTCGTTGTCGTCGTTGAAATACTTTTCTTTCTTCTCTGCGCCCAGGCCTGCCGTGACGGCAAATACGCCGATGTAATCCGCTATTTGTGAGTCATTTTTGCCGCTACGGCAACCATTACGGGCGCGTTCAGCTATTAATTCAGGAGCAAGCAGCTTGGGTGTGATGAAATCCGCCAAGCAGCGGCTGGGTCGCATCACGCCTTCAATCGCGGTTTTTTCCTGCTGCTGGCGCAGGCCATACCAGGTCATGGCGACCTCGCTGCGTGACTCATCGGTGTAAATCTCGATGTCATCGCCCACGCTGTTGGCCGGGTACAAGCCCATCACGCCACTGGCGGTGAGCCAGCGCCCTTCGATCAGCCGCTGCAGCATGCGTTTGGCGTCGGCATAGACGCGCACAGCTTCGGTGCCCACCACCTCGTCTTTCAAAATCTCCGGGAAAGGCCCAGCCAAATCCCAGGTTTGAAAAAACGGACCCCAGTCGATGTACCGCGCCAGCTCAGCCAGGTCAAAGTTTTTGAACAGGCGGCGGCCAATGAATTTGGGTACCGGTGGCGTGTAGCCGGTCCAGTCCATGCGTGTCGCGTTGGCGCGTGCTTTGGCTAGCGGCCACATCGGTATCTGCTTTTTATTGGCGTGCTGGGCACGCACCTTGTCGTAGTCGCTGTTCAGCTCGTCGATATATTTGGCAGCGTTGTCAGACAGCAGGCTTTGGGCCACGCTGACGCTGCGCGAGGCATCTGGCACATACACCACCGGGCCTTCGTAATGCGGCGCAATCTTCACGGCAGTGTGCACGCGAGAGCAGGTGGCACCGCCAATCAGCAGGGGAATTTTCTTGATCCGGAAATGATCGTCTTTTTGCATTTCAGCGGCCACGTACTGCATCTCTTCGAGGCTCGGCGTGATCAAGCCCGACAGGCCCACAATGTCCGCGCCTTCGATCTTGGCGCGCGCCAAAATCTCATGGCAAGGCACCATCACGCCCATGTTGACGACTTCAAAGTTGTTGCACTGCAAAACCACGGTGACGATGTTTTTTCCGATGTCGTGCACGTCGCCCTTGACGGTGGCGATAACGATCTTGCCTTTGGTCTTGACGTCTGCGCCAGCCGCCTCTAGCAGCAATTTTTCGGCTTCAATGTAGGGCAGCAAATGCGCTACTGCCTGCTTCATGACCCGGGCGCTTTTAACCACCTGCGGCAAAAACATCTTGCCTTGGCCAAACAGGTCACCCACCACATTCATGCCATCCATCAACGGCCCTTCGATCACGTGTAGCGGCCGGCCACCCTCGGCTTTGAGGATCTGCCAGACTTCTTCGGTATCCGGCACGATGTGCTCGTTCATGCCGTGCACCAACGCATGCGACAGCCTGGCACGCACTGGCAACGCGCGCCACTCGTTCTTTTTGCTGTCATCCCGGGCACCGCTTTTGGCGGTTTCAGCCACTTCAATCAAACGCTCGCTGGCGCTGATCATCGGCTCACCGGGCTGGTAAGCCGGCTGCCGGTTGAGCACCACGTCTTCAACCCGCTCGCGCAGCGTCGGCTCCAGGTCGTCATAGACGCCAACCATGCCGGCGTTGACGATGCCCATGTCCATGCCGGCCTTGATGGCGTGGTACAGAAACACCGTATGAATCGCCTCACGCACCGGGTCGTTGCCGCGAAAGCTGAAGCTCACATTGCTCACGCCGCCCGAGACCTTGGCACCCGGCAGGTTTTGCTTGATCCAGCGGGTGGCGTTGATGAAGTCAACCGCATAGTTGTCGTGTTCTTCAATGCCGGTGGCAATGGCAAAAATGTTGGGGTCAAAAATAATGTCTTCAGGCGCAAAGTCGAGCTCATCGACCAACACCCGGTAAGCCCGCGCGCAAATTTCAACCTTGCGCTGATAGGTGTCCGCCTGGCCTTGCTCGTCAAAGGCCATGACCACAGCGGCTGCACCATAGCGTTTGAGCAGCTTGGCCTGCTGTTTGAAAGGCTCCAGCCCTTCTTTCATGGAAATCGAATTGACAATACCTTTGCCTTGAATGCAGCGCAGACCAGCTTCGATCACGCTCCATTTGGAGCTGTCAATCATGATCGGCACCCGCGAGATGTCCGGCTCGCTGGCGATCAGGTTTAAAAACCGCACCATGGCGGCCTGGCTGTCCAGCATGGCCTCGTCCATGTTGATGTCGATAATCTGCGCGCCGTTTTCAACCTGCTGACGCGCCACCACCAGGGCGGCCTCGAAATCGCCATTCAGAATCATGCGGGCGAAGGCTTTGGAGCCGGTGACATTGGTACGTTCACCGATGTTCACAAAGAGCGACCCCACACCGATATTGACCGGCTCCAGGCCGGACAATTTCATAGGGGGAACCACCGGGGAATTTTGAATTTCTGACACACACTCACCTTGGATTGAAGGTGAGCGTCGTTGCTAGAGGTGGCCCTGACTGAAAAGCCGCGGCAAACCATTTTCCCAAGCCTGACAAAGTGTACTTTTGCTGCAACGCTCCTTGGGGTACCATTATTTTAGTCCTTCACATCAACCTGCGCCACTGCGGCGGTTATCCGGAAAAAGTTAATGTTCAAAAACCTGTTCGGCCGTGCCAGCAACGCATCTGCAGAAGCACCAGAACTGATGCGGCCCGAAGAACGCATGCGCGCAATACGGGGTTCCAGCATTGCCGAACTTGGTGCCCGGCTGCTGATAGCGCCCACCGCGCTGATGCAGCTCACGCTTGAAGATGCACTGACAGTGGTCAGCTACATGATTCCGCGCAGAATTGCCAATGGAACCACCTTTATTAGAGAGGGGGACAAAACAGACACCGGCTACATGGTGCTACTGCTGGAAGGCGAGGTCACGGTAGAGAACATTGTGGTCAGCCGCCGCACACCCGTGACAGTCACCGTGCTCGGCCCCGGCAGCCTGATTGGCGAGATGGGTCTGGTCGATGGCAAGGCGCGGCTGGCGTCATGCACCGCCAGCTCCGACGTGTGCTGCGCGATATTGTCACGCGATGCGCTTGAAAAGCTCAGCGAAGACGACCCGCACACCGCTGCCAAATTGATGTTTGCCGTCTCACTGCGAATCGCCGAGCGGCTGCGCGACACAGCCGAAAAACTCAAAACGTACAGCCAGCTGGTCCAAGCCATGCAGCAGGAGATTGACCACTTGATGCCGACCTAGCAAGATCGGTTTCTTGCAAGCAGGGGCCGCGGGACCGGCTTCGCCGGACCGCAGGCGCAGCGGCCCCGCCCCCTCAGGGGGTTGAAAGCTACACGAAGTGAGCGACCGTGGGGGTCATTCTCAGGCAGCGTCGCGATAAAACACGCCCACACCCAGCCCACGCGTTGCAACGGATCCAACAGCTTGCGCAATCGCTTGAATATGGTCCGGCGTGGTGCCGCAGCAGCCGCCCACGATGTTGACCAGGCCCTCGGCCGCAAACTCTCTCAAGAGGCGCGAGGTGACGTCCGGTGTTTCGTCAAAGCCGGTGTCGCTCATGGGGTTGGGCAGGCCCGCGTTGGGGTAGCAACTGATGAAGGTGTCGCCCGCCACACGGGCCAGCTCCACAATATAGGGACGCATCAGCGCTGCGCCGAGCGCGCAGTTCAGACCGACCGCCAGCGGTCGGGCATGGCGTACGCTGTGCCAGAAGGCAGTGACGGTCTGGCCGCTCAGAATGCGGCCCGAGGCATCGGTCACGGTACCGCTGATGATGAGCGGCAGGCGCTCGCCCGAATGGTCAAAGTACTCTTCAATGGCAAATAGCGCGGCTTTGGCGTTGAGGGTGTCAAAAATGGTTTCGACCAGCAGCACGTCGCTGCCGCCCTTGATTAGCGCCTCGGTTTGTTCGTAATAGGCTTTCCTCAGCTCTTCAAAGCTGGTGTTGCGCGCGCCGGGGTCGTTCACGTCAGGACTAATGCTGGCGGTTTTTGGGGTGGGGCCGAGTGCGCCAACCACAAAGCGGGGCTTTTCTGGCGTCGAGAATTTGTCGCACGCAGCGCGCGCAATGCGGGCTGACGCAAGGTTCATTTCAATCGCCAGGTCCGCCATGTCGTAGTCCGCCTGCGCCACGGTGGTCGCGCCAAAGGTGTTGGTCTCGATCATGTCGGCACCCGCAGCCAGATAGCCTTCGTGGATGTCCTGAATCACGTCGGGGCGCGTCAGGCTCAGCAACTCGTTGTTGCCCTTGATGTCCCGGTGAAAGTCCTTGAAGCGCTCACCCCGGTATTGCGCCTCGTTCAATTTAAAACGCTGGATCATGGTGCCCATCGCGCCGTCAAGGATAGCAATTCGTTTTTCAAGAATGGCCGGTAGCTGCTGTCCGCGGGTGTAGGTAAGAGGCTTCATGGCAGCATTTTAAGGTGGCCTGAATTCATCCAATACTTTCAATGACAATACAAGGCTTACGCCTCACCCTATGAAAAACCTCCAACCCAAAGAAGCCTGGACCTGGCTCCAGTCGCACCCCGATGCGCTGTTTGTCGATGTACGCATGGAAATCGAGTCGCTGTACGTGGGCCGGCCACCGGGTGTGGTCCATGTGCCGTGGTATGAATACCCAGACTTGCAACCTGACCCCTTGAAATTTGCCGACGCAGTGGCGCGGGAAGCCACGGGCAAACAACAGCCCCTGCTGCTGATTTGCCGCTCCGGTAAACGCACGCAAGACGCGGGCAAGGCACTGGTGGCGGCCGGATTTTCAGACGTGCAGCACATCGTGCACGGCTTTGAAGGCGAGCTTGACGAACATTTCCGCCGCTCCAGCTTGTCGGGCTGGCGTTTTGAGGGTCTGCCCTGGGAGCAAATGTAGCTTTTTATCAACCGAAAAAGCTAATCGGGCAGTAAATTCGGGGACTACTTGCTATTTATTTTGTAGCACAATTTCCGTTCTTTAAACACTCTCAACCAGTTCCCAACTCCTTTCAGTGTCCACATTTTCACCCCACCCCACGTCGCTGGACATTCTTGGCGAGGTTTTTGGCTACCAGGCATTTCGCGGCCCGCAAGCCGCCATCGTGGACCATGTGGTGCGCGGTGGCGACGCGCTGGTGCTGATGCCCACCGGCGGCGGCAAGTCACTGTGCTACCAGATCCCGGCAATCGCGCGGCAAAACGCAGGCTACGGCGTGACCATTGTGGTGTCGCCCCTGATCGCGCTGATGCACGACCAGGTCGGTGCGCTGCATGAGGCGGGCGTGTCAGCCGCGTTTTTGAATTCGACGCAGACTTTTGAAGAAAGCAGTGCGCTTGAAAAGCAGTTGTTGCGCGCCGAGCTCACGTTGCTTTACGCTGCGCCAGAACGCATCAACACACCGCGCATGAAAGACCTGCTGCGCTCCCTCAACGAGCGCGGCAAGCTCAGCCTGTTTGCGATTGACGAAGCGCATTGCGTGAGCCAGTGGGGCCATGACTTTCGGCCCGAGTACCGCTCGCTAAGCCTGCTGCACGAAATGTTCCCCAACGTGCCGCGCATGGCGCTGACGGCAACCGCCGACGCGCTGACGCGACAAGACATGGTGGAGCGGCTCAAGCTGGAAGACGCGGCGCACTTTGTATCGAGCTTTGACCGGCCCAACATCCGCTACACCATCGTCGAAAAAACAGACGCCACGCGGCAGCTGCTGCGCTTTATCCAAACCGAGCATGCTAACGAGGCAGGCATTGTGTACTGCCAGTCGCGCAAGCGGGTCGAAGAAATTGCCGACATGCTGGCGTCTAGCGGCATCACTGCCATGGCTTACCACGCCGGGCTCGACAGCAGTGTGCGCCAGCAACGGCAAGACCGGTTTCTGCGCGAAGACGCTTGTGTCATGGTGGCCACGATTGCCTTTGGCATGGGCATCGACAAGCCCGACGTGCGGTTTGTGGCGCACCTGGACATGCCCAAAAACATTGAGGGCTACTACCAGGAAACGGGACGGGCAGGCCGTGATGGCCTGGCCGCCGACGCATGGATGACCTACGGCCTGCAGGACGTGGTGAACCAGCGCCGCATGATTGACACCAGCGATGCCGCCAGCGAGGCGTTCAAGCAGGTCATGCGCGGCAAGCTCGATGCGTTGCTGAACCTGGCCGAAGGCACCGCGTGCCGGCGGGTCAGCCTGCTGCATTACTTTGATGAAACCAGCCTGCCTTGCGGTAACTGCGACAACTGTTTAAGCCCGCCCGCTGTGTGGGACGCCACCGAGCCGGCGCGCAAGATGCTGAGCTGCATTTACCGCGTACAACAAGCCAGCGGCATCAGCTTTGGGGCGGGCCACCTTATGGATATTTTGCGCGGCAAACAGACTGAAAAAGTCGTGCAGTACGGGCACGACAAGCTGTCAACTTTTGGCATAGGCGTTGACCTGGCCGAGGCCCAGTGGCGCAGCGTTCTGCGCCAGCTGATTGCCAAAAACATGGTGCGTGTTGATACAGAAGCTTTTAATACCCTGCAGCTCATGCCTGATGCGCGGCAGGTGCTCAAGGGCGAGATGAGTGTGCTGCTCCGCGAGCAGGTGCTGGCCGGAAAATCAGGCAGCGCCGGCAAGGCCAAAGAGTCAAAACGAAGCATCAAGACATCCGTCAAAGGCCTGGCTGAGGCGGCCCTTAACACCGGCGCCCTTGAGCGGCTGGCCAAACTCAAAACCTGGCGCGCCGACATCGCGCGCGAACACAACCTGCCAGCCTTCGTGATATTTCACGACGCTACGTTGCGCGCCATTGCCGAGCGCGCGCCGCAAAGCCTGCGCGATCTGGGGGACATTGCCGGCATGGGCGTCAAAAAGCTGGAAGCGTATGGGACCGAGGTGCTGCGGGTTTGCGCGTCTGCGGAATAACTTGAATCAGGTTTGCTATTTTTTAAATAGCGGTTGGCGCCCGGTTTTGCTGCTGCAGCGGCATTTTTTAATGCGTTTAAACCATCGCTCGCCCTAAAACCCGTGCGGGGCAGCAGACAAGACCTATTGCACAAACCCCATGCCCCGCGCTTCTCGTACTTCGGGCTTGATGCGGTGCTCGGCCTCTAGCTGGCTCATGAACTCATCGGCCGTCAACGTAACCGCCAGGATGTCGATCTGGCGTTTGACGGCGGCAAAGTCGCCAGGACATATGTGCACCAGTTTGGCCAGCCGCGTGCCCAGCTCCCCTGTCAACAAGGCGGCGTCACCGGCCAGCGCTTCGATGGTGAACATCGCCGCGCGCTGCGGGTTGGTCAACGGCATGAACTTGATCTTGAAGGTGAAGCGCCGCAACGCCGCCTGGTCAAGGCTTTCTAGCAGATTGGTGGTGCAGATAAAGATGCCGTTGTGGCGCTCCATGCCCTGCAGCATTTCATTGACCTCGGTGACTTCGTAGGTGCGCTGTGCACCGCGCCTGTCCTGCAAAAAACTGTCGGCTTCGTCGAGCAGCAGAACGGCTTTTTCTAGTTCGGCTTCCTTGAACATGGCGGCCATGTTTTGCTCAGTCTCGCCGACGTACTTGCTCATCAGATCACTTGCCTGCTTGATGATGAGGGGCAAGTCCAGTGCAGACGCAATATGCTCGACGAGCGCGGTTTTTCCGGTGCCGGGTGGGCCGTAAAAACACAGGGCGCCGTGCCCCCGGTTTTTAAGGGCATCCACGATGCGCGGCACTTCAAAACGGGATTCGACGTTGAGCATGGCCAGGTTGTAGGTGGTCGCGCTGAGCCGGCCTTTGACGCCCGCTTTGTTGCCCAGGGCCATATCAGCGTTTTTGAGCTGGCGCTCGATCAGGGACTCCATCAGCGCTGGCCTGCCACCAGCCAACATCGCCTTGAGGCCGTTAGCATCAACCTGCGCGTCCATGGCGTCTTCAGGCGCACTGGCCAGCTGCGCAAAACGCACCGCGGTGCGAATTTGCGCAGGCGTCAGCCCCTTGCGCGCGGCAAGTTTGGCCACAAAGGCATCACTGACCTGAACACCTTCTAGCGTCTTGCGCACTACCCCCTCACGTGCACCGGGTGGCGGCGAACGCAGCTCAAGGTGGTAGGCAAAACGGCGGCGGAAAGCCGGGTCAATTTGCTCGATGCGATTGGTCACCCACAGCGTGGGCACGGTGTTGGACTCCAGAATCTGGTTAACCCAGGCCTTGCCATTGACCGACATGCTGACCGGTACCGACAACTGGTCAGACCGCGCCATCAGCTGGGCGGCCTCACTGGAAATCGGCGGAAACACGTCTTCGACTTCATCAAACAGCAGGGCCGAATGCGTGCTGCCCTTCAAAAAAACCTGCGCAATCTGCAGTGACCGGTAGCGGTCCCGCCCGCTCAGCGAGTTGCCTTCCCGGTCCGCGTATTCGACTTCAAACAGGTCCAGCCCGGCGGCCTTTGCCACGACCTTGGCCAGCTCGGTTTTACCTGTGCCCGGAGGGCCGTAGAGCAGCACATTGACGCCCTGCGCTCTGCCAGCGACGGCATGGCGGAGCAAGGACACCAGCACGTCGGTGTCTTCGCCAACAAACGCGAAATCGGCCAGCCCCAGGCTGCTGCGGGCGGCAGGCCGGGTGAACACCGCCATCAACTCGCTGGTGTCACGGTACTCGCGCATCAGCACCGGTGGCAGTTTTTCGCTGACCTTCATCAGATCAGCCAGGTCGGTGATGTTGTGCTCGGAGATCAGGTTTTCAACCATGCCGATGCGCTCCAGCCGTGAACCGGCACGCAGGGCTTCAGCCACCTCGGGTGCCTTGACGCCCGCCACGTCTGCAATTGCGGCATAGGCTTCAGGCGCGTTGTTGACCTTGAACTCGACCAGCAATGAACGCAGGTCACGCTGGTAACGCGCCAGCGTGCCGTAGAGCAGCAGCGCCCGTTCGGCCCGGTTCAGTTGCAGCAGGTTGGCCAGTGCGTCGATGTTTTTTTCGACCAGCGTGGACTGCTTTTTAAGGGCGTGGGTGAGCCACTCGCCAGTGGCACTGAGCAGCGACAGCAAATCCTTGGGTTGGTCCTTGGCGTGCTCATCAAGGTAGAAAAACAGCGTGCCTTCTTCATACGGTCCGCGCCAGGTGCCGTGACGAGTCATGTACTCGGCATCGCTCAAGGCCTCATGACCGCGCCAGAACTCGTTGTCCTTGCAGCGGCGCCCCAGGAACTCACGCAGCCTCTGGAGAATAGGCACTGGCCAGACCAAGTGCCGGCCCGACAGCGACATGAGGCTGTTGAGGTCGCGCCGCACATTGAACTTGGCGCCCTGGCGCGCCGCCAGGTTCAGAACAAAATGCGAGCACATCAGGTCCAGCACCGGGGCTTCTTTCAGGCCGGGAGAAAGCAGCCATTGCGGCTGGTCGTTGAAGGAACGCTTGGCTTTCATCAAACCTCCGGTTTGCGCATAACCTGGACAAACAATGCGATATTCAGATCGTCACCATAACGCAGCTTGACGCATCATGGAAGACGCTACTGCAGCACGCTTATATGCAACATGCACCGCCGCCCGCTCATAATCCATCAGATCTGCAAGGGCACACGGCGTCTGGCAAGTGACCCGGCTCCCGTCAAGGACATCAAGGATTTTCATGCTCAGCCTGACCGACATTCAACAAGCCGCGCTGCGCCTGAACGGCCACCTGCTCGACACGCCGTGCGTGGCGTCGCGTACCCTGTCCCAAGTTACCGGCGCGGAGATTTTTTTGAAGTTTGAGAATCTGCAATACACCGCGTCGTTTAAGGAGCGCGGGGCATGCAACAAATTGTCACAGTTGTCACCTGAGGAACGCCAGCGCGGCGTGATCGCTATGAGCGCAGGCAACCACGCCCAGGGCGTCGCCTATCATGCGCAGCGTTTGGGCATACGCGCTGTCATTGTGATGCCGCGCTTCACACCCGGCGTAAAAATTGAACGTACACGCGGGTTTGGGGCGGAAGTGGTATTGCACGGCGACACGCTGGATGCGTCACGTACCCACGCCCTGCAGATGGCCCACGCGCAGGGCCTGGTATTTGTGCACCCCTATGACGACGAAGCCATTGTGGCGGGCCAGGGCACAGTCGGGCTGGAAATGCTGCAGGCCGTGCCAGAGCTGGACACGCTGGTGATCGCCGTCGGCGGCGGCGGCCTGATTGCCGGGATTGCCACAGCAGCCAAGGCGATCAAACCAGGCATTGAAATCGTGGGCGTGCAAACCTCGCGCTTTCCGGGCATGGTCAACGCAATCAAAGGCACGCACCACCCGCAGGGTACCAGTACGATTGCCGACGGCATTGCAGTGGGCACACCCGGCGTGATTGCCACGGCCATCATCCGGACACTTGTCGACGACATGCTGCTGGTCGACGAGGGCGATATTGAGCAGGCCATGGTGATGCTGCTAGAGATTGAGAAAACACTGGTCGAAGGCGCAGGCGCAGCCGGTCTGGCGGCGCTGCTCAAGTATCCGGCGCGTTTTGCGAGCAAAAAAGTTGGGCTGGTGCTGTGCGGCGGCAATATTGACCCTCTGCTGCTGGCAGCCATCATTGAGCGCGGCATGGTGCGTGCAGGGCGGCTGGCACGCATCACCGTCAGCGTGCGCGATGTGCCCGGCTCACTGGCAAAAATCACGGCGACGGTGGCTGAAGCCGGTGCCAATATTGACGAGGTGCACCACCAGCGCGCGTTCACCATGCTCTCGGTCCAGAACGTTGAGATTGAGCTGGTAATTCAAACACGGGGCCGGGCACATATCCAGCAGGTGATCGCGGCGCTGAAAGACGCTGGGTTTGAGGCCTCTGAGCAGCACTGATGCGCGGGCCTATTTTGCCAGCTTTAACGCAGGTGCTTGCTTATTTTTGCGGCGAACAGCTGCGTGATGCTGACCCCGCGCCGTCCGGGTACCAGCTCAAAGGATTCGCCGGCACGCAGAGTGCCGGGCCGGACCACCGAGAGATAAAATCCGCAAAAACCACTTTGCGCCATCAGCTTTGACGCGCGCGCAAAACCCATGACAGCGTTGAACTTGTAGCAGGGCTCACGCGGCAATGTAACCTTGAGTTCGCAGTTGGCAAACCTTAGGACATCGCCGGCCCACACATCGCTCTCGAGAAGGCCTTGCAAGGTGAGGTTTTCACCCAGACCACCATACGGCAAGCGGTCATCGAATGGGCAGACGCCCGCCTCGACACGAGCGTTTTTCCAGAACGCATAGTGCTCGGAGGGATAGGCGTAAACCGCTTTTTCAAGCCCCCCATGCACCGACAAATCGGCCTGCTCATCGCCCAGCAAGCCCAGCGGCATGACAGCCACATCCCCCGATACCGGCTGTTTGCCAAACGCAGTCAGCACCGAACGCTCACCCATCTTCACGCGTCGGCAAGTTGCCGTCTGAATTGAAACCAGTGCAGCTGAGCCAGTCATTCGCGCCTCCCCTTTTACAAAGCCTGTTGCCTCAAATCCGTTGTCAGTCTAATCAAGTTGGATCTTCCGCGGGGCAGGTTGGCGCGCCGGGACTGTAAAATCAAGGAAGTATTCGCATAATTTCAGGAGTTTTTATGTCCCAACCCGCTGCCCACACCCCCGCTAATCATGTCAACCCCGAAACCGGCCAGGAGATCGACGCGGTTGAATCGATTGCACATGTGGCGCCACTTGTGCTGCCCCTGGTTGGCGGCGTACTGATGTTTTTGCTAGCCTTTATTGCCGTTTACATGGCCTGAAGCACGCCCTCACGGGCACGGCAAAACATGTATTGCCCAGCACTGGACAACGCATAAGCAATGCCACGGGGCAAGTCTTTAAATCCCGCTTCTTGCGGGTTTTTTTACGCCTGAAAGCTTTTTTTCAACGCCTCCGAATCTGCCAGCACTGCAATATGTAGCGCATAACCTCATGCAAGTTTTGCATATCTTTTACCTGTAACTGTCAGGTAACTGGTCGCCGAAGTTCTTAGAATGAGTTCCTAATCAGCGCCTGCGGCACAAAAAATATTGCACACACTGTTTTTTGTCATCGCGCTGTAGCAAACGCCCTGTCTACAAGCGCAGCGTCCGGCACAAGCGCCCTTCCGACAATCGCCCATCACAACAATGTATTGCAGCCGGGGCGGTTATCGAAAAGACGTTTTTTAACTTTGGAGTATTCGATGAACCATCCCGCCATGCAGGGGCTCACGCTCAACACCCCCAGCTATGTCAAAAACGCGCGGCTGATTGCCTGGGTCGCCGACATGGTGGCTTTGTGCAAGCCCGACACCGTTTATTGGTGCGACGGTAGCCAGGCCGAATACCAGCGCCTGTGCCAACAGCTGGTTGACGCCGGCACCTTCAAAAAACTCAACGAGGCCAAGCGCCCGAACAGCTTTCTGGCGCAAAGCGACCCCACCGACGTTGCACGTGTTGAAGACCGAACCTATATTTGCGCCGCCAAAAAAGAAGATGCCGGCCCGACCAACAACTGGATGGCCCCGGCCGACATGCGCAGCACCCTGCAGCCGCTGTTTGATGGCTGCATGGCAGGCCGCACCATGTATGTTGTGCCTTTCAGCATGGGCCCATTGGGCTCGCCAATTGCGCACATCGGCATCGAGTTGTCGGATAGTCCGTATGTGGCTGTCAACATGAAAATCATGACGCGCATGGGCAAACCGGTGTTTGACGTGCTCGGTGTTGAGGGCGAGTTTGTGCCTTGCGTGCACACCGTAGGCGCACCGCTGGCCGCTGGCCAAAAAGATGTGAAGTGGCCTTGCAACAAGACTAAGTACATCGTGCATTACCCGGAGACCCGCGAAATCTGGTCGTATGGTTCCGGCTACGGCGGCAATGCGCTGCTTGGCAAAAAGTGCTTTGCGCTGCGCATCGCCTCGAACATGGGCCGCGACGAGGGCTGGCTGGCCGAGCACATGCTGATTCTGGGTGTAACCAACCCGCAGGGCAAAAAATACCACGTGGCAGCAGCCTTCCCGAGCGCTTGCGGTAAAACCAACTTTGCCATGCTCATCCCGCCAGCCGGTTTTGACGGCTGGAAAGTCACCACCATCGGTGACGACATTGCGTGGATCAAGCCCGCAGCCGACGGCAAGCTGTACGCCATCAATCCTGAAGCGGGTTATTTTGGTGTCGCCCCCGGCACCAACACCCTGACCAACCCCAACTGCATGGCCAGTATTGAGCACGACACGATCTTTACCAACGTTGCCCTGACGGACGACGGTGACGTGTGGTGGGAAGGCATGGGTGAGGCTCCGGCGCACGCGATCGACTGGCAGGGCAACGATTGGACGCCGCAAATTGCCAAGGAAACCGGCGCCAAGGCAGCCCACCCCAACGCCCGCTTCACGGTGGCCGCTACCAACAACCCGGCGCTTGACCCCGCCTGGGATGACCCCAAGGGTGTCGCCATCGACGCTTTCATGTTCGGCGGTCGCCGCTCCACCACTGTGCCCCTGGTAACAGAAGCGCGCAACTGGGTCGAAGGCGTGTACATGGCTGCCACCATGGGTTCAGAGACCACCGCGGCTGCCACTGGCCAGGCTGGCGTGGTGCGGCGTGACCCGTTTGCCATGCTGCCGTTTGCCGGCTACAACATGAGCGACTACTTTCAGCATTGGCTCAACATGGGCGAGAAGCTCACCACCACTGGTGCCACGCTGCCGAAGATCTACACCACGAACTGGTTCCGCAAGGGGGACGACGGCAAGTTTGTCTGGCCTGGCTACGGTGAAAACATGCGCGTATTGAAGTGGATGATTGACCGCATCGAAGGCAGCGGTAAAGGTACGGAGCACATCACCGGGGTGAGCCCGAGCTACGAAGACCTGAACTGGACCGGTCTGGATTTCAGTGCCGAGCAGTTCAAAACCGTCACCAGCATGGACAAAGCGGCCTGGCTTAAAGAGCTGGAACTGCACACTGAGTTATTCCAGCAGCTGGCCCATCATTTGCCCAAAGAACTCGGTGAGACCAAAGCCGCGTTTGAAAAGCGGCTGGCAGCCTGAACCAGCGCCTTCGGCAGTTCGCGCCGAGTTGAGCCGCGAAAAAGCCACCTCAAGGGTGGCTTTTTTATTTTGCTTACGATTAGTTGGAAGGCAGTCGGCCTTACAGCGTCTGCTCCCTGCGCAAGATGGCATGTTGCAAATCCGCCATGACCCTCGAATCAACCTTGGCCATGGCCCAAAGACGCTCGTCAGCGCGGGCTTCGGCCAGTCTGCGCGACCAGCCGTCCAAGCCAGCTTTGATGCGTGCTGCGAGCTGACGTGTGGTGTTGGCAAAAATGGCCAACGCTGCAAAAGCCACCGCCCACAGCCCGACCCACATCACCAGCAGATGACCTTCAGCAAGGCTGTCCATGACCTGGTAAGCCACCACCATCAAGGCAGCTGCGATCGCCGACAACAGCAGCTTGGCAAGGCCGCGCGAGCCGGAAAACCCATGTCGAAAGTGCTGCGCGGCTTCAATAGCCGACTCAACACGGGCAACGCCTGGGTGCTTTGTGGAGTATTCAAGATGTACGAAGCTGGTCATGACAATTTTCCTTTAACTTTTAAAACAAGGTGTTCTGCAAATAATTGCTGGACGGTAGGATATTAGGGTTAATACTAATGTTATTCAACTTTATATTTATGATGTTGGCTATTCACAATTGTGATAATAGTTTGTGTACAACAAGAAAGACTGTGTGCAATCGCCTAATTTCCGCACCCTAGACCTGAACCTGCTTCGCGTTTTTGACGAGGTCATGGCCGAGCGCAGCCTGACGCGGGCCGCGCGCAACCTGTCGCTCACCCAGCCCGCCGTCAGCAATGCCCTGCGCCGGCTGCGTGAAACACTGGGCGACGAGCTTGTCAAGCGCAGTGGTCAGGGCATGGCTCCCACGCCCCGGGCGCTTGCCCTCTGGCCCACCGTACGCGACGCGCTGCAGCAGTTGCAGGCGTCACTCAATCCCAGCGAATTTGACCCTGCCCTGGCCACCTCCACGTTTGTGCTGGCCATGGCTGACGCCACAGCCGCAGAACTGATGCCCGGGCTCATCGACATCCTTGAGCACGAGGCACCCGGCGTGTCCATGCGCGTGGTGCCGCTGACTACACGGGACCCGCGCCGCCTGCTCGACGAAGAAGTCGCCGACCTGGCGGTAGGCCATTTCCCGCCGGTGCTGACTGATCTGACGGCGCGCGCGCAAAGCGGCGAAGCCGTGGCTTTTTCGCACCTGCGCCTGTACGACGGCGAATACGTCTGCGTGATGCGCAACGGTCACCCTCTGGCCAATGGCCCCTTCACGCTGAATCGGTTTTGTGCAGCGCGCCATATGCTGGTGAGCTTTTCCGGACGGCCCTTCGGATTTATTGATGAGTCGCTGGCCTCGCTTGGTCGCGTGCGCCAGGTGGTTGTCACTGTGAACCAGTTTTTTACAGCCGGCTGGTTGGTGGCCAATACCAACCTCCTCACAGTGCTGCCGCGTCACTTTGTCAGCGTGACCGGTCTTGCCGGCCAGCTATTGCTGCGGCCCCTGCCATTTGACGTCTCCCCTGTGCATGTCGATGCGCTATGGCACAGGCGCTCGCAGCACCGCAGCGCGCATGTGTGGCTGCGTCAGGCGGTAGCGCGCGCTGCCGGCAAGGCTTTTGTTGACTGATACCCGTGAATGGTACGTAAAATCGGGTTGAGAGGCATATTTTACGGGGACTATTTGCTATGTATTTTATAGCATTTAGAATTTTTCATTTGCGACCAGTTGGGCCTGCGCTGGAAAAAATCGTCAGCTGCGAGTCGACCCGCCGGGTTCGTTAGTTAGCGAACCACGCGCAGGTAAGCAGCGGCAGCGCTGCGCAGCTCGGCAGCCTGGTAGGGGTGGCTGCCGGCAAGGGCCACGGCGCGTTCCATCAGGTTTTGGGCCACGTCGTATGCGGGCTCGGCGCGGCTGGTCTGGACCAAACGTACGATTTTGGAAAGGATGCGTTTCATATCAAAAGCCACCGCACAAACGGTGAAAAATTACGACAACCTAGAAATAAGGGTTTTCCCTAGTTTTACAAGTCTACTCTTGGTCGTTTCGCCCTATTTTTTCATGCGCAAAACGCATGGTTTATGAATCTGCAAGCATGGCAAACTTTCCACCAACAGATGAATGGTTGCAAGGCGCTATGCTTGTGAAATGTTTATCCTTCCGTGTGCCATCCCGTCGCCCGCTGCCAAGACCATGCCAGGAAAGCTGTCAAGCGTCAGTACAGGTGAGCCTCGCGATGCAAGTGCTGCTGAAGGCAACACAACACGCTCAGAGCAGCCCGTGACGTTTTAGCATTCATGAATATCCAGCTTCTTTCAGATCTGCACCTGGAGTCAAATCCGCACTTTGTGCCGGAAGCCGCACCAGGCGCCGATGTGTTGGTGCTGGCGGGCGATATTGGCTCGTATCAAAACGATTCGGCACTTACCCGGTTGGGTATCGCTGACTTTGGACTTGGCCGATTTGCGAACTGGCCGCGCCCGGTGCTATTTGTTCCTGGTAACCATGAATACGACGGTTTGGAGTTTGATACGGCGCATGCACGCCTTCGAGACGCCTGTGAGCGCTTCGGACTAGTCTGGCTAGAACGCCAAACAGCCGCGCTTGGGGGCGTACGATTTGTGGGTTGCACGCTGTGGACTGACTTCGATGCGTTGACGTCACAGAAAGCCTTGACCAGCCCCGTGACATTGGGCGAGCAGCTCAAGGGGCGCGAAAAAGCCTTTCGGGCAGCCAACTTTTATTTAAAGAAACACCACTCGTTCCGGCACGGTGAACCCATGCTGGCAGAAGCTGTACGTGCCGAAGGTCTCAAAAGTCAGGCCTGGCTACGCGATGCGTTGTCAACTCCGTTCAGTGGTAAAACCGTTGTGGTCACTCACTTTGCGCCAAGTTTGCGCAGCGCAGACCCGCGCTACGGCGTCACGCCTGGTACGGCCGGCTTTTGCAACGCACTTGATGAATTGCTACCGATGGCCCGGCTCTGGTTGCACGGCCACCTGCACTGCCCGGTCGATTACACAAGTGCTGGCTGCCGCGTTGTGGCCAATCCATTAGGCTATGCGCGCAAGAACGAACAGCTTTTTTTCAAACCTCAAAGTTGCATTACGCTGTAACAATTTTCATCGATTTGATTTCACTCGGTTATGAATTGGTACTAATTAGTACCAATAAAGTCCATACAGTCCAATTAAGTACTGGTTTCGCCATATATTAAACAGACCAGTTCTCTGGTGTGCTTCCAAACTCCACTTACAAGGAAATATCATGAAGAAATCTCTTATCGCTTTGGTTTTGACTGCTGGCTTTGGCCTGACGGCGCAGGCAGCCGACATCGTCGACACGGCAATCAAAGCTGGCAACTTCAAAACCCTGGTCGCCGCAATACAAGCCGCAGGCCTGGTCGACACCCTCAAGGGCCCTGGCCCATTTACCGTCTTTGCGCCGACCGACGAGGCATTCGCCAAAATTCCGAAAGCAAAACTTGATGGTTTGCTCAAGGACAAAGCGGCGCTAACTAAGATTTTGACCTACCACGTCGTGCCCGGCAAGGTGATGGCCAAAGATGTCAAGGCTGGCATGGTCAAAACGGTACAGGGCAGCGACATCACACTGGCAACGTCAGGTGGCGTCACCGTCAACGGTGCAAAAGTGGTAGCAGCCGATGTGGCAGCTGACAACGGGGTGATCCACGCGATTGACACGGTGATCATGCCCAAGTAACCTGCAACGTGGTTAAAAGCGGGCCGCAACTGGATCGTCAGCTTGTCCTCAAACCGTCAAAGCATGTGGCCAGCACCAGTTCAATGATGACTTCGTCACTGTGCTGGCCACCCGCCTTGAGAAATCCGGGCACCGGGTCACAGGCGCGCGCATAGAGCGTGTACAGCACCACCAGCGCCGGTACTTTCGGGCTAAGACTGCCGTCTATCTGTGCCGCTTCTATCCAGCCACCAATCTGGTCGCTAACCTGCATCAGGCCGTCAAGATAGGCCTTGTTGGCCATCAGGTTGGCGCGGAGGCTACTGTTCTGGCTGGGCAGTGAGGGCATTTCACCCGCAAGCTGCTCTTGCAGCATCCAGCGGGCGACGGCCATCAGGCGCTCAAGCGGCGTACTGCTGACGGACAAACTGGCCAAAAATGCCTGCGCTTGCCTCAGGACACGCACCATGGCTGCGGCGGCAAGATCTTCCTTGCTGGAGAAATGTTTGTACAAGCTGGCTTTGGCAATGCCGACCTCGGCGGCCACCTCGTCTACCGTCATGAGGTCAAAGCCCTTTTCGGCCAGCAGGCGATTAACGGCTTGAACAATTGCGTCTTCCCTAGCCTGCAGCATCTGGGCTTTGAACGATATTTTGGTTGCGCGGGCCGGTTTACCCGCCCCCGAGGGTGCCTGGGCAGGTTGGGTGGGTACAGCAGAAGAGATAGCGATTCGGGTTGGCATGTTGTCGATTTTAGTGACCACTTGGTGCACTGCAGTCAAAAAAAATCTGATGCATCTATGTTTTGAACTTCTCGTTCACAAAGCGACTCGGTTGTAAACAACAATTTGTTCCAAATATTGATTTGCAAAGTGTTTCAGCTTGCATGTATCTTGCACGCTGGAGTACCGCAAGTTTGACCATTTTTTGTGCAGCAGACTTAACGGGCAGGAGAACACTATGAAAAGCACATCTTCTTACACCTTCGCGTGGCTGGCAGCGGCCGCGCTAGCATTAGCTTTGGCTTTTGTCGCGCCCAATGAGTCAAGCGTGATGGGACAGCTACCGGCTTTCATGACCAAAACGCTGATGTACAAGCCCGTGACGCTGCCGGAAGGCCTGCCGTCTGACCGGACGCTCGCGCTCATCACCTTTAAGAAAGGTCAGCGGGCCCAGGCAGAAAGCTGGATTCAAGGCCTCAATTTAAGGAACGATCCCACCATTTCATGGATGCGCATGCCAGTACTGAACGACCCCGGTACGCCTACAGGCCGCAGCGAGATCGAAAACCGCTTGCTACAGCACTACACGGATGACACCGAACGGGCCAACCTGGTGCCCATATTCACTGACAGCGCCAACTTTGTGCGCGCAATCGGGCTTAACAGCACAGACCAGTTTTATGCAGTGGTTGTCAACCGCCGTGGCGATGTACTGGCCCGGGTAGAAGGCGTGTTCAGCGAGGACAAAGCCCAAGCCCTGCGTGAAACACTCAAAGCGCAGAATTTTTAAGCCTAAAGCGTCACCACTGTTGGACGTTCCGAACTGTTTTGCCCGCAAACACGCGGCCACAAGCGCCTTGCCAAACCCAACTTCCCCGCTGGATCGCATGATGTTGGCTAATGTAGTTCGTCGACGTGACGTGGTCGGCAAGCCGCTAGTTGCGGCGTACTGGACGATGCTATTCGGCCAGAGCAGCAGCTCCCAGGTTCATGCGGCAAAGCGCAACTGGTGGCGGCCGCCGGGTTCTGTCAGCTAGCGGGTCGGGTCGCGTCGAGCGTGAAATAAAACGTGGCGCCCAGACCAGGGGCAGACTGCCCCCAGACCCGGCCCCCATGGCGTAAAACGATGCGATGCACCGTTGTCAGACCGATGCCAGTGCCCGCAAATTCTGACGGTGAATGCAGACGCTCAAACGCTCCGAAAAGTTTGTTGGCATAAGCCATGTCAAAACCGGCACCGTTGTCCCGCACAAAATAAACCTCCTCTGACGTGCCTGTTTCGCGGCCGAACGTAATGTCGGTGCGCGTTTGCCGGGCGCTGAATTTCCAGGCGTTGCCCAGCAGATTGTCCAGCATCTGCCTGAGAAGCCGCGGGTCTCCTTGCGCCTTCAAGCCCGGCTCCACGTGCAGCAGCGTTGCACGGTCAGGCTCGCGCTCCTGATAACCGCGCAGCAGTGCTTCGGCCTGCGCGCTGAGGTCTACCGGTTCCCAGTGCAAACTTTTGCGCGAGACCTGCGCCAGCGACAACATGACGTCGATCAGTTTGCCCATCTGCACCACCCCCGCCCGAATGCGCGCCAGGTAGTGCTTGATGCGTTCTGGCGACGGTGCATCACTGGACGTCATCAGAGCCTTTTCAAGCAGGTGTCCAAAGCCGTCCACCGCGCTAAGTGGCGTACGCAGATCATGGGACAAAGAATAGGAAAACGCTTCGAGTTGTTTGTTGGCAAACTGGAGTTGTGCCGTGCGCTGGTTAACGCGCTCTTCAAGGCTCGCGTTCAGGTTCAAAATTTCTTCGCGGGCCCGCCTGCGCTCGCGAATGTCGGTGTCGATACCCAGCACACCATTGACCTCACCATGCTCATCTCGTACCACCGTCCAGTGGGTCTCGACATACACCGTCGAGCCATCGCGGGCCACCTGTTCCAGTTCACTGGTCCAGTCGCCACCGCGGGCCAGAGTCTGGTTCATGGCGGTTGCCAGTACCTGCGGGCTGCGGTACATCAGATCATCCATGGTCTGGCCCAGCACTTCGGCTGAGGTCCAGCCGTACAGATGCTCTGCGCCCTTATTCCAGTAACGTATCGTACGGTCAAGGTTGCGGACCATGATGGCGTCTGGCGCCCGGTCAAGCAGCGACGCCTGCTCACGTACCTTGGTAGCCGCCTCGCGTGCTGCCTCCAAGCTGCGCAGGCGTTCCAGACGGGCACGCAGACTGCCAATGCCGAACGCCAGATTGTCCGCAAGCTCCTGCAAAAGTTTGACTTCTTCAGACGGGAAATTTTGCACGTCGCTGGCGTACAGGACCAGCACACCGAACGTTCGCTGTTCATCACGCAAAGGCAAAGAGACTGCACTGCGGTAACCCTTCTCAAGGGCCAGCTCATACCAGTTAAAACTATCGGCAGCCCGAGCAATGTCCCCGCTATATTGCGGTTTCCCGCTTCTGATCACCTGTCCGGTCAAGCCTTGACCAATGGGATGGTCGGTCGACCAACTGAGCTTGATAGACGCGAGGAAACCCGCCTCATGACCGGCATGCGCCACCGGCCGGATGCTGCGTGTCAAGTCATCCTGCGCATAGCCAACCCAGGCCATGCGGTAATTGCCGGCATCCACGGCAATACGGCAGACCTCAGCCAGCAAGGCCGCTTCATCATCCAGGCGGGTAAGGGCCACACTGGACAGGCTAAGCATTTGCATTGCTCGGTTGGTGCTGGCCAGAGCCAGCTCGGTCAGCTTGCGGTCTGTGATGTCTTGGGCCGTACCGACGATGCGTTCGAGCTGGCCGGCCGCATCAAACACCGGGTAAGAAATGTCATGTATCCAGCGTATGTCGCCCTGCGCATTGAAGATGCGGTATTGCTCATCTGATTTTTTGTTTTTGTTCCGCTGCTTGCGGGTCTTTAATTGCAGCGGACCGTCTTCCGGCAGCACCGCATCCAGGTAAGACTCCGGGATGGCATAAAGGCTTTCGCAACTACGGCCCCAAATTTTCTCGTAGCCAGGACTGACATAAAGGATCTGACCGGTGCGCGCATCGCGGTTGTAAAACACATCCGTGATGTTTTCAGCAAGCTCACGAAAGCGCGCCTCACTGCTAACCAGCGCCGCCTTGGAACGGTCCCGCTCCAGAGCGATTCCGGCTAGCCGGGCCGCCGTGTCAAGTATTTCAAGGTCCCGGGGCTGCGGGGCGCAGTGTTTGTGATGATAAATCGCAAAAGTAGCCAAGACGTCGTTATCAATCGACAGTACGGGCACAGACCAACAGGCCTGCAGGTCATGGGTCTGCATCAGCGCAAGGAAATCCTGCGTCAGGGCATCTGTTGCAACGTTTTCAACGAACACCGAGCGCTTTAAAAACGCCGCTGTACCACATGCCCCTACACCATCGCCCACCGCAATCCCGTCAATTTGATCCAGAAAACTTTGGGGCAAACTGACCGACGCACCGAGATAAAGGCGGTGATCCCGTACCAGCAACACTGAGCACATGCCACCCGACACACGATGCTCGATGAGTCTGACGATGGCTTCAAGACACGGTAAAAGCGCTGCACCGCCGGCGATCAGCGCCAGCACCGTTTGCTGGCCGTGAACAAAGCGCTCGGTGGCATTGAGCTCGGTGATGTCACTGAGTACGGCCACGCCGCCGGTCAGGTGATTTTTGGCGTCGCGTAGTGGCCGGGCATTGATTCGGAGCGCGCGCTCCTCTGAACCAGGATTGCGCAGCAGCGCATCCCAATTGTCAACATTGAAGCCGAGCAAAGTTTGCGCCATGGGCCTCTCAGCCATACGGTAAATTCTTGCGCCGTCTAGCGTCATCACGAGCTGCTGAGAGTGCATGTTTTCCAGGGACGCCCCAAGCTCAATACCTGGAAACATCTTGCTGAACGGCGTGTTGAAAAACAGGCAGCGCCCGTGCTGATCAGCCGCTACAACGCCTTCACTCATGCTGTTAATAATCAAATCCCGCGTGGCACGCTCCTGATGCAGCGCGTTCAATGCAGATTCAATCTCCTGATTGCGCGCATGCAGCGAATCTGCCATGCGATTGAACGCGGCGCCGATTTCAGCGAATTCGCCCCGCTTCAAGATCCCAAGATCCACCCGCGCTGCCAGATTGCCGAGCGTTATCTCGCCAGCTTGCTTCAACACGGCTTTGGCCGGTTGAACAATCAAGCTGCCGCCTAGCCACCAGGCAGTGCCAACACCCACCAGCGTCAGTAGTAGCAAAGCGAGCAAATCAAAAAGCAGCTCCTGTGTCGGACCCGCCGTGATGGCAGCCAACGGCACGCTGACAGTCACAAACATACCGCCGTTGGTACCCTCTACCGGCGCAAAAGCGTAAAAGCGCACTATCCCGGCGTTGTCAGTCGCGTCGCGGGTACCCGGCTGCCGGGTTTGCACAGCCTCCCGCACGATGGCATCGCGCTCCCGGGCACCCCGCACGCCTGCATTGGCCGGATACGCGGCCAAAACCACACCGCGCTGGTCAAGGACGCGCAATTGTGCGCCTGCCATGAGGCGCGTTTCAGCCAGCACCCGGTCTATTGCCCGAACATCTACTGAGGCAAACGCCACACCATTAAAAACACCTCCAACGCCATAAACCGGTGTCGCAAAAGCAATAGATGGTAGGCCCGTTACCACGCCCACGGCGTAGTCGCCCACCGAAAACTTTTTAGTCGCAAGCGCACGCCTGAAATAAGCCCGATCCCCAAATTGAAACGGGCCGTTGACACCCGTCTCCATCGCCAAGCAGCTGACAACGCCGTCCAGGCCAATCAGGCCGAGATTCGCGTAATTTGAATCCTGTGATTTGAGGTTTTTAAGGTAAGGCTGACAGAGGTTAAGGCTCGTGTCCTTGATGGACGGCCCGCTGGCAATGTCACTTAACAGCTGTTTGACCCGTTCAACCAGTTGCTGCTGGCGGGCCGCAGCGATCAGCGCTTCGGACTGCAGGCTGGCACGCGCTGACTCGAGCGCAATTGCCTGGCTTTGCGCTGCCGTATAGGCAAAAAGACCAAATACTGGTAGCAGCGCAATCAAAACGAGCAAAACCAGACGAAAGCGCAGTCCCGCCGCCCAATTAAACGTAAGGCTTGCTGGAAACATTTTTAGGGGTTCACCGGGATGTGTATGAGATGCACGTCAATTCGAGGACTATGCGGAAACTGATTGCGCTTGTAAATCTGACCCCTCAAGCAAGTCGTTTGAAAGCCGCGTAGACCATGACTACGTCACACATTGTTACCTATTGTTTGCGCCGCACGAACGAATCGCATTTGGCGTCTTCAAAGCCGGGGCCTGCCACCAGCACCGCTGCTGCGGTCTGCCGGAGTGCAGCCGACAACGCGTCCAGCACCTCTGACTCCAGGTTCCAGCAGTGCCAGTAGAGCTGGATCGGCAGCGTGTAGGCAGGCGCGACATTGACCAGCAGGCCCTGCGCAATCAAGGCATCGGCCAGCAGGCGCGGCACTACACTGACGCCCCAGCCCGCCAGCACGGCCCTCACCATGTCTTGGGATGAGGGTACAAAAAGCTGGTTCAGCGTGACGCGTTTGAGGCCAAAGGCCTTGCTGACAAACTCGTTAGGCAATTCGTCCTTGCGGTTGAAGGCTACGAAAGGCACATCGCGAAAGTTATGTTGCGTCAGGGCAGGGGCTGTTGGCCGACCGGCGGTACCGCACTGCAAGGCCAGACGGTTTTGCGCAAAGTGCGGTGTGGCCACCGCGATGTACTGCATGGCACCAAGCGGCTCTACCTTGCAGCCGCGGAGCGCCTGCTTGAGTGTCGTCACGCAGCCCAGCACATGCCCCTCACGCAGCCATTCATGGGTAAAGTTCTGGTCATCATGAATAATTTCCATGGGCAGCCCCTGCCGTGCCAGCTCGCTCAGCGCGGGCAAAGCCCAGGTGGCAATGCTGTCGGCGTTGATGGCAATCGAGATGCGCTCTTCCTCACGCGCGCCGCCCAGCGAGCTCGGGGCCAGCTCCTTCAGATCACGCTCCAGATCAGCGCGCAACAGGCGCATCATTTTGGTGTGTTTGAGCAGCAGCTGGCCCGCTGACGTTGGTTTGAGTGGGCGGCTGCGCACGATCAGCACCGTGCCTACCTGCGACTCTAGCGCACGCAGGCGCTGTGACACCGCCGACTGGGTGATCGACAGGCGCTGCGCTGCGCGCTCAAAACCACCTTCCTCTACGATGGCGGCCAGGCATTCAAGGGCGTCGGGGTCAAAAGTACTCATTTTTGTGCAGCCTCGGGTCAAATATGCGTATTAGCTGAACTGATGTTTTGGCTAAGAGTTTAATTTTTCTTTTAATTGAAAGCAACTTGCCGCACACTTTCCTGAAAATAGCCAAGGCCGACAGGCTTGCTACATATCAGCCACGAATAGAAGGTGAATTAATGAGAGTCGTTGTTCTGGGCGCGGGCATTATTGGTGTCAACACCGCCTGGCATTTGCTGGAGCGCGGCCATGAAGTCACGGTGGTCGAGCGGCAGCCGGGCGCTGCGCTGGAGACCAGCTTCGCCAACGCGGCGCAAATTTCGGTCAGTTACTGCGAACCCTGGGCCAACCGCGACGCACCCCTGAAGGCATTGAAATGGATGTTTCGCAACGATGCGCCGCTGCTCTTTTGCCCCAAACTCGACCCACACCAGTGGCTGTGGGGTCTGAAGTTTTTGGCGCAATGCAATGATGCCGCATTTGAGCGCAACGTGCAGCAACTGGTGGCGCTGGGGGCCTACAGCCACGCGGCGCTGAAAGATGTTGTGGCGGCCACCGGCATTCAATACAGCCGGCTGGAGCGCGGCATTGCGCATTACTACACCAACCAGAAATCATTTGACACGGCGGGCGCTGCGGCCATGCTGATGCGCAAATACGGCGTAGACCGCCGCGTAGTGAGCAGCGCGGAGCTGTTGGTGATTGAGCCCGCCTTCAAGTCGTTTGCGCACCGCATTGTGGGCGGCACCTACACCGCCAGCGACGAAAGCGGCGACGCACACGTGTTCACCCAGGCACTGGCCGAGCGCTGCGCAAGCCGGGGCGCAAGGTTTTTGTACAAACACACCATTGAACGTCTTGAAACAGCCGGTGGCGCTATTGAATCAGTAGCTGTTCGGGCAGTAAAAACGGGGGCTATAAGCACAAATCACCACCCACTCCTGCACCTCAAGGCCGACGCCGTGGTGGCTGCCTGTGGCTCCTACACGGCTCCGCTGCTGCGCACAGTGGGCGTCAACCTGCCCATCTATCCGGGCAAGGGTTACAGCGCCAGCTTCAAACTGCTTGATCCTGGGCGCGCTCCTTTTGTCAGCACGATTGATGACGAGGTCAAATGCGCCATGAGCCGGCTAGGCTCTGGCGAGCATGGCGATGAAAACGGTTTTCTTCGGGTAGCAGGGACGATTGAAGTTGGCGGCTACGACTTGTCACTTGACACACCCTTGGCCAAAGCCCGTTGCAAGATGCTGGCAGACCGGATTGAGCAGGTCCTGCCCGGGGTGTGTGACACGCGCCTGGCTGAAGACGGCGGCGAGCCCCATTTCTGGGCCGGTCTGCGCCCCGCCACGCCGACCAACATCCCTTACATCGGCCAGACCAAGGTCGGTAAGCTGTGGGTCAATGCTGGCCACGGCACGCTGGGCTGGACGCATGGCGCGGGCTCTGGCAAGGCGATGGCCGAACTGATCAGTGGCGAAACACCGGCGATGGCGTTTGATTTTCGGGCTGCTTGAAGTCAACTGATACCTTTGGCAGCATTTCAGATGCGCATGCGTGGCAGTTTCGAGCGTTTTGACGGGTTGAACAAAAAACGATGTAAACATCATCATCTGCCGCAAAAAATCTAAAAAAGACGTCTATACGGTCACTTTATCGCCTTGTCTGACAACGCTGCTGTTTTAAAAAGCGTATTCTTTGTTGCGGTGCAGCATTTTTGTACCGAACAGGATTCCACATGCAAAAATCACTTCTGCAAAAAGTATTTGTCCAGACCATGCTTAAGGCGACCCGCCTGACGGGCAAAGGTAGCCTGATGGACGCAACCCGTCTTATTCAACGCGCTTTGGCAAGCCTGGGCACCGGGGAACCCTCTGCGCCAGCCGGGCCAGCAACCCCCGACCGCCCCCCTGGCAACGACCAACATTACAGCGGTTCTTCTCATCGGACCGGCGACGTGACCGATGTTAAAGTTAAGCCAACCGCTCAGGGACCCACCACCTCTGCCACTCCGCTGGCAACAGCCCCTGCGGGGCCAGCAGCCAACGATGTCACGGTCAGCCCTGATGTTGCGCAACTGCCCCTAAGTGCACGGACCGTATCAAGAATCGCCATGCCAGAAAAGGCATTTGGTGAACCGCGCTCCCCAAACTTCGTCCTGAGTCCTTCACCCGAGCATTCACCTTCCGCCCAGCCGTCCGCGTTCATACCCCCCGCACCGGCAGCAGCGCCAGCAGTTCCGGTGCATAGGCCCGGCGCATTTACAGAAAGTACTATCCAGTTCAAAGGCGAACAGTACGCTTACCGGCTGTATGTTCCGGCGAGTCCTGTGGCATCCAGCGCAGCAGATGGTTCTGCTACTTTCGGACCGCTGCCGTTGGTAGTGTTGCTACACGGCTGCAAGCAAAACGCGTTGGACTTCGCCAAGGGCACGGGCATGAATGCGCTGGCCGACCAGCACCAGATCGTTGTGCTGTACCCCGAACAGCTGTCCAAAGCCAACAGTGGTAACTGCTGGAACTGGTTTGAACCTTCCCACCAGACGCGTAGTGGCGAGCCCGGCATGATTGCCGCATTGACACGCAAAACCATTGCCGCCAGCCTGGGCGACGTGCACATTGACCCCGACCGTGTGTACATTGCCGGCCTCTCGGCAGGCGGGGCCATGTCGGCAGTGGTGGCCGAGCTGTACCCCGACATTTTTGCTGCTGTCGGCGTGCATTCAGGCCTGCCTGCAGGCGCGGCACAAAGCATGATTGGCGCTTTCGGCGCCATGCGGCGCGGGGCCCCGGTACAGACGGCCACCGCGATGCCAACCATCATTTTTCATGGCACTGCCGACAAAACAGTGCACCCCGACAATGGCGAACATGCCAGTGACGCCGCACGGGCAGCACTGGGGAACAGCGGGCTGGCGCTTGTCAAAAACGAGCAAATCATGCGCGCCAAAGACCAGCGACCTGCCAAGCGCACTACCTACATGGACGACAACGGCAAGCCTTATGTCGAGCACTGGACAGTAGAAGCCGGCGGCCACGCCTGGTCTGGCGGCAACGCTGCAGGTTCCTACACCGATCCGCAAGGGCCTTCAGCGTCCCGGGCGATGCTTGCGTTTTTTCTGCAACACAAAAAGCAGGCGCCGTAGTAATCCGGACAGAATTACATACGCTCAAAGATGGCGGCAATCCCCTGCCCTCCACCAATGCACATGGTCACCAGCGCGTAGCGGCCTTGAATGCGGTGCAACTCATGAATCGCCTTGACGGTGATCAGCGCGCCGGTGGCACCAATCGGGTGGCCCAGAGAAATGCCCGAGCCGTTGGGGTTGACCTTGGCCGGGTCCAGGCCGAGGTCCCGCGTGACGGCGCAGGCCTGCGCGGCAAAGGCCTCGTTGGCTTCAATCACGTCCAGGTCGTTCACGGTCAGCCCGGCTTTTTGCAATGCCAGTTTGGTCGCGGGCACCGGGCCTATGCCCATGAACTGCGGGTCCACTCCGGCATGCGCGTAGGCGACCAGGCGGGCCAGCGGCTTTGCGCCACGGGCTTTGGCAGCGCCCGCTTCCATCAGCACAACGGCGGCTGCGGCGTCGTTGATGCCTGACGCATTACCGGCCGTCACGGTGCCGTTTTCTTTCAAAAACACCGGCTTGAGTTTGGCCATGTCGGCCAGCGTGCAATTGGGGCGGAAATGCTCATCGAGCGCGTAGGCCACGTCGCCCTTTTTGCTTTTCAGCATGATGGGCACGATCTGGTCCTTGAAGTAACCGGCATCCGTGGCGCGTTGGGCGCGGTTGTGGCTTTCGACCGCAATCGCGTCCTGCTCTTCACGGGTGATACCCCATTTAGCGGCGATGTTTTCAGCCGTCACGCCCATGTGGATGTTCTGGAAAGGATCATGCAGCGCGCCGACCACCATATCGATCATTTTGGTGTCGCCCATGCGGGCACCCCAGCGCGTAGCCAGGCTGGCATACGGGCCACGGCTCATGTTTTCAGCCCCGCCGCCTATGGCAATGTCGGCATCGCCGAGCAAAATTGACTGGCTGGCCGAGACAATCGCCTGCAGGCCCGAGCCGCACAGCCGGTTGACGTTGAACGCTGGCGTGCCTTCGCCACAACCGCCGTTGATGGCCGCCACCCGTGACAGGTACATGTCTTTGGGCTCAGTGTTCAGCACATGACCAAACACCACATGGCCCACGTCTTTGCCATCGACACCGGCGCGGGCGAGCGACTCGCGCACCACCGTAGCGGCCAGGTCAGTCGGGGGAATGTCTTTAAGGCTTCCGCCGTACGTACCAATGGCGGTGCGCACAGCGCTGACAACAACAACTTCACGACTCATGAGGGTCTCCTGTTCTGGTTTGAATGTATAGCAAGGCAGACTGTAGTTTGCGCGGAATTGGCTACTGGGGTCTTACGGGTGGGGAGGGAGGTGGCGCCTGATTTTTCAG
>JANXTM010000282.1 GCA_025352405.1 Polaromonas sp.
TGCAGCAATGCCAGTGACATCCCAAAGGCCGTGAGCACGCCTGTGCCGTAGTCGTTGATTTCGTAGGGCAGCCGAGCGGGCTGATCCGGCCAACCAAAATCGATCTGCGCCCCTGCAGCGGCCTGTGCCTGCACTTCATAACCACGCCGACTGCACCAGGGACCGTCATAGCCAAAAGCACTGACTGATGCGTAAATGATTTCGGGTTTGATCTTGACGAGGTCTTGGTAGCCTATGCCTAGCCCCTCGGCTACACCGTGCCTGAAGTTTTGCATGACGACGTCAGCGGACTTGACCAGTCGCAGAAAAGTCTCCATGTCCTTTGGATCTTTGAAGTCGAGCAGAATACTTTGTTTGCCCCGATTAACATCGTAGTGCGACATGATGGGTTCATGCGGACTGTTGATTTTGATGACATCAGCGCCGAATTCGGCCAAGGCACGCGCTGCAGTCGGGCCGGCCCAGACCTGGGTGAGGTCCAGTATTCGTACCCCTTTCAACGCGGGATCTGTGCATGGCGGGTTGACTTTGAAGTTTGCATGTCGTGCGGCCTGTGACTGTGACTGCAAGAGGTCAGCAAGGATGCTCGCACTGTCCGCATCAAGCGGGTGTCTCGGGCCTTGAATCTGCTCTTTCGAGACTGACAGTCGAACCGGTATGCCCGGCTGCTTCATCGTGCCATATTCAAAATCATTTATCGATACAACTGATTGTGAAGCCAAGGCGTGCCCTGTGTCAGACCACTCCGCAGTTGTTCTGCAGACACTCAACGGCACGCCGGCTGTTTCGGCCAAGGTTTCCCACGCCAGCGCAGTGCGTGTTTTAAATAAGTCAGTGAGCTTGGACCTCAAACGCAAGACAGTTTCAGGGCATGTCGAAAGCGCAGCGCGGTCAAGTAGTCCCTCAGTCGCCCACGCCGTAACGCCCGCTGCCGTTACAAACCAGTCCATGAAGCGAGGTGCCACCGGCGCGAAATGCACGTAACGGCCATCCTGGCATTCGTAGACGCCAAAGCCGGTGAAATCCAGCGACATATCTACAGCTGTGGGCATCTGCATACCCCGGGCTCCGATGGCGGTGAACATCGCATCAAACAACGCCACTTCGATGTGCTGCCCTAAGCCATCGCGCTGCCGTGCGTTCAACGCATTGACACAGGCCGTTGCCGCCAGCATCGCAGCAAAATGGGATGCGACAGGCAAGTTCCAAAACTTGGGCGTGGACCCATTGCTGCCGGGCGTAGGGCGGTAAGTATCAGTGGCGGCCCCGATGATGGCCTCCCATCCTGCGAGTGCGGCGCGCGGGTCATCATGCGCAAAGCCTGGCATGGAGCAATACACCAGTCGCGAGTTTTGCTGGGCGAGGGTGTCGTAGCCCAGGCCAAGCGCGGCAAATTTACCCGGTCGAAAATTCTCGATCAGAAGGTCTGCGGTGTCCACCAGCTGCAAGGCGACGTGTTTGTCGGCTTCGCTTTTCAAGTCCAGCACCATGCTTTTTTTACCGCGATTAAAAATCGCACCGGCGACGGAGGCATCTCGAGGTCCGCCCGGCGGGTCAATACGAATGACTTCGGCACCTTGCTCGCACAGCAGCATGGCGGCCAAGGGGCCCGCCACGTATTGCCCAAAATCAAGAACCCGAAAACCCGTCAGTGCTCCTGGCATCGCATAACCTCAATTGACTTCATCAATCCAATACCTAGGCTGCAGTTGGTGGGTCCCGACGCGCCGGAACAACGCCCGGAGCCAACACCTTAAAGCTGGCGGCATTGCGCATGCCGCTTTCTACCCCTGCGGGTGAATAAACAGCCAGAATTTTGACCGGTTCCCAGCTGTTGTTCATGGTGGAGTGAAAGGCGTTTTTTGGAATGGTAACCAGATCGCCCGCACGAACCAAACGGTGCTCGGGTTGGCCTTCGGTAAATTCAATCATCATTTCAGCTTCGCCCGAAATGATGAAAATCAGCTGGTCTGCTTCGGTGTGCTGATGACGTGTGTGCCCTTGGCCAGGGTCAAAATAAATCGAGACTGCGCTCATTGAATTGACGCCTGTGATGGCTGGCTCGGACAGAATCTTGCCAACTACCCAGTCCGAGACGATTGACTCAACTTCATGGGGGCTGACGGCAACTGGTGGCTTTTTCATTGTGATTTTCCTTGTTTTAAATTTGATCTAGGTCGTTTTTTGTATGAAGGACGCATTGCACTAGGCCACCCGATCCCGAATCACCTGGGGCACCGGTACGGTGGCCATAAATGAAGGGCGCAATTCAAGACGGTCAGAGTAAACGGCCAAGCCTGGGTATTGCTCGCGCCACGGCTTGGCGGGCCAGCGCACGGTGAGGTAGCGCAGCAAGGTTCCGACAGCAATATCGGCGAGCGTTAGCGTGTCACCATGGCAAAATTCTTTGGATCCAATCGAGTCTGAGAACGACCGCAAAGCGCCATCGACTTTGCGTTGTTGACGATCAAACCAGGGTTTGCTTTGCTTGTCGGAATCACGCGCAATTTCAAAGAACATTTGTACCAGCGCGTCGCAGGCGCCATCAGCAATGACTTCGCAGCGTTTGACGGCCAAAATGCCGTCAATATCTTTTGGGAACAGTGGGTGGGTCGGGTGCTTGTACTCAATCCACTCATTGATATAGCGTGACTCGAACACGCTTGTCCCATCCGGGCAAATCAGAACTGGAAGCTTTTCGAGTGGGTTGTGCAGGGGCGTTTGCGTGTCAGAGTTCCAGGGCACCTCAGTGATCAGTTCAAAGGGAATTCCTTTTTCTGCCAACTGGATACGCACCTTGCGCGCATAGGGGCTGGGCGTGGCACTAATGAGTTTGTACATGAGTATCTTCCTGGTTCGGGGTGTAAAAATTGTCAGCTAAATGGCACGCCACCTGGTGGCCGTCGGCCCGGGTAAGCAGTGGGGGCGCTACGGTCTCGCACTTTGCGATTTTGTGCGGACACCTTGAATGAAAGTGACACCCTGAGGGTGGATCAATTGGGCTGGGGATTTCACCTTGCAGCAACTGTCTGCGCCCGCGCCGTCTGGTCGGATCAGGCAACGGTGCCGCCTCCAGCAGTGCGCGGGTATAGGGATGCAGCGGCTGCTGCCACAGCGTTTTGCGCGGCGCGAGTTCGACGATGCGGCCCAAGTACATTACCGCGACCCGATCGCAAAAGTGTTCAACCACGGACAAGTCGTGCGAGATAAACAGATAGGAGAGCCCAAGTTCGTCGCGTAAGTCAGCCAGTAAATTCAACACCTGCGCGCGAACAGAGACATCAAGCGCGGACACCGGCTCATCACATACGATCAGTTTTGGGTTCAACGCCAATGCACGTGCGATGCCGATACGTTGACGCTGTCCGCCAGAAAATTCGTGCGGGTGACGATGGGCCGCATCAGGTGGGAGTCCGACCCGTTCCAACAACCAATTGACGCGGGCAGCTCTTTCGTGTCGATTACCCAGGCCATGCACGATCAGCGGTTCTTCAATGGCTCGCCCGACGGTACTGCGTGGGTTGAGCGAGGCGAAAGGGTCTTGAAAAATCATTTGCGCTTCGCGCCGAAAGGACTTGACCTGTAGGGCGCTCATGTCGGACAGATTTTGTCCAGACAGATGTACCGACCCTGCATCTGGCACCAGCAGTTTGATGATGGTGCGGCCAAGGGTGGACTTGCCGCAACCCGATTCGCCAACAAGACCCAAGGTTTCACCCTGGGCTAGAGTGAAGCTGACGCCATCAACGGCATGAACGCGACGCCCATGACCCGCATCAAAATACTTGGCGAGCTTTTCAACGCGTAGAAGTTCTTGCGTCATAAGGCAGGCTTTTCTTTGGTGACAAAAGTTTGCGACGTGTGCTCGTACTGTCGATGGCATGCAACGTAGTGGGCTGCAAAAGATTCGCTTAGCGCGGGCGGCTTGCTGCGGCAGGCGTCAATACCCCATTCGCAGCGCGGTGCAAAGCTGCAACCCGCAGGCATGGCGTGTAGCGCTGGAACCTGCCCACGAATCTCCTTGAGCCTGGTTGCCACGCCACCTGAAGCTGAGGGCGAGGCCTGGATCAAGCCTTGTGTGTAGGGATGCTGCGGGCGTTGAAACAGATCAAATACCGAAGCCTCTTCAATTTTTTTGCCCGCATACATCAAGGCGACGCGATCGGCAACTTCAGCGACCACACCGAGGTCGTGCGTAATGAGCAGAATCGACATTCCCAGGCGTTCGCGCATTTCCAGCAGCAGATCAAGGATCTGGGCTTGCACGGTGACATCCAGCGCGGTGGTGGGTTCATCGGCAATCAATAACTTGGGCTCGCAGGCAAGCGCCATCGCAATCATCACGCGTTGCCGCATGCCACCCGAAAGCTCATGGGGATACTGGCCAAGGCGTTGCCGTGGGGCAGACATACGTACGAGATCCAGCAATTCGCAGGCTTTTTCAGTTGCGCTTTTTAAACTTTCACCGCGATGCGCAATCAAGGTCTCTGAAATTTGCTCGCCAATCGTCAGAACGGGGTTCAGCGAGGTCATGGGCTCCTGGAAAATCATGCCGATCCCGTTGCCGCGCACTTGCTGCATTTGTGCCGGACTGAGGCGTAGCAAATCCTGGCCATTAAAGATCACTTCCCCGCCTGCGATCTTGCCGGGCGGGGTGGCGATGAGCCGCATGATTGAAAGCGCGGTGACGGATTTTCCGCAACCCGATTCGCCAACGAGTGCCAGAATTTCCGAGTGTCCAATGGTGAAAGATACGTCATCCACCGCTTTCAAGACACCTTTGGAGGTATGGAAATGCGTGCTGAGATTTTTGACCTCCAGCACCGGGCCGGTCGATGGATTGCGCATTGAAAGCGCGTGTGCGTCATGCGTAGTGTTCATCAGCGATTCTTCAGGCGCGGGTTGAGCGCATCGTTCAAGCCCTCGCCCACCAGATTTAAACCGAGCACAGTGAACATAATGGCCAGGCCGGGGATGGCGGTGATGTACCAGGCACTTCGCAAGGCGTCGCGACCCGCGCCGATAATTGTCCCCCAGCTCATGACGTTGGGATCGCCAAGGCCAAGAAAAGCGAGGCCGGCTTCGGTCAAAATTGTTGTGGCGATCATGAGCGAGCCGGTGACGATGATGGGACCCAGTGCGTTCGGCAGAATTTGGGTGGTGATGATGCGGAAATTGCTCATGCCGACAGATATGCCTGCCAATACAAAGTCCCGCTCCCGCAGCGTCATGAATTCAGCCCGCACCAGCCGGGCAATGGCGGGCCACGAAACAATCGCCAGCGCAAACGTCACGGTGGTGACGGTAGGCGCGAGAATCGCCACGACAACAATGGCGAAGATGAATTGGGGGATGGTCTGAAACAGCTCGGTAAGCGCCATCAATGCACTGTCGACCCGCCCCCCGTAGAAGCCGGCTATGGCGCCGACAGCCGTCCCTAGCAACACCGCTGCCAGCGTGGCCGTAAAGCCGACCAGCAACGAAATTCGTGCGCCATGAAACAACCCGCTCGCCAGATCGCGCCCCATGATGTCGGAACCCAACAGAAATTTTGGATCTTGCCCGGGCCACAAAAATGGCGCAGCCACCATATCCCAGGGGTCCTCAGGAAACAGCAAGGGTGCAGAAATTGCCATCAGTGCCACACAAATCAAAAGCAGCAA
>JANXTM010000300.1 GCA_025352405.1 Polaromonas sp.
CGTACAAATACGCGGTGCCTGTCCGCACGACTGCCCCGACACTTGCGCCCTGCTCACGACGGTGGAGGACGGGGTGGCCACCAAGGTCCAAGGCAACCCGGACCACCCGCAAACCGGCGGTGTGCTGTGCAACAAGGTGTCGCGCTACACCGAGCGAACTTACCACCCCGAGCGCCTTTTGACGCCCCTCAAGCGCGTGGGCCAAAAGGGCGCCGGGCAGTTTGAACCTGTGAGCTGGGACGAAGCCCTCACCGATATCGCCGCGCGCCTGACAACCATTGCCGCACGCAACCCTGAAGCCATCGTGCCCTACAGCTACGCCGGCACCATGGGCCAGTTGCAAGGTGAAAGCATGGACAGGCGGTTTTTCAACCGTCTTGGTGCCTCGCTGCTGGACCGCACGATTTGCTCTACCGCAGGTGGCGAGGGCTTCACGCAGACGCTGGGCGGCAAGGTCGGCATGAAGGTGGAGTTTTTTGCCGAGTCCAAGCTCATCATCATCTGGGGCAGCAATTCGATTGGCAGCAACCTGCACTTCTGGCGCTATGCCCAGCAAGCCAAACGCGATGGCGCGCGGCTGGTGTGCATTGACCCGCGCAAAAGCGAAACTGCCGAGAAATGCCACGAGCACATCGCCCTGTTGCCGGGCACCGATGCGGCTCTGGCGCTAAGCCTGATGCATGAACTGGTCACGCACGACTGGCTGGACCACGATTACATCGCGCGCCACACGCTGGGCTGGGCTGAGCTCAAGGCACGCGCCCTGCAATGGCCACCCGAGCGTGCAGCCGGTATCTGCGGCGTACCTGTAACGCAGATTAAAAACCTGGCGCGTGACTACGGTCAGTGCCTGGTAAACCAGCAGCCAGCCGCCATCCGCCTGAACTACGGCATGCAGCGCGTGCGTGGCGGCGGCAATGCGGCGCGCGCGGTGGCTTGTCTGCCCGCATTAATTGGCGCGTGGCGGCACCGTGCCGGCGGCGTGTTACTGAGCAGCTCTGGCATGTTTCCAGTTGATAAAAATGCACTGCAACGGCCCGATTTACTGGCGCTTCATCACCCCGGTAAGCAGCCACGCACCATCAATATGAGCACGATTGGCAATGATCTGCTGGCCGACAGCTCCGCCGGCTTTGGTCCCAAAATAGAGGCGCTGGTGGTCTACAACAGCAACCCAGTAGCGGTGGCGCCCGAGTCTGGCAAAGTGGTGCAGGGTTTTGCGCGGGAAGACCTGTTCACGGTAGTGCTGGAGCATTTTCAAACCGACACCGCCGACTACGCCGATTACCTGCTGCCCGCCACCACCCAGCTTGAGCACTGGGATGTGCACAGCGCTTACGGCCACACCGACGCCTTGCTTAATCGCCCGGCCATTGCGCCGCTAGGCCAGGCCAAGCCCAACACGCAGATTTTTCGCGAACTGGCGGCACGCATGGGGTTGACCGATGCCTGCTTTTCAGACAGCGACGAGGCCCTGTGCCGCACGGTCTACGGTGACGAGGTGGACTTCAATGAACTGCTGGACAAAGGCTTTGCAACTTTGACATTACCCGATGCTCCGTTTGCTGGCGGAGGCTTTCCCACGCCGTCCGGAAAATGCGAGTTTTTCAGCACGCGGCTGGTAACGCAGGGCCTCGACGGCCTGCCCGACCATGTACCGAACTACGAAATGCCCGGCACCTCAAGCCATTACCCGCTGGCCATGATCTCGCCACCGGCGCGCAATTTTTTGAATTCGACCTTTGTCAACGTGAAAAGCCTGCGCAACATCGAAGGAGAACCTGTGCTCGAAATACATGTTGACGATGCCGCGTCGCGCGGCATCACCACGGGTGCGGTTGTCAAGGTGTTCAACCAGCGCGGCACGTATCTTGTCAAAGCCGAAGTCTCCGGCAGAGCCCGGCCGGGTGTGGTCAATGGCATGGGTATCTGGTGGCGAAAATTGGGGCTGGCCGGCACCAACGTGAACCAGCTCACCAGCCAGCACCTGACCGATCTGGGCCGTGGACCAGTGTTTTACGACTGTCTGGTCGAAGTCTGCGTGGCTCCACCTCCTGTTTCACCCAGCGTTTGAAACGGATCAGGGATTGGCCGCCAAAAAACCCTTTGCAGCGCTGGCGGCAGTGGCAGTCAGTGCCAGCCTGGCAGGCTGTGCAGGCGTCAATTATTACTGGCAGTCTGTCAGCGGCCACCTGAGCCTTATCAACGCCGCCCGGCCTGTAGACGAGTGGTTGGCGGACGCGCAAACGCCCGAGCCACTCAAGGCGCGCCTGGCTATGAGCCAGCGCATACGCAGCTTTGCGGTGACCGAGCTGAAACTACCCGACAACCCGAGCTACCACCGCTACGCCGACTTGCGCCGCAGCGCGGTGGTGTGGAACGTGGTGGCCGCGCCAGAATTGTCACTGACGCTTCACACCTGGTGCTTTCCAGTGGTGGGTTGCGTGGGTTACAAAGGCTACTTCAATGAGCTTGAAGCCCGCGCCGAGGCCGCGCAGCTCGAGGCCCAGGGGCTGGAGGTCAGCGTCTACGGGGTACCGGCTTACTCCACGCTGGGCTGGATGAACTGGGCCGGCGGTGACCCGCTGCTGAGCACCTTTATCAATTACCCCGAGGGCGAGCTCGCCAGGCTGGTGTTTCATGAGCTATCCCACCAGGTGGTGTATGCCGCAGGTGACACCATGTTCAACGAGTCGTTTGCAACAGCCGTGGAGCGCCTGGGCAGCCAGCGCTGGCTCGCCGCCCAGGCCAGCGATGTGGCCCGCCAGCAGTACGCCGCGTTCGACCAGCGGCGTCAGGCGTTCCGGGCACTTGCGCTGACCACACGTCGTGAATTGGCCGAAATTTATGAGCCAAAAGAACCATTGCTGCAGAAAAAACGGGGGCAACTAGCTATGAAAAACATAGCAATGCAGAATTTTCGTGACCGCTATACCCAGCTCAAAACCAACTGGAACGGCTTTGCCGGCTATGACCCATGGGTGGCGCGCGCGAACAACGCCGCGTTTGGCGCACAGGCCGCCTATGATCAACTGGTGCCCGGATTTGAGGCGCTGTTTGCGCGCGAAGGCGGCGACTGGCAGCGGTTTTACGCTGCAGTCAAACAGCTGGCTGCGTTGCCGCAAGATGACCGACACAAGGCTTTAAAAACAAACTAGACGGAGACTCTCTATGGCTGATATCCACATCGAGCGCCAGCACGGCATGGGCCTGGCGCAGGCACGCAAGACCGCTTTCAAATGGGCCGAACAGGCCGAAGAAAAGTTTGACATGAAATGCACCTACCAGGAGGGAAGCACGATGGATGAAGTCAGCTTCAAGCGATCAGGCGTGACTGGCACCTTGACGGTAAGCAAAGATGCCTTTGAGCTGCAGGCCAAACTGGGCTTTTTGCTCGGTGCGTTCAAAGACAGGATTGAAGGTGAGATCGTGAAAAACCTTGATGCGCTGATCGCCAAAGGCGCCAAGACAGACAAAGTCCCCACCCCTGGCGGACCCGTAGCCAAAAAGACGGCAGCAAAAAAACCGCCTGCCAAAAAGATCTGAACCAGGTGTGAACCCACGCCTCATGGCCACCTACAACCTGGCCCGGTTTGATCTGGTATCCGTACGCCTGGCGGTCGCCTGCTTCCAAACGGGCAGCCTGAGCGCCGCCGCCCGCGATTCGCACCTGGCTTTGGCGGCAGCCAGCCGCCGCATCAAGGCACTGGAAAACGCGCTCGGTGATGTGCTGTTTGAACGCCATGCGCGTGGGCTACTGCCCACGCCTGCAGGTCGCGTTTTTGTCAAACACGGGCTCACTCTGCTGCAAACCATGGCGCAACTGGGTGCCGAGCTGGGGGATTTACGGTACGGCATTGCGCGCCATATCAGTCTGTGCGCCAGCAGCGCAGCCATCAGCCAGTTTTTACCGCCCTTGCTGGCGCGCTATGCCGAGCTACATCCGCAGGTCCGCATTGAGCTCGAAGAGCAGGTGTCTGAAGCCGTGGTTACCACCCTGCGTGAAGGCCGTGCAGATGTCGCCGTGTTTGTGGAAGGGCCAGACACCACGGGGCTGGCAACCCAGCTTTTTCGTACCGACGAGCTGGTACTGGTGATGCCCGCCCAGCACCGATTTGCCAGCGCAAAAACGTCCATGGATTTTGCCGACACGCTGGACGAAGAATGGATCAGCCTCACGGCTGGCGCCGCCATGCTGCAAAAGCAGCAGCAAGCCGCGTTGGCAGTGAACCGGCCCTTCAAGCTGCGAATGCAGGTTCGCAGCTTTGACGCGGTGTGCCACATGGTGGCCTCCGGCCTGGGCATTGCCGTACTGCCCAAAGGCGCGAGCCTGCCGATTGTCAAGGCCATGAAGCTGGGCTGGCGCCCGCTCAGTGACAGCTGGGCGCAACGCCGGCTGCTGGTGGCTACCGCTGCAGGCGAGCGCGACGAGGGCATTGCATCACTGGTGGCGTTTTTGACATTTTTGACGCAGCCTTCGCAAAATGCGAAGGCCAGGGCTCACAAACAGTAATGGACACCCGGCAAGAGTGACGGCACACTGCGCCGCCATGAACACCTCTTTATCCCCAGACCCGTCCGCTTCCGCCGGCCCGCTTGCTGGTCTGAAAGTTCTTGAGCTTGGGCAGCTGATTGCCGGGCCCTTTGCCGCCAAAACACTGGCTGATTTTGGTGCAGATGTCATCAAGATTGAAGCGCCAGAGGCCGGTGACCCTTTGCGCAAATGGCGCTTGCTCAAAGACGGCACCTCGGTCTGGTGGCAGGTGCAGTCACGCAACAAACGCTCAGTTGCGCTCGACTTGAAACAGCCCGAGGCACAAGACATCGTGCGCAAGCTGGCACTCGACGCCGATGTGCTGATTGAGAACTTCCGCCCTGGCGCCATGGAAGGCTGGGGACTTGGGCCGGCCGACTTGCTCAAACTCAACCCGCGCCTAATCATGCTGCGCATCAGCGGCTACGGCCAGACCGGCCCCTATCGCGATCGCCCCGGTTTTGGTGTGGTCGCCGAAGCCATGAGCGGCCTGCGTCACCTAACCGCCGAACCGGACCGTGTGCCTGTACGCGTGGGTGTGAGCATCGGCGACACACTGGCGGCGCTGCATGGGGTGATCGGCATTTTGCTGGCGCTGCAACACCGCCACACATCCGGCCAGGGACAAGTCATTGACGTGGCGCTTTACGAAGCGGTTTTTAACTGCATGGAAAGCCTGTTGCCCGAATACAGCGCCTTTGGCGCGGTACGCGGCCCGGCCGGCAGCGCCCTGCCCGGCATCGCACCGAGCAATGCCTACGCTTGCAGCGATGGCGGCTATGCACTTATCGCGGGCAACGGTGACAGCATTTTCAAGCGACTGATGAAGGTCATTGGCCGCGATGATTTGGGTGCCGACCCGGCGCTGGCCGACAACGCCGGCCGCGTAGCGCGTGTGGCTGAAATCGACGTGGCTATCGGCTTATGGACCGCCACCCGCAGCGTGGACGAGGTCATGGCAGCACTCGACATGGCGGCAGTACCCGCAGGCCGCATCTACACCATTGCAGACATTGCGGCCGACCCGCACTACCAGGCACGCGGCATGCTGGCCAGCGTGCAGATGGACGACGGCAGTACGCTGGCGGTGCCTGGCATCGTGCCCAAACTCTCGGCTACGCCTGGCCGGCATCGACGCAACGCGCCAACGCTGGGCCAGGACACGGACGACGTTCTGCATGAACTGGGCCTCACACCCGAGCAGATTCAAGGCCTTAAAAGCCGCGGCATTATTTCTGGAGACAAGGCATGAAGCGGATATTTTTCAATGAAGTGGCGACCCGGGACGGGTTCCAGATTGAGGCGAATTTCATTCCCACCGACACGAAAATCGCGCTGGTCGATGCACTGAGCGAATGCGGTTACGCAAAAATAGAAGTCACGTCATTCACTTCTCCCAAAGCAATACCGATGCTGCGCGACGCAGACGAGGTCATGGGCCGTATCCGCCGCCTACCCGGCGTTGAATACACGGTGCTGGTGCCCAACCTGCGTGGCGCAGAGCGGGCACTCGAAGCCAGGGCAGACGAACTGAACCTGGTGATGTCTACCTCGGAAACGCACAACCTGGCCAACCTGCGCATGCCGATGACCAACAGCTTTACAGCTTTGTCTGAAGTCATCCGGCGCGTCGATGGAAAAACGCCGGTCAATATCTCTTTGTCGTGCTGCTTTGGCTGCCCGATGGAGGGCGACGTACCTGAAAGCACTGTGCTTGATCTGGTCAGCCGCTTTGCAGCGCAGGGTGTGCGCGGCCTCACCATTTGCGACACTACCGGCATGGCGCATCCGGCGCAGGTCAGCCGCATGGTGGAAGCCCTGCAACAACGTTTTGAACAGCTGCGACTGACACTTCACTTTCACAACACGCGCGGCATGGGCTTGGCCAATGTACTGGCTGCCGTGCAGGGCGGCATCACGCGCTTCGACGGCTCGCTCGGTGGGCTGGGCGGCTGCCCCTATGCGCC
>JANXTM010000324.1 GCA_025352405.1 Polaromonas sp.
GAAAAGCCCGGCTTTTGGGGCTCAAGCCCAAGGGGTTGTTGACGGCCAGCGCTATGCCCTGCGCGTGAATGGCCAGGGCTTTGCGCAAATCAAATGTGGTGCCGGGAAATATTTTGTCGGCATAAGGAATGGCAAAACCAATTTTGCTCACACGCGCGTCGAGCGCATCCACGCCTGAAAACTCGGCCACGAAGCGGTTGAACTGCTCGCTCAACGCCAGCTCGGTGGTGTTCTGCAAACTCAGGATTTGTGCCTGGCGGGCTGCATCTGGTTCACTCAAGGCCCGGTTGTAGCCCACCGTCAGGGTCTCCATCATTTTTTCAATTTGCTGCTTGCCAAGATACTTTCCCAACAAACCAATGCGCCTTTTTTGATCTTTTGATTTAAGGATGTAGAGGCCGACGGCCATCAACAGGAGCAGCGTAAATATTTCCATTGGGGGCGGCTTGGGGCGTTCGCGGTTATATAAAACCACAAGTGTAGTGACCATAAGCGCAGACCCCGCTGCAATTCATGTCCAATACGGTAATGGAACAAACCTACGACAAAGCAGCGCAGCAGGCTACACAGCAGGCCATGGCACAGAGCCTGACCGATCTCGAGATCAAGGCGAGCTTTACCGAAGACCTGCTGGAGCAGCTTGACCAGGTCATCGTGCGGCAGCAACAGCAAATCGATGCCCTGGTGCGCGAGGTCACCGAACTGCGCCAGTTGTCAACAGACGGTGGCATGCGACCGGCGCGCAGCCTGCACGATGATTTACCACCGCATTTTTAGACATACAACACTGCCCGTCACTTCGGCGTATGCTGCACGGACTTTATGAAACACAAGGCAGACATGAGCACTTCATCGCTACGCACCGGGCTTCAACTTCGCTCTCTGGTTTTACCCCGTGGGGAACTGGAGCTGTCGCTGGCAAGCGACACCATTGACGACCTGGCGCCTGATGATGTGGTGGTGCGCATCGAGGCCGCTCCTGTAAATCCGTCTGATATCGGTTTGTTGTTTGGTGCTGCAGACATGCGCACCGCCAGACAGACAGGCACGCCAACCAACCCGGCGGTAACCGCGACCATTCCAGACAAATTCATGCCGAGCATGGCGGCTCGGCTGGGTCAGTCCATGCCTGTGGGCAATGAAGGCGCGGGTGTGGTGGTCGACACCGGCTCATCTCCTGCTGCCCGCGCGCTGCTAGGCAAAACAGTGGCGGTACTCGGCGGTGCCATGTACTCGCAATTGCGGTGCGTGAAAGCCGCGCAGTGCCTGGTCTTGCCCGAGGGCACCACCCCGGCTGAAGGCGCGTCGTGCTTTGTCAACCCGCTGACCTCTCTCGGCATGGTCGAAACCATGCGGCGTGAGGGCCACACGGCACTGGTGCACACCGCAGCAGCGTCCAACCTCGGCCAGATGCTTAACAAAATTTGCATTAAGGACAACATTGACTTGGTCAACATTGTGCGCAAGCCCGAGCAAGCGGCGCTGCTGCGGGTGCTGGGCGCCCGCTACGTGTGCGACACCAGCGCACCCTCATTCATGGATGACCTGACCGCCGCACTGGTCGCCACAGGTGCGACCATTGCCTTTGACGCCACGGGCGGTGGCAAGCTGGCCGGACAAATTTTGACCTGCATGGAAGCAGCGCTTAACAAAACCGCCACGACCTACAGCCGCTATGGCTCCACCACCCACAAGCAGGTCTATATTTATGGCGGCCTGGACACCGGTCCGACAGAGTTCAACCGCAGCTTCGGCATGACTTGGGGCATGGGCGGATGGCTACTGTTTCCTTTTTTGCAGAAGCTGGGCGATGCCGCCTCACATGCCCTCAAACAACGGGTGGTGGCGGAATTAAAAACCACTTTCGCCAGCAACTACTCAAAAGAAATTTCACTGGCCGAAGCTCTGCAGGTGGACGTGATTGCGGTGTACGGCCAACGCGCCACAGGCACCAAGTGCCTGATCAATCCGGCCAAATAATCCGGCCGGAATTTCGCTGCACCCTGAAAGCCTGCCGCTGTGACATCTTTGCATCCGAAGCTCCTTCTGCCAGGCAAGCTGCTCTCTGCTCAGTTGTCCCAGTCGCCGCCACCGCCCCCACCGGCGTCAGAGCTACTACCAGCGTCATCCCATGAGTTGGTGTCGTTGATGCCGAAGTTCTGACCGCCCAAATCAGCGTTGCCCGGCAGAGGCTGCCCGCTGCTGGCTGCGCTGTCGCTTAAATGGGCCGGGCGTTGTTCGTTGTTACTCGAAAAGCTTCTGCCTATTGCTTGCGCGGCCATCACACCCGCGCCGACAGCCAAGCCCGCAGCCAAACCACCCGCAACC
>JANXTM010000345.1 GCA_025352405.1 Polaromonas sp.
CACAAGCGTCTTGGGCTGTGGCTGCCTTGGCTGAAAGCCTGAGCGCAATGGTCGCTCTGAAAGCTCAATTCGGCGAACTTGTAGACCCGGGGTTCAAGGTAGTCCAAGCAGAAAGTAGAGAGGTGTCCCATGCTTAAGGAAGCCGCCAAAGAACTGACGTTATTAGATTTTGATTCCAAGCTGCCTATCGGCGAAATTCAAAGTAACAACACTGCGACGCCCGCACCCGTCAAGGATGTAGGTTCACCCGACGGCTCTATAAACTTGGAGCAAGTCAACCAAGCGTTTTTTGGGGCTAGATTCTGGATAAGTCGCGCCAGAATCCGCCAAGCTGTGACGCCCGTTGAACTTATGGCCCTAGTGATTGAATATCACCATCATGGGGACAAAAATGAATTTGTTATTGAAACATATCAGGCCCTCAGAAACGCAATAAAAAAGGGCTTTCTAGCTGCTCGTAGCGACTCGATGATGCCGTTGCCCTCACTACCTGCTAATGATGAGTGGATAGTGACAGTGCACGACGCGGAGCAGTTCTTTCAATCAATCGGTCTCGGCTGGAGCGTAACAAAGGCTATCGAGGATGTATTCAATGAATGCGTCCCAAAAGCAACAGAGCCCCAAGCTGGCACCGCGCCAGTTCAAAGCACCGCAACGCCCGCGCCCGTGGGGGATGATGAAGTTGACTTCACGATAGTGGCAACCCGCAAAGAATTGATTGATGCGTTTGGTGGCATAACCAAAATGGACATGACGTGGTTTGACAACCTGACAGACGCCCCCAAATTGAAGGCTGCTCGTAAGTTCAAGGGACAAGGCGGCAGAAATAGCGCAGAGCCGTTATTTTGTCCTTTTGAGGTCTTGCAATGGCTGGTGGACCCCCAGCGAAGGAAGGGTAAACCGATTAACGACACGACAGCATGGCGACTGCTGAAAGGTCATTTTTTAAAGGTTTACAACCAACACTCGATAGGCGACCCAAACGCCGATTGACCGGGGTAAAACTACTTATTGGCCGGGGTTACTGCACCACTTTGGCCGGGGTTTGCGAATGAGTTTCGACGGGGTTAATCAGACACAGATTGCCCCGCCATCGCAATTCAACCATGTTCAACAAACGCGAAAGCGAAAACATGGAAACCACAACCCATTCAAGCATCCAAGCGATGCGCGAGGCGACCGCCCCGCAACAGTTCACGCCCCTGGAACTGGAAACCCGTCCTACCGTGGACACCGCCGCATATGCACACTATATGCATATTGCGCCGCAAACAGCACGCATTCACGCTTGCAAGGAATCAGGGCCAATACGCCCTATTCGTATCGCAGGCAGTTCAAAGCTGCATTGGCCCACTGCCGAAATTAAGCGCGTGCTGGGGGTGGCATGAGAGCCGCTATCGTTGCGCTGGCACTGCGCTTATGGTGTGCCGCCCCTTCCCGCTGGTGGAGGGCTGCCAAATGAAAACGCCCGACACCACAAAAGCAGTATCGAGCGCCCCTAACAAGCCGAAGTTTACTGGAACTGACAACCCGCGTCACCTCCGCGTGATTCAGGCATTGCTAACCCGCCCGTTACCGCGTGAGCAGCTCGACAGCGTAGCGGGTGCATCTAATGGCCCGGAGCTGGTCGCAGAGCTTCGCCGCCGTGGCCTTGAGGTGCCTTGCACCCGTACAAGGAAAAAGGACCGCGACCTGTTCGATTGCTGGCCGGGTGTGTATCACTTCACCCCCCGCGACCGCCGGAATGTTTATCGTTGGCTGGCACGGCAGCAACGGGCACGCCGTGGCTAACGGACGTAACAGTCGGCCTAGAGGCGACTCAGGGCGCGATTCGGGCGGGTTTGTGGCATTGCCCTGGGCAGTGCTCGATTGCCCCGCATACGCCCGCCTATCGATGCACGCACGGGCTTTGCTGCTGGAGGTTGCGCGCCAGTTCGTGCGGGACAACAACGGGCGAATGTTGCTTTCCCGTGCTTACCTGGGGCCGCGCGGTTGGAAGTCTGCCGACATGCTGACCAAAGCTAAGCGCGAGCTACTTGAAGGCGGGTTTATTTTTCAGACGGTCATGGGACACCGCCCCAACAAAGCCAGTTGGTACGCGGTTACATGGCGAACACTCGACAAGCTGCCGGGCTATGACGCTGGTGCTGAAAAGTGTTTTGAGCGGGGCGCATACCAAAAAGGCCAGCCACTGAAAAACGCAAGCCTTAGACCGCCACACGGTACAGAGAGGGCTCCTATTGCACCGCCTCACGGTACAGAGAAGTTGCCCGCTGTACCGCCCCACGGTGCTATCAGGGCCATTTTCGGCACTCTCCCTGTACCGCCACACGGACACCATCTAGAGAAGCCATCTACTGCAACTCAAACGACACACTGAAACCAAACCATGAACGCATTTACCGACACCATCCCGCATTTGAACATTGAAGTCTTGCCGAGTGGCCTTATCCGACTTGAAAACGAATCGATGGGCGACAGCTACGCGGTGGACATTCACCCCATGCAGCTACGCCACATTGCCGAAAAAATGGGACTCATCGCTGAAGTGTCCGCAACCGATGCGGAACTACTGCGGACAGAACGCGGACGGGTTGCAGACCTGGAACACGCTTTGACCCGATACAAGCGGGCCTTGCTGGATATTCAGG
>JANXTM010000090.1 GCA_025352405.1 Polaromonas sp.
CGGGCAAAGTCAACTTTGAGTTTGCGCCGTCCAAGTTTCCGCCGCGCAAGCCCGCCGCGTCAAAAACCGGCACCGCCACCATCAAGACGCCGTTTGGCAAAACGGTTGCGGTGAAAGCGGCAGGCGCGCCTGCCGCCCAAAAGGCAGCAGCCAAAAAAGTCGCGGCGAAGAAAGTACCTGCAGCCAAAACCGTCAAGGCCAAGGTTGCCCGCGTTGCCAAACCGGGCACGGGCCTCAAGCCCAGCGACGCGCTGGCCGCCGTCATTGGCGGCGAGCCGGTGATCCGTACGCAGGTCATCAAAAAGCTGTGGGACTACATCAAGGCCGAGGGGTTGCAAGACGCCACCAACAAGCGTGCCATCAACGCCGACGCCAAGCTGTTGCGTGTGTTTGGCAAACCGCAGGTCACGATGTTTGAGCTGGCCGGTATTGTGGGCAAGCATTTGAGCTGATGCCCGCGCCGGTGTTGGGGTTGCCAGCGTTGCTTTGGTCGTTTGTTTTTGCTTCGGTTTCAATGCAGGTGCATGACTGGCCAACCCGCACCTTGCGCAATGACTAACAGCTGGGCATCAGGGCTAACAGCGACGGGCTGATTGACGGCCTGCAGCAAGGGCAGGTCGTTGATGGAGTCGCTGTAGGCAGTGCTGATGCAATCCTTCAACCGTAATCCGCGTGCTTTCATCCACTCTTTCAAGCGCGTGACCTTGCCTTCCCGCATGTTCAGTGCGCCTGTCGTGTGGCCGGTAAAGCCGGTTTTCTTTTGCTCGGGCTCGGTAGCGATGAGATGTTCAATGCTGAGGTAAATCGCCGTGAGCTCCGTGATAAAACGGTTGGTGGCGGTGGTCATCACCACCAGGTCACCCGCGTCCAGATGCTTGTCAACCAATTCGATGGCGGCGCTCGATACACGCGGCACAATCCAGTCCGCCAAAAACTCCTGCCTCAGCGGCTCCCACTCCTGCTCGGTGCGCCCGGCCAATGTGCCAACGTAAAAATTGGCAAACTCCTGCAGGCCTACAGTGCCGGACTTGTAGCGCGCTTCCATATCTGCATTGCGCGGTGCAAAGAGCTTTTTGTCGAGCACGCCTTTGATCATCAGAAAATCGCACCACAGCACATCGCTGTCACCGCTCAGTAGCGTGTGGTCGAGATCGAATAGCGTGAGCTTCATGTGGATACTTCTATAAATCCATTTCTAAAGACATTCATAAGAAACTCATGGTTGGCGGAGATGCCAGGCTTTAGGGCGGGTAAATGTCTGTATGCCGTAGGTGGACAAGGTCAATCCCACACCCGAATCGCCGTAGCCGCTCCATGGCAGGCGCGGGCTGACCCGGTCACAGCAGTTCCAGTACACGCTGCCTGCGTTGACCTGGGCCAGCAAAGCTTTTGCACGGGCTTCGTCTGGCGTGAACACGCCAGCCGTCAGGCCGTAGCGGGTGTCGTTCATGAGCTTCACGGCCTCGGCGTCGCCAGATACTTTCTGGATGCCGATGATGGGGCCAAAGCTTTCTTCCTTCATCAATTCCATGCTGTGGTTGACGTTTGAAAACACGGTGGGTGCGTACCAGTTACCGGGGCCAACCAGCCGGTTGCCGCCCAGCAGCAGCGCTGCGCCTTTGGCTTTGGCATCTGCTACCTGCACATCCAGAACGTCAAGCTGCGGCGCACGGGTAATCGCCCCGATGTAGGTGTCCTCAGCCATCGGGTGGCCGACCTTGAAGGTCTTGACGGCGGCTACAAACGCAGCCACAAAGGCGTCGTAAATTTTTGCATGTACATAGATGCGCTCCACCGAGCAGCAGCTTTGTCCGGTGTTGTACATCGCACCGTCGGCAAGGGACTCGGCAGCAGTTTGCGGGTTGGCGTCATCGGCAACATAGGTGGGGTCTTTGCCGCCCAGCTCCAGTTGCAGCTTGACCAGGCGCGTGCTGAGCGCCGCTGCGATTTTTGCGCCTGTGGCGTAAGAGCCGGTAAAAAACAGGCCATCAATTTTTTGCGCAAGCAGGGCTGTGCCGACTGCGCTACCGCCCGTCAGCAGCACAAATACATCTGCGGGCACACCAGCGGCATGCAGCAGTCGCGCAATCGCCACACCGGTCATGGCGGCGTATTCAGACGGCTTGTAGAGCACGGCGTTGCCCGTAAGCAGCGCTGGAATAAACACGTTGCCGCCCACAAACCAGGGGTAGTTCCAGGCTGAAATATTGGCCACCACGCCGAGGGGGGGGTGCTCGATCTGCTCGGTCATGCCGCCGTCGCTGAACACGGTTTGAGTCGCAGTGCTGGCATCTACTTCAGCCAGAAAAAAATCAATACGCCCCAGCAGGCCGTTGAGTTCATTGCGCGACATGGTGATGGGCTTGCCAGTTTCGTTGGTCATGGTGGTGGCCAGCGCCTCCAGCTCGGCCACGATGCCTTCGCGAAAGCGCACGATGCAGGCTTTGCGCTCAGCCAGACTCACCTTTGCCCAGCCCGCTTGGGCCACACGGGCCTGCACGGCTTTGCCTGAAACCGACATGGCGTCGTCAGCAGGCAACTCGGCAATCAGGGCTTCGGTCGCGGGGTTGTAAACAGCTAAGAGGTTCATGTTGTTGGGTGCTCAATCTTGTGTTTTGGCAGCGGCCACGGCGGCCAAAAAATCTTCGAGTACGGCAGCGTCATCAATCGTGTCCGAGCCGGACTTGTGAAATTCGGGGTGCCACTGCGTAGCCGCGATATAGCTTTTGGAGCGGTCTTTGCGGCGTATCGCTTCAACAATACCATCGGTCACACTAAAAGCTTCGGCCACAAATTCTGGCGCGAGGTCTTTGATCGCCTGGTGGTGAATGCTGTTGACGCGTACCCGTTCAACGCCCGGGTAAAGCGATGAGAGTTGCGAGCCGGGCACGATCTTAACGCTGTGAAAATTCAGATCGTATATGTCTGCATCGCGGTGCACAAATGAGTCTGGCACCTGGGTGGTGATGTCCTGGTAAAGCGTGCCACCAAAGGCGACGTTAAGTAACTGCAAGCCGCGGCAAACGCCAAAAATAGGTTTGCCTACGGCCTCGAAAGCGGCGACCAGAGCCTTGTCATATTCGTCACGCACGCGGTCACCAGACCATTTTTCATCAAGCGGTGTTTCACCATAGCTACCGGGCCACACGTCGGCACCGCCGTGCAATACCAAGCCGTCCAGCCACTGGGCATAGTGCGCATAGGTCACGTCGCCGCGCTGGGTACTGCCCGTGGGGCACGGCACCATGACGACCATGGCGCCCGTGGACATGACCCAATGTGCAATCGACTGCTCTACATATTGCAGCGTTTTACCTGAGAAATACGAGCGTGTCGGGTCAGCGTAAGAAAAGCACGCTGACAGTCCTATCTTGAGGCGGCTTGCGGAGGTCATAGTGCTGTCTCAAATAAATTCTTGAAATCGCCAGCGTTGCAAGGTCTCGGATTGGTCTGATGGCAAATATCCAGAGTGGCAATCTCAACCAGGCGGGGGATGTGTGCGGCTGTCACACCATGCGCCGACAGTCGGCCCACAATGCCAACATTGATTTTCAGTTGCTGGAGCCAGGCCACAAATTCCTTGCCGCCACCGGGCACGCCGCAAACGTGCGCCAGCTCTTCAAACTTGGCCGGTGCAGCTTCGTAGTTCCAGGCCAGCACGGTGTCAATCATCAGCGCGTTGGCCAGACCGTGGTGCATGCCCAATACCGCGCCCAGTGCATGGGCGCAGGAATGTACTGCACCGAGGTCTTTCTGAAAGGCAATCGCACCCATCATTGAAGCCATCATCATGTCGCCGCGCGCCTGCAGATTGCCAGGCTCTTGGCAGGCTGTAAGCAGCGCAGCAGCAGCAATACGCGTACCCTCCAGCGCAATACCGTCGCACAGTGGATGGTAGGCCGGTGAAAGGTAACTTTCAATGTTGTGGGTGAGCGCATCCATGCCGGTTGCGGCAGTTATTGCGGGCGGCAGACCAAGCGTGAGTTCAGGGTCAGCGAAGACAACCTGAGCCAGAATTTTGACGCTGAACACCACGCGCTTGAGGTGCGTGGTGTTTTCACTTACTACGCTGGAACGGCCGACTTCAGAGCCTGTGCCTGAGGTGGTTGGCAAGGCCACAAAATAAGGCAGCGCATTGACAATGGATCGCACCTGCGGGTGATCCCACACGTATTCGAGAATGTCGCCTTCATGTGTGGCTGCCAAACCGACAACCTTGGCCACGTCAAGCGCCGCACCGCCGCCAAAACCAATCACGCAATCAGCATTGTGCGCCTTGTATGCTGCCGCGCCTTCCATGACCTGGCTGCAGGTTGGGTTGCCAAACACGCCAGAAAAAACCGCTACATCCAGACCCGCCAGGTGGGTTTGAAACTCAGCCAACACGGGCAGCGCGCCGAGTGCCCTGTCGGTGACGATCAGCGGGCGCTTGTAACCAGCCTCAATCAGGTGCGAAGCAACGAGTTTGCGTGCGCCCGCACCGAATTTGATGGCAGTCGGAAATGAAAAATTGGTGATGCGCATGGTGGTGGGGTTCAGTTATTATTTAGTGAAAGATACATATGGGTTTTGCTAAAACTGACGCCATTGATACGAATGGCGTCGGGCTCTGTGCCGGAGGCGGTGAAGCCGCACTTTTGATACAGCGCCATCGCGGCGTGGTTGCTGTCGGTCACCGTCAGCGTGACCATTTGAAGGCCGGAGGCACGGGCTTCTTGCAACACTGTATTGACAAGCGACAAACCCAGTCCCCTACCTGAGTATTCAGG
>JANXTM010000135.1 GCA_025352405.1 Polaromonas sp.
GTCTGCGCCCAGACGCTACCAGCTCTATCATTTGCTGGCGAAATTGCGCCGGATACGCCGGCTTAGGGTTGTACTTTCTTGGCATCTTCGACTCCTTCTTGACTTAACGATAAGGTGTCCGTCAAATCGGGTCAACTCCAACTCCAACTCCAACTCCAACTCCAACTCCAACTCCAACTCCATCTGACGCAAGAGCCTTAAACAAGAGGCTGCTTCCAATGCTGGTAAGGGGCTATCGCATGATGCCTTGGAGGTTTGCTGCGCCGTACGAGTACCCCTATGTCCCGCATTTTTCGCACGGACCGTCAACAATCCAGGCTGAACCCCAAAGACGTAATGCGACCTGCTGTCCTTATCGCAATCAGCGAAGCTTACGACGAAAAAGCTTGGAAAATCGGTCTGAATTGATACACTACTTGTCACACAGCGCTGTGTAGCAACCTCTCGAAACCCGCATGAATATTGGGTGTGGGAAATGGCCAGTGGCTCCCCATCAGCCACCCCACCACTTAAAACGCCGGATCAACTTCAATGTTGACCCGGCGTTTGCATTTGCGGCGTGCTCGCCCGCAGTTAATTGACCATCACCAGCTTTCCCTTGACTCCGCGTGAGCCCATGTGTGCATAGGCGGCTTTTAACTTTGCCATGGGCATGGTGCTGTCAATCACTGGTTTGATCTTGCCCTGGGCATACCAGCTGGCCAGTTCGACCATCATGGCGGCGTTGGCTTTAGGTTCTGCCTTCGCGAAGCCGCCCCAAAACACGCCGACGATGGACGCGCCTTTGAGTAGTGGCAAATTGAGCGGCAGCGATGGTGTGGGGCCTGAAGCGAAACCAACCACCAGGTAGCGGCCACGCCAGGCAATCGAGCGAAACGCGGGTTCTGTGAAGTCGCCGCCGACCGGGTCGTAGACCACGTTGGGACCTTTGCCGTCGGTCAATGCCTTGATGGCATCACGCAAATTTTCGGTGCTGTAGTTGATCGTGGCATCTGCACCTATCGAGGTGCACAGCGCGCATTTCTCGTCGGTGGATGCGGCGGCAATCACACGCGCACCGGCCGCCTTGGCGATCTGGATGGCCGAAGTGCCCACGCCACCCGCTGCGCCCAGCACCAGTACGGTTTCACCGGCTTTGAGCTGCGCGCGGTCCAGCAACGCGTGGTGTGAGGTGGCGTAAATCATGATGAAAGCAGCCGCGTCTACAAACGGAAAGCCTGGCGGCAAGGGCATGCACAGCGCGGCTGGTGCGATGGTGTGGGTGGCAAAACCGCCGGTGCCTGACAAGCACGCCACATGCTGGCCGACCTGCAGGTTCTTCACGCCTTCGCCCACAGCCCGTATCACACCGGCGTACTCGGAGCCTGGCACAAAGGGCAGGGGCGGTTTCATCTGGTATTTGTTCTGCACAATCAGCAGGTCGGGAAAGTTAAGGGATGCCGCCTTGATTTCAATCAGCACTTCACCTGCTTTGGGCACAGGCGTGGGCAGCTCTTTCCAGCTCAGGGCATCGACGCCGGTAGGGTTTTCACAAAGCCAGGCATGCATAGTTGATTTTCCTAAATGAGGTTGGTGTGGGGTCCACCCCGCATCATAGGCAGGCTGACGAGAAAAATGCGGTCACCCAGAATCCTTTGACATCCCTTGTGTCACGCCTGTGACCTAAAATCAAACCATGAAAATTCTTATTTGCAATGACGATGGCTACCAGGCAACGGGTATCGTGGCCCTTTACGAGGCCTTGAAAGACATTGCCGATGTCGAAGTTGTCGCGCCAGAGGTTAACAACAGCGCCAAGTCCAACGCCTTGACACTGCATTCGCCCATGTACGTGCAAACAGCAGCAAACGGCTTTCGCTATGTCAACGGCACACCCGCAGATTGCGTGCACATCGCGTTGACGGGCTTGCTGGGTTATCGGCCAGATCTGGTGGTGTCGGGCATCAACAACGGCGCCAACATGGGCGATGACACCATTTATTCGGGCACCGTGGGCGCGGCGATGGAAGGCTATTTGTTTGGTATTCCGGCGATTGCTTTTTCGCAGACTGAAAAAGGCTGGGCGCACATCGACGCCGCTGCCCAGCGCGCGCGCGCCATGGTGCTGCAGCTCATGCCCTCGCTTGAGGTCATGGCCGAAGGCGCGGCGCCGACGGTAGCGCCCTGGCTGCTCAATGTGAATATTCCTAATGTGCCGGACGATCAGATTCGCGGCATCAAGGTGGCCCGGCTGGGCCGGCGCCATGCCGCTGAACGCGTGATCACCCAAAGCAGTCCGCGCGGTGAAACCATGTACTGGATTGGGGGCGCAGGCCCGGCCAAAGACGAAGGTGACGGTACGGATTTTCATGCGACCAAACAGCAGTTTGTGTCAGTTACGCCGCTGCAGGTGGATCTGACGGACCACGAGCACCTGTCATATTGGGCCAACAATCTGGCGCAGACTGGCCCATGAAGACACCAGAAGCGGCTCGCCGCCCGGGCTTCCCGCTACGTTTGAAGCCAGATACGGGCATGTTGTCTGCTGGTAAAAACATGGCGGATGGTGGCGGCTTTACTAGTCCGAAAAGCCTGAATGGTGACAGAAATAAGCTGCAAAAACCTCCCCTTACCGGTTTGGGTCAGGACTCCCATGCCATACGCGCCCGCATGGTGGATAAGCTTGCGGCGCAGGGCTTGGCCGATCCACAAGTGCTGGCCGCCATGGGCTTGGTAGAGCGCCACCGCTTTGTCGACACAGGCCTTGGCAATCAGGCTTACGAGGACACCAGCCTGCCCATCGGGCTGGGGCAAACCATCTCCAAACCCAACGTGGTGGCGCGCATGTTAGAGCTACTGATGCGTGGCCAATCCGGCAAGCTTGGGCGCGTGCTGGAAATCGGTACCGGCTGCGGCTACCAGGCAGCATTGCTGGGACAGCTTGCCACTGAGGTTTACAGCATCGAGCGGCTGCGCGGGCTGCACGACAAAGCAAGAGAAAACCTCAGACCTTTCCGCCTGCCCAACGTGCATTTGCTATTTTGCGACGGAATGCTCGGCTACGCCAAGGGTGCGCCTTATGCAGCGATTATTTCTGCGGCTGGCGGTGAGAGCATTCCTGCCGCCTGGGTTGACCAGCTGGCCATTGGTGGGCGGCTGGTAGCACCCACGCAATTGGCAGGCGGTGCGCAGCTGCTGGTGGTGGTGGACAAAACCGCGCAAGGCGTTCGCCAGACTGTGCTGGAGGCCGTTCATTTTGTACCCCTAAAATCAGGCACAAACTGAGGCTGGCCCATTCCTGCGGTTGGCGCGGTGTAACAATCCCCCGGCCCGGGTTGACGACGAAAGAATCAATGAACCAAACGATAGGGTGCACCATGGCAAACCTCTGTACTGACTCCGGCAAGAACCTGGTTTTGAAAAAAATTGCCAGTTGCACGGCTTGGTCCTGCCTGCTTGTTGGCACGCTGCTGGCGGCGGGGTGCTCGTCGCGCTCGCTGACCAATGTGCCGGTGGAAGACCGTGGCACGGGTTTATCCCGTCCCACGGCAGTGGCTGCAGCCAGCGTCAAACCCGCCATGCCCGGCGCTGAAAATGCTGGCAAGCCCGGTTATTACACTGTCAAGCCCGGTGACATGGTGATTCGCATTGGTCTGGAAACCGGCCAGAACTGGCGTGATATCGTTCGCTGGAACAACCTCACGTCGCCGTACACGATTGAAATCGGTCAAGTGTTGCGCGTGGCACCCCCGATTAATACTGACCCGCTGCTGGTGTCGCGTCCGGTTGTACCTGGCGCAGCCGTTGCAGCAGCCAGCGCCGTACGGCCAGCTTCTGCGCCTGCAGCCAGCACGCCTGCGGCGCCGGCGGTTGTTACCAGTGAAGACGAGATTGCCTGGATCTGGCCCGCACAAGGCACGTTGGTGGCAGGTTTTGATGAGGCCAAGAACAAGGGCTTTGACATTGCAGGCAAAGCAGGGGACGCCGTGATTGCGGCTGCAGACGGGCGCGTGGTGTACGCCGGCGCGGGGCTGCGTGGCTACGGCAACCTGATCATTCTCAAGCACAACAACACCTTTCTAACGGCCTACGCCCACAACCAGGCCCTGATGATCAAGGAAGACCAAACCGTCAAAAAAGGCCAGAAGATCGCCGAGATGGGTAACAGTGACGCTGACCGCGTCAAGCTGCATTTTGAAATCCGCCGCCAGGGCAAGCCGGTCGATCCAGCCAGGTACCTGCCTGCTCGATAAGCCTGGACTTGAAAACTCCAAAAGGGTTCTGCGCCGCAGAGCCTTTTTTTTTGACCAAAATTGCCTTTATGAGCAGAAAAATAGGGCGCTAAACGCTATCTTTTTTATAGTGTAAGTTGTTTCAGCCAAAATTAGTGAAACTGGCGCATGGACAATACGGCTGCAACACCTGAGACAATTCACGCATGCCCCACGATTACCAGAACATACCGACCCCCCCCGTCAAAGAATACCCCGCCGACCTGCTCACCATTGAATCGCTTGACATCGAAGCCCAGGGCATCGCCCACCGGGCCGACGGCAAAGTCGTGTTTATCGAGGGTGCGCTGCCTTTTGAAGTCGTCACTGCTAACGTGTACCGCAAAAAAAGCAGTTTTGAAAAAGCCACGCTCATGGCGATTCACCGTGAGTCATCGCAGCGGGTGCGCCCGGGTTGCCCGCACTTTGGCATGCACACTGGCGCGTGTGGTGGCTGCAAGATGCAGCACCTGCACGTCAGTGCGCAGGTAGCCGTCAAACAGCGTGTGCTGGAAGACAACCTGCAGCACATCGGCAAGCTCAAGGCCGACAACCTGCTCAGACCCATTGAAGGTCCAGCCTGGGGCTACCGTTACCGGGCGCGGCTGTCGGTGCGTTACGTGCGTAAAAAAGGTGCTGTGCTGGTCGGTTTTCACGAGCGCAAGAGCGCTTATGTGACCGATATGCGCGAATGCCCAGTGTTGCCGCCGCATGTGAGCAAACTGCTGTTGCCGCTGCGCGCGCTGATTGGCAGCATGGATGCCAAAGAGACTATTCCCCAGATTGAGCTGGCCTGTGGCGACACCGTCACAGCCCTGGTACTGCGCCATATGGAGCCGCTCAGCAGCGGCGATCTGGTGCGTTTGCGGGCCTTTGCAGCGGTAAACTCCGGCTTGCAGTGGTGGCTGCAATCCGGTGGGCTGGACACCGTCAAACTGCTCGATGAGGGCAACGAAGGCAGCGTGGAGCTGAACTACGGTCTGCCAGAGTACGGCGTGGTGATGCCGTTCAAGCCCACAGACTTCACCCAAGTCAACCCGCACATCAACCAAGTGCTGGTGTCGCGTGCGCTGCGCCTGCTTGACGTGCAGCGCGACGAGCGGGTGATCGACTGGTTTTGCGGCCTGGGTAACTTCACACTGCCGCTGGCGACCCTGGCACGGGAAGTGCTGGGCATTGAGGGCAGTGAGGTACTGGTTGCCCGGTCACGTGAAAATTATGAACGAAACAAGCCTTCTGGGCAGCAAATACGAGGACTATGTGCTACCAATTTTTTAGCAAGAAACCTTTTTGAAATGACACCGGCATTGCTGGCCAAAGACGGAAGCGCCGACAAGTGGCTGGTCGACCCCCCGCGTGAAGGGGCGTTCGAGCTGTTCAAGTCACTGGCTGCGCTGCATCAGCAGATTATCACCGGTGTGCCGTGCGACGACGGCAAGCACCAGCAAAGCCTGGTGCTCGGTGACTGGGCGCTGCCCCGGCGCATCGTGTACGTCAGCTGTAACCCGGCGACTTTGGCGCGCGATGCTGGCGTGTTGGTCGAAAGCGGCGCTTACCGCTGCTCAGCCGCAGGCGTTGTCAACATGTTCCCCCACACGGCACATGTGGAATCGATTGCGGTTTTTGATTTAATCTAAGCTTCGCAGCTGATCGCGATGTGCAGTGAAGGCTGCAAAAAAAAGGGCCTGACTTCACGTCAGACCCTTTTTTTCCAATGCACAAAATGCGAGCTCGCTGGCAACGCTTAATCGCGCTCACCGCCAAAAATGCCCAACAGCGCCAGCAGGCTCTGGAAAATATTGAACAGGTCGAGGTAGATCACCAGTGTGGCGCTGATGTAGTTGGTCTCGCCGCCGTCCATCACCTGTTTCAGGTCATACAGCAGGTAGGCACTGAAAATCGCAATCGCCAGTGTGCTGATCACGGCCATGCCCATGGTCGAGCCCACAAACACGTTGACGATGCTGGCAACTATCAACACCAGAACGCCTGCAAACAGCCATTTGCTCATACCGCTCAGATCGCGCTTGATAACGGTGGCCAGGCTGGCCATAACAAACATCACGCCAGCGGTACCGCCAAACGCTGTCATCACCAGCGATGCACCGTTGCTGAAGCCCAGCACCATGGCGATCATGCGTGAAAGCATGAGGCCCATGAAGAAGGTAAAGCCCAGCAATACTGGCACACCCATGGCCGAGTTTTTGGTTTTCTCGATGGCGTAAACAAAACCAAATGCACCACCCAGAAAAACCACCATGCCAAGCATGCCAGTGAGCGATTTGGTGATGCCGGTGGCTACGCCGAGCCAAGCGCCCAATACGGTCGGCAACAAGCTCAGCGCCAGCAGCCAATAGGTATTGCGCAAAACCTTATTGCGCTGCTCGGCTGAGGCAACGCCGTAGTCGAGGGTTTGAACATTTTCATTCATGACATTAATCTCCAGACAGCCAGCATATGCAGGCACCTACATTTTAAGGGTTGACGCCATTTTTTCAATGCTTTTAAAGCATCGACTACCTACTTTTTGTAAGGGTTCTTTAAGCCAGCACAGCGGTAATAGGCACGTGATTTGTCAGTGAAAGCGGCCGAAACTTGCGTATGCTTGCGACATCTGTCTCCTATTTATTTTCAACATTTTCCGGAAAACCATGAAATCCAAAGCCGTGCTTGAATCTGCCGACATTAAAGCCATTGCCGCCGCTGCCGAAGCCGAGGCGCTTAAAAACAACTGGGCGGTAACCATCGCCATCGTCGACGACGGCGGGCATTTGCTGCACCTGCAACGCCTTGACGGTGCGCCCCCCATTTCAAGCCATATTGCCCCAGCCAAGGCCAATACAGCCGCCATGGGGCGCCGCGACAGCAAGGTTTACGAGGACGTCATCAATGGCGGCCGAGCATCATTTTTAAGCGCGCCTTACGTTCACGGCATGCTTGAAGGTGGTGTGCCCATCATGAAAGACGGGCAGTGCATTGGCGCTGTGGGCGTCAGCGGTGTGAAGTCCAACGAAGACGCGCAGGTTGCACGCGCTGGCATGGCAGCCATCGGTTTGTAAGCATCGGCTTGTAGGCATCGGGTACATCCCGGCGCTTCACGGGGCCTCAATGCAAAAAGCCGACCTGGCATGTCAGGTCGGCTTTTTTGTGAGTGCTGCATCAACAGTGCAGGAGTGGGGGTAGAAAAAAAGCCTGGCTAAACGACCGATGAAGGTCAGTGGCTGGCAAAAACGACCTTGGAGGCTGGTTAAAGCCCCGGATCGCCCCACGATGAAAAAGTTGTCAAATCACCTGACCGGGTTATTTTGTCAAAATCAGTTTGCCCAGACGCGTGGCTTGCAAGCGGTAAGTCAAGCCGTTGTGCACGATTTCTACTGCTTTTCGTCCACGCAGCAGGTCTGTGCTGTTGACACCGGCGAAACCCATGCCCACTGCATGATTTTCATCGCTGGAACCTTCAGACGCGTGATTCCAAGCTGGCACATCCGAACGCGCGCGCAGGGTAGGTGTTTGTAAATTCAAGAGTGCCAGAGACATGATGGGTAAACCTTTGTAAAACTATTTGATTTTAATAAGTTAATGATAACCATTCGTATTTAAAAATCAAATTTTTCGTGGATTTATTTGTATCAAATGTTTTTCAAGCACCAGTTGTCGGTGCTTGACATACCGTTATCCGCCGATATCCGCTCAGATTCAGTTTTTGGGCTCGGTGACGAATCCGATTTTGCGCAGCCCCGCCTGCTGGGCTGCCGCCATGGCTTGCGCCACGCGTTCATAGCGCACATTTTTATCGCCACGTATGTGCAACTCCGGCTGCGGATTTTGGGTTGCTGCCAGCTTGAGCCGCGGCGCGAGGTCAGCGTCGGCCACCTGCGTTTCGTTGAGGAAATAAGCACCCTGTGCATTCACACTCAGGCGTATGGTTTCTGGCTTGATGTTTTGCGCCTCGTTGCTGGCACGCGGCAAATCAATGTTGACCGAGTGCTTCATCACAGGTATGGTGATGATAAATATAATGAGCAGCACCAGCATGATGTCGACCATCGGTGTCATGTTGATTTCGTTCATCACGTCGTCGTCTGTACCGACATTGAAGTCTCGGTTTCCAAAGGCCATGGCTAATCCTTTTTGATGTCGATGGTGTTCAAACTCAGGCTTTTTTCACCGGCAGGACATTGGCCAAGCCACCTGTCTTGACGCGTGCGCCGGTCACAAAGTAGGCGTGCAGGTCATGTGCAAAACGGCTGAGTTTTTGCAGCATACCCTTGTTGCCACGTACCAGCGCGTTGTAGCCCAACACCGCTGGAATCGCCACCGCCAGGCCGAGCGCGGTCATGATCAGCGATTCGCCAATCGGCCCGGCCACCTTGTCGATGGTGGCTTGGCCCGCAACGCCAATAGACAGCAATGCGTGGTAGATGCCCCAGACGGTACCAAACAAGCCCACAAACGGCGCGGTAGAGCCCACAGAAGCCAGGATGGCCAAGCCTGACTGCAGCTTTGACGTGAACTCGTCCATTGCGTTGCGCAGCGTGCGGGTGACCCAGTCGCTGATGTCAAGCGCGTCGTGCAGCTGCGCCTTGGTGCTCTGGTGGTGCAGCGTGGCTTCACGGCCTTCGAGGGCCAGCTGGCGAAACGGATTGACCGGGTCGCTGCCAAGTTTGGTGAGGCCAGCGGCAAAGTCCTCGCTGTGCCAGAAGTCTTCAGCGCTTTTGGCGATGTTTTTGTATTTGATCAGATCCAGCGCTTTGATGATGATGACCATCCACGAGGCGAGTGACATCAGCAGCAGCAGCAGCGCAACGGATTTGGTGACGATGTCGCCCTGGCTCCAGACATTGGCAAGACCAAATTGGGAATTCATGAATTTTTACTCCACAGTACAAAAAATAACTCAAACAGGTAGCTCAAAAAAACTCCACTGTTTACTCAAGCACCCAATTGATGGGCACGTTAAACCACATCGCTTCTGGCACGCCACCACGTTTTCCAGGCACATAGCGCCAGCGCATCACGGTTGTCATGGCCGCCTGGTCAAGCCGTTCAAAGCCGCTGGACCTGGCGATTTCCGAGCGTTGCGGCAACCCGTCTGGCCCAATCAGCACGCGAACAGTGGTTTTGCCTTGTTCGTTGAGGCGTCGGCTGATGGGCGGGTAGGGCGGCCTTGGATTTTGCAGGTAATCCGCGTCGCTCGATGGCAGCTGCACAGCCGGCGCTGCGGCAGACGCAACAGCAGCATTGACCCCAACAGCTACCGGAGCGGTCACCGGTGCGAGTGGCGGTTGTGGCGTGGTGACGCCGACTGGTGCATTGGGCGAAGGTGTCGGGTCAGCAATTGCCAAAGGCTGGGTGGCCGGCTGCATCACGGGCTTGGCGACGATTTTTTTGACCGGTTTGGGCAACACCTGCGGTTTGGGCAATGGTGGGGTCAAGGGCTCGACTTTGGGTGTTGGTGGCTCTATGAATTGCGTCAACATTTCGGCCGGCACGACCAACTCTGCCGCGCGCATCAGCAGCCCGCTTTGCAGTGCCCATAGAAAAGCGACATGCAGTACGACAACGGCGATGGCGATAAGGGCATTGCGGCTCAAAGGTTTTTGTCGAAGGGGGCGTTGACCCGCTGCGATGGTCCCGACAGGCATCGCAAGGGATGGCAGGCGTGGGGAAGTGGGCTCTGCTGTGGCGTTCATGGTGCTTGAGGTGATAGAAGTTGAGCGCCGGAATCGCAATCTGCAGCGTAGCGCAAATAAGCCAGGCCGTGGCTAGCGGCGAAATACCCACCATGCGGAGCCAACCACCAGGATCAGGCTCATGCAGAATGCTACAAATGCTGCAGGGGAAGTTGTGAAACAGAGTGAGAGGTTTGCCATGCGCTGCCTTCCAGAAGGTTGCTGGCGAGCTTGATGTTGGCCGTAGGGCAGGTGCCGCATTGCGCCACGACATCCCGGACACAACCTTCGCATTGACCGCACTGGGTGGCTACACCGAGTTCAAACTGAATATCTTCAAAGCCCATGCCAGCACGTGCATGGCGGGCAATTTCGCGGTCAGAGACTCGGCGGCAGACGCAGACGATCATGGATTGGCTTGCTGGTTTAATGATTTAATTCAATAGATCAATTATAAATACGAATCTATCGCATTTGCAATCAGTTTATAGCATCGTTTTGCATTAATGGGGCCCAGTTCGGTTTTGGGCATTGGAAATGTAGAAGAAAGTAGCGCTGCGGCAGAATTAACGGGGGCGTGAAGCTATACTTTTTATAGCAGCATCATTTTTCGGCTGTCCACGTTAGCTTCAAACATCCGCCCACATGCGCAGCAGGTTGTGATAGCAGCCGGTCAGGCGCACCACCTCCGGGCTTTCGGGCCGGTTGGCACCATCAGGCTCGCCTTGTCGGTTGTCCCAGTCTTTTTGCCGCAGTGCCGTGATGGACATGTCCATGTCGTAGAGCAGTCGCCTTTGCGCATCAAGCCGGACCATGCTTTCGATCCAGAAAAAACAGGCCAGCCGCTCACCCCGGGTGACAGGCTCCACACGGTGCACCGAAGTACCGGGATACATCACCAGGTCGCCCGCGTCAAACTTGATCCGCTGCTCGCCGTAAGTGTCCTGCACCACCAGCTCGCCACCGTCATAGCTGGCCAAGTCACTTAAAAACAGCGTGCATGAAATGTCTGTTCTGACGTGCTTGGCCGTGGCGGCATGCGTACGCACAGCGTTGTCAACGTGCATGCCAAACGCGTTGGTCTGACCAACATAGCGGTTGAACAGGGGCGGGTAGACCGATTTGGGCAAGGCCCCGGTGATGAACATCGGGTTACGTGCCAGGGCGACCGACACAATGTGCCGCGCTTGCTGGGCTACCGGCAGGTCTTCCGGCAATTGCAGGTTGTTTTTGACCGTGCCACTCTGGCTGCCGGCGGTGACCCGGCCATCGGTCCAGTCTGCCGACAGGACCAATTGACGGACCTGCGCCAGTTCTTCGGGCGTGAGCGCTTGAGGAATGCGAAGTAGCATGCGTATTTTTTTAGGGGGGTGTCAGGCTTTAAAACTTGCTCGTGAGTGTCACACGCACACTGCGCTCTTGCCCAGGAGCTGCAAAGCCGCGGTACAGCGAGTTGAAATAGACCTTGTTGAGCGCGTTGTCGATGTTGAGCTTGACGGTGTTGCCCTGGTTGATGGCGTACTCCAGCAAGGCGTCTACTTTGGCATAACCCGGTGCGCGGTTGGTGGAAGTCACGCTGTTGGCGGGCTTGTTCTGGCTCACGGCTGTCAGGCCGCCGCCAATGCGCCATTTGTCGCCCATGCGGTAGGTCGTGAACAGCGTGGCCTGGCGGGTTGGGCTCAGGCCGGGGTTTTGGCCGACTTCAGCTTGGCCGGCAGCGTTGGAGCCCGATTTATCAATGACAGCACGCAAAAATCCCAGGCCTGCAAACACGTCCCACTGCGGGTTGATACGCCCGGCGACTTCAAACTCCAGTGCATCGGTGTGGCGCTGGCCTGACAGCAGAAACGAATTGTTGGCGGTGTCAATGTCGGTGTTGCGCTCGTTGTATTTGTCGGTACGGGCCAGAGCTGTGCGCAGCGACAAGTCACCGTCATACAGCTCCCACTTGGCACCGATTTCCATGTTGCGGCTGCTCTCGGGCGGTGTATTGGCTGTTTGTGGGTCAAACTGGTACAAATCGCCAGACGTGTTGAACGATGTGCCGTACGCCGCGTAATAGCTGACCTCTTGCGTTGGCTGGTACATCAGGCCCAGCCGCTTGCTGAGCAGGTTGTCCGAGCGCGACAACGGCGTGTTGTTCGGCAGGGCGTTACCGCTGCGGTCATAGTCGCCCGAGAAGCGGTCTACGCGCAGGCCACCGACGAGTTTCCAGTGCGGTGTCAGGTCAATCGTGTCCTGCATATACAGACCCAATGTGGTGGCCTTGAAGCGGGTGGCAAAGCGGTCTACCAGATTGCTCGACAGCCCGGCACTGTTGGGGTTGCCCACGGTAGTGGAAGCCTTGGTCGCCGTGATGTTCGGGTAGGTGAAGCGGCTTGAGTTTTCTACCGCGTATTCACCGCCAACCAGAATGCTGTTTTTCAGGCCAAACCACTGCGCCCTGGTGATGTAGTCTGTCTGGAAGAAGCTGTGGTGCTCTTCACCGGATTTCGCATTGGTGCGGCGGGTGACCACCGTGTTCGGGTTCAGGTTGAAAATCGTCGTACCGGCTGCAAAACTCGACTGGGTTGCCCACATGGCGCGTGAGTAGTAACCATCCCGAACCGCCGTTTTCAGGCTGCTGCCGTCGGCCCATCGATGGGTGTGGCTCAGCGTCAGTGCGTCAGCATTGTCGTTCTGGAAATCGCTGTCCAGACCGTACCAGTATTTGTTAGTAGGCGACGGTGCAGGGCGGTCGTTCAGCCATGCAAAGCCCCAATCTGGCCGATCGTTGTAATGAAGATGCGAATAGCTCACCTGAAACTCGTCAGCCGTGCCAATGCCCCAGCGGTAGTCAAGTGCAAGGCCTCGGCGATGCGTTTGTGCGCTGGCAATGTCGCCACGGCTGCGGCTGTCGGTGGTCATGGCGTTGATGCGCAAGGCTGCGTCGTCTGCTAACTTGAAGTTGAAGTCACCCTGCAACCGCTGGTAGCCCTGCGTGCCAATGGTCGCATTGACTTCATGCTCGGTAATCAAGCGCGGCTGCTTGCTGACCTGGTTGATGACGCCGCCAGTAGAACCCCGCCCAAACAGCATGGAGGCCGCGCCGCGCAAGACTTCGACCCTGTCAATGTTGAATGTGTCGCGGTTGTACTGGGCAATGTCACGCATACCATCAAGGTAAATGTCACCGGCTGCGCTGAAACCACGTAAACGGACGTTGTCGCCCACGCGTCCACCTTCTGCCGCCTCAAAAGTTATACCCACGACGTTTTCAAGCGCGCTTTTCAAGCTGTCTTTGCCTTGGTCATGGAGCAGTTTTTCGTTGACGATGGTCAAAGACTGGGGAATGTCTTTGGCAGCCAGGGGCATTTTGCCCACGCTGGTAACACCGCTTTGGTAGGTTTGCGCCGCCCGGTCCCGCGTGCCTGTGACTGTGACCGGTGCGAGCGTTTTACTATCAGGCGTTTCTGTGGGTAGGCTTTGTGCCCAGGCAGACACAGAAGCAGCGAGCATGAGCGCGCCCAGGGGAAGCAAGGCGTTTTCTGAAGCGGGAGTCGGGGAAGAGTATGTCAAGGTGGCCTCCATGCGGGGTTCTGCCCATGATGGCGAGAACCGGATTTCAGGAAATAGCTTGGCTTTGCTCGAAGCAATTCTTGAAAACGCGAGTTGGCTGGCTGTGTAAATTCGATACTATTGTATATTAAATAAGAATGATTCGCATTGCATAAATTTAACACTATGCAATGTTTTAGTCTAAAAAAAGCAAGAATAAAAACAAAAACGGGACCTTCTTGGTCCCGCGTGTAGTGGCTTCAGGCTAAATTAACTGAGTTCGCCCATCTGGCTTTGCAAGTAGTTTTGTAGCCCGACTTTGTCAATCAGGTCAATCTGGGTCTCGAGAAAATCGATGTGCTCTTCGGTGTCGTCCAAAATGCCCTGTAACAGCTCGCGTGAAACGTAGTCACGAACGCTTTCGCAGTGCGCCATGCCTGCCTTGATGGTGGCTTGAGCGCCCATTTCCATTTTCAAGTCACAGCCCAGCGCCTCCGGTACGTTCTCGCCAATCATTAACTTGCCCAAGTCCTGCAGATTGGGCAGACCATCGAGCATGAAGATGCGGTCCATCAGCTTGTCCGCATGCTTCATCTCGCCAATGGATTCTTCGTATTCCTTCTTGGCGAGCTTGTCCAGGCCCCAGTGTTTATACATGCGGTAATGCAGAAAATACTGGTTAATGGCCGTCAGCTCGTTTTTAAGTTGAGCCTGCAGATGGGTAATGACTTGGGCGTCGCCTTTCATGGCAAATCCTTTTAGGTTTTCAGAATCTATATTGTGTGCGGCCAAAATATATCAAGCAAGAAAAAACCGCCATAACCCCACTCTGCTCTTCTGAGCGCGAATGGAATTGATAGCCATTTATGGTTAGGCTGCAGGGGCTGACGTGCGCATCAGGTGGTCAAACGCGCCCAGTGCCGCCTTGGCACCGTCACCTGCTGCAATGATGATTTGCTTGAAAGGCACGGTCGTTGCGTCACCCGCGGCAAAAACGCCTGGTACCGAGGTTTGCCCTTTGGCATCCACCACGATCTCACCGTGCCTGGACAATTCGACCACGCCTTTGAGCCAGTCGGTGTTGGGAATCAGACCGATCTGGATAAACACACCTTCGAGGGCCACGGTGCGTAGCTCGCTGCTTGCCCGGTCTTTATAAATTAGGCCATTGACTTTCTGATCACCGGTGATTTCGGTGGTTTGTGCGTTGGTCAACACAGTCACATTTTTCAGGCTGTGCAGCTTGCGCACCAGCACCGCATCGGCACGCAGCGCGGTGTCGTACTCAATCAGAGTCACATGACCGACCAAGCCTGCAAGGTCAATCGCCGCTTCGACGCCCGAATTGCCGCCGCCAATCACCGCCACATGCTTACCCTTGAACAGCGGGCCATCGCAATGGGGGCAGTAGGCCACGCCTTTGTTCTTGAATTCGGCTTCGCCGGGCACGTTTATGTTGCGCCAGCGCGCACCGGTTGAAATGACGACCGATTTGCTGCGCAGCGATGCACCGCTTTCAAGCTGAACTTCAATCAGGTCTTTGTTTAATCCCGTATTTAGCACCAGGGCCTTGGCGCGTTGCATGTTCATGATGTCCACGTCATAGCTGCGCACATGCTGCTCCAGTGCCAGTGCAAATTTGGGACCGTCGGTTTCTTTTACCGAGATGAAATTTTCAATACCCAACGTGTCAAGTGTCTGGCCGCCAAAGCGTTCGGAGGCAACTCCAGTACGGATGCCCTTGCGTGCTGCGTACACCGCAGCGGCTGCGCCTGCTGGCCCACCGCCGACGATCAGCATGTCGAAGGCTTCCTTACCTTCAATCTTCTTGGCTTCACGCGCAACACCGCCGGTGTCGATTTTGGCCAGGATTTCTTCCAGGCTCATGCGGCCTTGGCTGAACTCGGTGCCGTTCAAAAATACGGTTGGCACCGCCATGATCTGGCGTGCCTTGACCTCGTCCTGAAACAGAGAACCATCAATCATTGTGGTGCGGATACGCGGGTTTTGCACCGCCATCAAATTCAATGCCTGCACCACGTCAGGGCAGCTGTGGCAGCTCAGCGAAATGTAGATCTCGAACTCAAAATCACCATCCAGCGCGCGAATCTGCTGAAGCACATCTTCTTCAACCTTGGGCGGGTACCCGCCAACCTGCAGCAGTGCCAGGATCAACGATGTGAACTCGTGGCCCATAGGCAAACCGGCAAAACGCGGACCGTGGTTTTCACTTGGGCGGTTGATCGAAAACGAGGGCTTGCGCAGGTTGTCGCCCCGGCTCTCGGTAACCGTAACCAGAGGCGATGAATCCGTGATGTCTTTAAGCAGCGACTGCAGCTCACCCGAGGCCGCGCTGTCGTCCAGCGACGCGACGATTTCTATCGGCTGCGTAGCGCGTTCGAGATAACTTTTCAGTTGGGCTTTGGTGGCTGCGTCGAGCATGATGGACTCACTTTAAAAATGGGGAGAAATAAAAAAGCCCGGACGCGAACGCCCGGGCCAGGGCGTACAAGCCGCTTAGATCTTGCCGACCAGGTCGAACGAAGGCGCGAGGGTCTTAGCACCTTCGTTCCACTTGGCTGGGCAGACTTCACCTGGATGGGCCGCGGTGTACTGGGCGGCCTTGAGCTTGCGCAGGGTTTCCTTGACGTCGCGGGCGATTTCGTTGGAATGCACTTCAGCGGTCTTGATGATGCCTTCAGGATTGATCACAAAGGTGCCGCGCAGTGCCAGACCCTCTTCAGGAATGTGTACGCCAAATGCGTTGGTCAGGGTGTGGGTAGGGTCGCCGACCAACGGGAATTTGGCCTTGCCGACAGCCGGGGAGGTGTCATGCCACACCTTGTGGGAGAAGTGTGTATCTGTGGTCACGATGTAGACCTCCGCGCCCATCTTCTGGAATTCTGGGTAGTTGTCGGCTGCATCTTCGACTTCGGTCGGGCAGTTGAAGGTAAATGCAGCCGGCATGAAAATCAGGACCGACCATTTGCCCTTGAGCGATTCATTTGAAACCTCGATGAACTTGCCGTTGAGATAGGCCTGGGTCTTGAATGGCTGAACTTGGGTGTTGATCAATGACATGTGTATTTCCTTTAAGTTGTAGAAGTAGTCAAAACTACGAATCGATATATAGTATAAGTCTAATTAATATTATATTTTGATAGCCATTTACTATTTATAAAAACGCAACCGACTATTGGCTGGCCGTCTTGCAGCCGCTGGCCGTATGCCGCTCGCAGCAGATTAGGGTGAGAAGCCGATGCCAGCGGCCCATTTTTTATTCAGTCTTTCTGAGGAAGACGGGCCAACGCTTTCTTATTTTAAGAATTTTTAGCCCGTCATTTCACATCAAATGAGCCTTCTCAAGCAGCAACTGCGGGCGCTACACGCTATTTAATTTATAGCAATCGTGGCGCGCGTTCTGGCTGAGGTCACTGCGCCTGAAACCCGCTGGCCTTGATGATGCGGGCCCAGGTTTGGGCGTAAGCCTGCTCGCGGCTGGCCAGTTGCTGTGGCGGCATGTAAGCCACACTCAAACCCATGGCGGTCAGGCGGCTTTGCACGTCCGGCATAGCGATCACTTTAGAGACGGCTTCTGCAAAGCGGTCAATGGTGGCTTTGGGTGTACCGCTGGGCGCAAAAATGCCGTAGTAAGGCACATCTTCAAAACCGGTCAACCCCAACTCGGCAAAGGTGGGCACATCGGGCAGGGCGGCTTGGCGTACGCTGCCCAGCACTGCCACAACGCGAATTTTGCCAGCCTTGTGGTTTTCAATAAAGTCTGGCACCGAACCCACGCCGGCACCAATCTGGTTGCCCAGCATGTCGGCCATCATGGGGGCGCTGCCCCGGTAGGGCGCGGCCTGCAAGTCGATTTTGTACTTTTCGCCAATCAGCTTGACTAGAAATTCAGGTACTGAAGCCGGTGCGGGCACCCCGACATTGCCTTTGCCGCCCTGCGTATTGCGTACCCAGGTCACATACTCGGTCATGGATTTTGCGGGCGTGCCGCCAGACACCGCCAGTGCGTTGACAAAAGTGGCAAATCCAGCCACGGCGACAAAATCTTTTGCGGGCTCGAAGCCCGGGTTTTTGACCACCAGCGGCAAGATCGACACGGTGTGGTCATGCGTCAGGAAAAAAGTGGTGCCATCGGCTGGCGCTGTCTTCAGGACCTGCGCGGCAATTTGCCCGCCCGCGCCGGCACGGTTGTCCACCACTACGTTGACACCAAGCTGGTCTTTGAGTTTTTCGGCCAGCGTGCGGGCGATTACGTCAGTACCGCCCCCGGCCGGAAAGCCGACCAGCAGGCGTATGGTGCCGTTTTGGGCCTGTACCGGTCCGGCCAGTCCGACCAGCACAACAGCGCAGAAGGTGAGGGCGAGGCGCAGTGTGTAAGACATGCCTGGAAATTTTGGGCGAGCCATGTGGAGTTCCGATTTCGAAAAATGTGTAAATTGAGATATTCGGGCAGGATCGGTAGGATAGTTTAAATTGCCGCAGGGAAGCCTCGTACTCAATTGTTGCGGATTCAAAAATGGAGTGCAACGTTCAGAAAGAAGACAGGTCAACAACCAGAGTGGACCATGCCAATTCGCGAAGGGAAGGCCGCCTTTGATCGATTTACCACTTAGTTTGACGATCGCATGCCGCGCGTCTAAGTCAACCGCCGTTCATGCAAAATTTGGGTCACTCACGTGACCATTCAGCACGGTTGCCCACGCCCACTCCGGCGTTTCTTCTGATGACTGAATGTTTGCGCGCTGAGCAGGCCCCTTCAATTAAGACGTGAAGCGGCGTTCGCACCATGTCGGCGCCTCGCACCGGTTCATCTGGGCAACGGGATCGCCCTTGATATCTTCTTTAACGGCCAGCGTGGGATTGCGGAAATTTATAGTTGCGCCCAATTTTGCTTGTAAGTTTTCTAATAACCCATGGTTTTCGATGATTGAGGCGGCCAGAGACTAATGGCCAACCGGGAACACGCTGGCTCCTACAATCATTGGCATGCCTAGCAAACGCCTTGATACCCTGGACACCTTGCGCGGTTTTGCCGTCGTCTGGATGACGCTGTTTCATTTCAGCTTTGACTTGAACCAATTCAGTTATACCCAACAGAATTTTTATAGCGACGGGTTCTGGACCGGGCAACGCTCTGCCATCGTGAGCCTGTTTTTGTTTTGTGCGGGGCTGGGACAGGCGGTGGCGGTACAGCAGGCGCAGAGCCTACAGCGCTTCTGGCGGCGCTGGCTGCAGGTTGCAGGTTGTGCGGTGCTGGTGACGGTGGGGTCTTACCTTATGTACCCCAAAAGCTTTATCTATTTTGGCGTCCTGCATGGCATTGCCGTCATGCTTCTGGTGACGCGCTTAACCTCTGGCTGGGGTCGCTGGTTGTGGCTGACGGGCGGCCTGATGTTTGCTATTAGCGCTATAGCGCCATATACACACGAACACTGGCGCAGCATTGATTTTCTTAATGCACCCGCTTTGAATTGGTTGGGTTTTATCAGCCGTAAACCCATTACTGAAGATTACGTGCCGCTGTTGCCGTGGCTGGGAGTGATGTGGTGGGGAATGGCCGCTGGGCAGTGGCTGCTTGCGCAGCGACCGCAGTGGCTCGGGCATACGGTGCCGACAGTGGCCGCGCCACTGGCATGGCTGGGGCGCTGGAGCCTGAGCTGGTACATGCTACACCAGCCCGTCCTGATCGGCGCTTTGATAGCACTGGCCGCGCTTAAAGCGTTGTAAAGCATCAAGTAGAAAGCAAAAAACGCGGTCAAGCCGCGTTTTTCAAGGAGTAAGGATTTATCTTATTCTGATTCGGATTAAAAGCGATAACAAGGCGTGAAGTCGCAGACAGTGCTCTGGCAAGGCAAGGCAAGGCAAGGCAAGGCAAAGCGAGACGAAGCAACCCAGTTATCGTTTTTAATGGCGGTTGGAATTATTCGACTTTGGCCTTGTCGCGCAGGCCCTGCTGGAACGCCGCCAACCGCTGTTGCTCCATCTGCTGGGTGATTTGCGGCTTCAACTGTTCAAACTCAGGCAGTTGCGCGGTACGGATGTCGTCAACGCGAATGATGTGGTAGCCGAACTGCGACTTGACAGGCGTATCTGTCAACTGGCCCTTGCTCAGCTTGAGCAGCGCTTCGCTGAACTCGGGCACGTAGCTGCTGGGATTGGCCCAGTCAAGGTCACCACCATTGGCACCAGAGCCCGCATCTTTGGACTGCTTTTTGGCAATGTCTTCAAATTTGCCACCTTTTTTCAGGCTGGCAATGATGGCTTTGGCATCCGCTTCTTTTTCAACCAAAATATGACGCGCCTTGTATTCCTTGCCGCCATTGGATGCTGCAAATTTGGCGTACTCGGCTTTCAATTCTTCGTCTGTGACCGGATTCTTTTTCTGATAATCGGCAAACAGTGCGCGAATCAAAATGGTCTGGCGGGCCAGTTCCATTTGCACTTTGTAGTCTTCACTGCTGGACAAGCCCTGTTTTTCGGCTTCCTGCATGAACACTTCGCGGGCAATGACTTCTTCGCGCAGTTGGGCTTGCATTTCCGGCGTCACCGGGCGCCCCGATTTGGCGACTTGCTGCGCCAGCGAGTCAAGACGGGTTTTAGGAACCGCTTTACCGTTGACGATAGCAATGTTCTGAGCCCATACGCCCTGGGCGCCGAGTGACAGCAGGCTTGCGACAGCCGTCGCCAGTAAAAGTTGTTTTTTCATAAATGTCCTGTCGTCCTGTTGGATTTGAAATGTTGGAGAGGTATTAAAAAGCCGTAAAAACCGGCTCAATGAGGTTGTTCAATGATCTCTATGGCCAGCGCGTGCAAGCCCTGGTCAATGAAATTTTGCAATGCATCATACACAAGCCTATGGCGTGCCACGCGGCTCTTGCCTGTAAAGACGGGGCTGGCAATGCGTATCCGGAAGTGGGTGCCGAAACCTTCCGCGTTGGCACCCATATGGCCGGTATGGGCCGCGCTTTCGTCGAGTACCTCCAGGTGGGTGGGGACTAGCCGGTTCTTGAGCTGTTCCTCAAGCGCCTGCACGTGTATGGGCAGCGCGGCGCTCACGGGGTGGTGCCCGGCTTGATGTGTTTGTTCAGATAGACCGCCTGTAACAGCACAAACACCACCATCAGGCCCAGCCCGCCAAACAGCTTGAAGTTGACCCACGTGGCGGTCGAGAAGTTGAACGCGACCCACAAATTAAGGCAACCCATCACGGCAAAAAAACCGACCCAGCTGAGATTGACCACGCGCCACACCGAATCGGGCAGACTCATTTGCGCACCCATCAGGGACTTGATACCGTTCTTTTTAAGCACCAGCTGGCCGAACAGCAATGCACCGCCCATCACCCAGTACAGCACGGTTGGCTTCCATTTGATGAAGCTTTCGCTGTGAAAGTAAATCGTGGCGCTGCCCAGAACTGTGACCAGCCCGAGACTGATCCACAGCATGGCATCGACTTTCTGACCTCGCGTTTTGAGCCAAAGAATCTGTGCCAGCGTGGCCACAATCACGACGACAGTGGCCAGCAGAACCGGCGCTTCGGCCGGGCCGACCACACCGCCAGACACCATAAAACCCAGCCAGTCGGTGGCTGTTGTAGCAGCCCAGTCCTTGTTGCCCTCGGCATACTTGAACATGCCGAAAAACAGCGCGATGGGCAAAAAGTCAAAAAGAATTTTCATGGGGCGATTATCACTGTGCAAAAAAAGCAAGAAAAGGTGCCCAGGGTAGGCTGTAATTCTTTACAAGCAGGGGTCGCAGGACTGGCTTTGCCAAACCGCAGCCGAAGCGGCCCCCTCGGACAGGCAGGGAGCTCGCGCGTTGTGAGCGACCGTGGGGGCTCATCAGACCGGTTTGAAGTCGAGAGAGGCTGAATTCATGCAGTAACGCAGCCCAGTCTCGCTGGGCCCGTCGTTGAACACATGGCCCAGGTGAGCGCCGCAGTTGGTGCAAACCGTCTCCGTGCGGCGCATGCCGTATTTGTGGTCAACAAGCTCGGTAATTGCATCGGGTGTAGCCGCTTTTGAAAAACTGGGCCAACCGCAGCCTGCGTCAAATTTGGTTTCTGATTCAAACAATTTTTCCCCGCAGCACATGCAGTGGTAGCTTCCGTCTGCCCACACGGTTTCGTATTTGCCGGTGAACGCGCGCTCTGTGCCCGCGTGGCGGGTGACCTCAAAGGCCACGGGCTCAGCGCCCTTTTCTGCCAACAGGGCTTTCCACTCGGCGTCGGTTTTTTCAATCTTTGTGGTCATGTGGGGAAGCTCCTTGAAAAATTTTTTGGAAAAAGGTTTAACAACTCAGGAGCTGCAGCTGATTTCAATTGAAGCAGCCCAGTCAGGCGGAAAATCGGCCTGAGCCTCGTGCCCTGCGTGCTCATCAAATGGGGCCTGGAGCAGCGTCAGCAAGGTGTTGACACCGGAAAAGTCTTTTAGTTTCGCGGCCCGTATGGCTTCCTCGCCCAGATGGTTTCGCAGTACGAATTTGGGGTTATTTTTAAGCATTAAATCGGCCCGTGCGGCAGCATTTACATGGGCTAGGCGATCTGAATAATGCAGCGCCCAGGCATTGAAAGACTCACGGTCAAAAAACAAGTCGCGCACCGCCTCATGCCCACTTTGGGGCGTGAACTCGCCCAGGCGTCGCCAGAACATGGTGTAGTCCACCTTGTTGCTGGCGAGTAGTTTAAAGGCGCTTTCTACCAGGGCCTTGTCATCTGGCTGGGCATCGCTGAGGCCCAGTTTGGTGCGCATTTTGGCCTCCAGTGCATCAGGAAATACGGTTTTATATGACTCCAGCGCGGCCAGGGCCTGTTCCTGGTCGTCTATTAGCGGCAACATAGCCTGGCCGAGGCAAAACAGATTCCAGTAAGCCATGTTCGGCTGCTTGTTGTAGGCATACCGGCCCTGGGTGTCTGAATGGTTGCAGACATGGCCCGGGTCAAACGCATCGAGAAACTGGAAGGGGCCGTAGTCAATCGTCAAGCCCAGAATACTCATGTTGTCTGTGTTCATAACGCCGTGGCAAAAGCCGACGGCCTGCCAAGCGGCCATCAGGTGCGCTGTGCGTTCGCTGACCGCCTGCAGCAAGGCCGCATATGGCTGCGCGGCGTCCCTGCAGGCAGGGTAAAAATTATCAATGACGTAGTCGGCCAGGGTTTTCAGTTCAGCGTGCTGGTCGGTGTAACTGAAGTGCTCGAAGTGACCAAAGCGGATAAAGCTGGGCGCTGTGCGGGTCACCACGGCGGCGGTTTCTAACTCTTCCCGGCGCACGATGGCGTCCGAGCCCGTCAGGCAAAGCGCTCGCGTGGTCGGTATGCCCAAGGCGTGCATGGCTTCAGAGCACAGATATTCACGGATCGAGCTGCGCAGCACCGCGCGGCCATCGCCCATGCGAGAGTAGGGCGTGCGGCCTGCGCCTTTGAGCTGTATCTCCATGCCGCCATTGGGAGTTTTCAATTCACCCAGCAACAGGGCACGGCCATCGCCCAGCTGCCCGGCCCATTGACCAAACTGGTGGCCGCTGTAGACGCCCGCCAGGGGTTCTGAGCCCGGCAAGATCTGGTTACCCGAGAAGGCGTTAAGCGCCTCGCGCGATTCAAACCAGGCCGACTCCAGGCCCAGCTCACGTGCCACCGCTTCGTTGCGGCTGATCCAGTAAGGGTCTGGCAGCGCCTGCGGTTGCACGCGCGTATAAAAACTTTCGCCGAGTTGCACAAAGCGGTTGTTCCAGCGCATTAAGCGGTCGGAGTTTGTGAGAGGGTTTGTGGGTACGTCAATGGTCATAGCCAAATTGTCTCCTACCTGGTTAAAGCCGTTGGCGGCCAGTGGATTCACGGGGATTCCCGCATGACGATGCGTCGATGTTGCGGCATGATGCGCCAACTGCTTTAAATTGATATTTAGAGACCAGACCAACACCATTCAAGGGAGACTTTTAGATGCTTGGGTTAATGCAAAGCCAGCCACTGCTGATTTCAGGTTTGATTGAGTTCGCGGAGCGCCACCACGGAGACGCAGAAATAGTCTCGCGCCGGGTGGAGGGTGACATTCATCGCTACACCTACAAGGATTCCGCTGGACGCGCGCGCCAGGTTGCCAATGCGCTGGATAGCCTGAAGCTGGTTTTCAGCGACCGCGTGGCCACGCTGGCCTGGAACGGCTACCGCCACTTCGAGTTGTACTACGGCGTGAGTGGTTCGGGCCGCGTTCTCCACACCATCAACCCGCGCCTGCACCCTGACCAGATCGCCTGGATAGCCAACCACGCTGAAGACCAGGTGCTGTGCTTTGACCTGAGCTTTTTGCCGCTGGTGCAAGCCGTGCACAGCCGCTGCGCCACCATCAAGCACTACATCGCCCTGTGCGATCAGGACAAGCTGCCAAAAGATTCCGGTGTGCCTAATCTCATCAGCTATGAAAGCTGGATTGGTACGCAACCGGGCACCTACACCTGGCCGACGTTTGATGAAAATACGGCGTCGAGCATGTGCTACACCAGCGGCACCACCGGAAACCCGAAGGCAGCGCTGTACAGCCACCGTTCCAGTACGCTGCACGCTTACGCTGCGGCGCTGCCGGATGTCATGGGCATGTCGGCACGCGACGCCATTTTGCCGGTGGTGCCGATGTTTCACGTCAATGCCTGGGGCATTCCGTATTCGGCAGCGCTGACCGGTGCCAAGCTGGTCTTTCCCGGACCGGCCATGGACGGCAAGTCAATTTATGAACTGATGGAGGCCGAAAAAGTCACCTACGCTGCGGGCGTGCCCACGGTATGGCAAATGTTGCTTGGTCACCTGACCGCCAACAATTTGAAGTTTTCAACCCTCAAGCGCACTGTGATTGGCGGCTCGGCTTGCCCGCCCGCCATGATCAAGGCATTCAACGACGACTACGGCGTCGAGGTGCTGCACGCCTGGGGCATGACCGAAATGAGCCCGCTGGGCACGCTGTGCACGCTTAAAAACAAGCACGACGCATTGCCCGACGACGAAAAAATGAAGATTCGCCTCAAACAGGGGCGGGCCATTTACGGCGTCGACATGAAAATCGTGGATGAAGCTGGCAAGGAATTGCCTTGGGACGGCAAAACCTATGGCGACCTGTACGTCAAGGGCCCGTGGATTGTGCGCGCGTATTTTAAAGGCGAAGGCGGTGACCCGTTGGTCGACGGCTGGTTCCCGACCGGTGACGTCGGCACGATTGACGCTGATGGCTACCTGCAAATCACTGACCGCAGCAAGGACGTCATCAAGTCGGGCGGGGAATGGATCAGCTCGATTGACATCGAAAACATTGCTGTCGCGCACCCGGCCGTGGCCATGGCGGCCTGCATCGGCGTGCTGCACCCTAAATGGGACGAGCGGCCCATCATTGCGGTGGTTAAAAAGCCTGGCATGGACGTCTCGCGCGAGGCGCTCATCGCGTTTTTTGAAGGCAAGACGGCCAAGTGGCAAATCCCCGATGACGTGGTGTTTGTCGACGCCATACCGTTGGGTGCCACCGGCAAGATGCTCAAAACCCGGCTGCGCGAAATCCTCAAGGATTACAAGTTGCCGGGTACCTAAGGTGCCGGCGGCATGCTGCCGAGGTGGGGCATAGGATGAAGCGCTGTCACTTGGGTGATACGTTGGCGGGGGGGCTGAGGGCATTCCCTAGCGTGTTGTAGCTCAAATACTTGTACGCTGCGAAGTTGGTGAATTAAACACGGAGTTTGTTTTATGAAATACGCTGTCAGGTTTGTTGCATTGGGTGTCGCGCTGGCTTGTTCCGGTGCAGTGTGGGCTCAAAAAGGTGAGACCGTCAAAATTGCCATGATCGAAGGGCTGTCCGGCCCGTTCGGCAATGTTGGACAGAACCAACTTAAAAGCTGGCAGTTCGTGGCCGAGAGCATGAACGGTGCCAAAAACCCGGCAGGTGTGAAATTTGAAATCGTCGGCATGGACAGCAAAGGCTCGCCGCAGGAAGCGCTCAACACCTTCAAAGCGGCGGTTGATCAGGGCTTTCGCTACATCGCTCAGGGCAACGGATCTGGCGCTGCATTGGCTTTGAGCGACGCCGTTGCAAAGCACAATGAACGCAACCCCGGCAAGGAAGTGGTTTACCTGAACTATGCCGCTGTTGATCCGGCGCTGACCAACGAGAAATGCAATTACTGGCATTTCCGCCTTGACGCAGACACATCCCAAAAAATGGAAGCCTTGACCAGCTTCATGAAAGACCAGCCCAAGGTTAAAAAAGTCTACCTACTGAACCAGAACTATTCGCATGGCCAGCAAGTCGCCAAGTACTTCAAGGACGGCATGGCTCGCAAGCGCCCGGACGCGTCAATTGTTGGCGATGATCTGGTGCCGCTCGGTCAGGTCAAAGACTTTGCACCATATGTCGCCAAAATCAAGCAGTCTGGTGCCGACACCATCGTCACCGGTAACTGGGGTGCCGATTTGACCCTGTTTGTCAAGGCACTCAATGACGCCGGTCTCAAGCTGCCGCTGTACACCTACTACGCGGCTGTCTCGGGCACACCGACCGTGCTGGCATCTGGCGGTGAAGGTGAGGTTTATCAAATTTCATACGCGCATTCCAACTACACCGGCGTCATGGGGCAGTTGGCCAACGACTTTCAGAAGAAGTTCGGCGACGACTTTTACACCTTCTCCATCTACAACGGTCTGGTGCTCATGGCCGACGCCATGGCCAAGGCCAAGTCCACGGACTCCGTCAAGGTCGCTGCTGCCATGAATGGCATGCGCTTCAAGGGTTTTAACGGCGATTCCGAGATGCGTAAATCGGACAACCAGATGCAGCAGGGGCTTTACATCTCTAAGTGGCAAAAGGTCGATAAAAAGAACCCGTACAGCGTTGAAAAAACTGGCTATACCTTTGCACCTGTCAAATACATCGAGGCTTATGTCGCCAGCACGCCGACCAGTTGCCAGATGAAGGCACCGACTTAAAGAGCGCCCGATCCGAAAGCGCTTTGACCCCGGACGCCAGGTGACTCCAAGGCCACGCTGGCGTCTCTTTTTGCCCGTTCCCTTTTGCAGTGACACATGCTTGATTTTTTGACATCTTTAGGTTTAAGCCCCGGATTCATCGAGTTCTTCACGATCTCGCTGCTCAACGGCATGAGCTACGGCTTGCTGCTGTTCATGCTCAGCTCCGGCCTGACGCTGATTTTCAGCATGATGGGCGTGCTCAATTTTGCGCATGCCAGCTTTTATATGTTGGGTGCATACGTTGCCTACAGCGTGACTGCGCTGGTTGGTTTTTGGTGGGCTTTGCTGTTTGCGCCCTTGTTGGTGGGCTTGCTGGGGGCCGGATTTGAGCGCTATTGCCTGCGCCGGGTACACCAGTTCGGGCATGTGCCCGAGCTGTTGATTACCTTCGGCCTGAGCTACATCCTGCTGGAGCTGGTGCAATTGGTCTGGGGCCGCAGTTCGGTCGACTACCGAGTCCCTGCAGCGCTTGATGGGCCGTTGTTCACGCTGTTTGGCACGCAGTTTCCGCTGTACCGCGGTTTCATGATGCTGGTGGCCGTGCTGATGTTGATTGCGGTTTGGCTGCTGCTCACGCGGACCCGTATTGGGCTGGTGATTCAGGCTGCGCTCACACACCCTGAGATGGCGCAGTCGCTGGGGCACAACGTGCCGCGGGTGTTCATGCTAGTGTTCGGCGGTGGTGCGGCGCTGGCGGGTCTGGCGGGCGTGATTGGCGGCAACGCCTTTGTAACCGAACCCGGCATGGCAGCTACAGTCGGATCGGTCATTTTTGTAGTCGTCGTGGTGGGCGGCATGGGCTCGCTGGCCGGCGCGTTTTTGGCGTCATTGTTGATTGGCATTCTGCAGACTTTTGCCGTGGCCATGGACGGCTCGCTCATGTCGGGCGTCAGGATGCTGGGTATGCTGGTAACGCCTGAGACTTTTGGCTATGCGGTACTCAAGCTCAAGATCAGCCAGGTTGCACCTATTCTTCCCTACCTGTTTTTAGTGCTGATGCTGATATTCCGGCCTAAAGGCTTGCTTGGCACGCGTGAGGGTTGATTCATGACGAAACAGTTTTATCAATTCAAGCCGCTGAATATTGGGCGTTTTTTGGTGTGGTCTGCGTTTGCACTGGTGCTTGCCATAGCACCTTTGATATTTACCACCAGCCTGAGTCACACCATCCTCAGCCAAATGGGTATCGCGATTATTGTTTGCCTCAGCTACAACATTTTGCTGGGGCAGGGCGGCATGCTCAGCTTCGGTCATGCGGTGTATTCCGGTATGGGCTCTTTTTTGGCGATACACACGCTGAACCTTGCCAGCAAGGGGACGCTGGCCATCCCTGTCAGCCTGATTCCCATCGTCGGAGGTGTTGCAAGCATGCTGGTGGCTGTTGTGATGGGTTGGGTCACTACCAAAAAATCAGGCACCACCTTTGCAATGATCACATTGGGTGTGGGCGAACTCATCTGGGCCATGTCGCTGATGTTCCCGGAATTTTTTGGCGGCGAAGGTGGAGTTTCGGGCAACCGCGTCACTGGCTCCAAGCTGTGGGGCATCACCTACGGCCCCCAAATCCAGCTTTACTACCTGATTGCAATCTACACACTGGTCTGCACGGCGCTGATGTTCGCCTTCACGCGCACGCCGCTGGGACGCATGCTCAACGCCGTGCGGGACAACCCCGAGCGGGTGGAGTTTGTCGGCTACGACACGCAAAAAGTACGCTATTTTTCATTTATCGTGGCTGCGTTTTTTGCAGGTATTTCGGGTGGTCTGGCCGCGCTAAATTTTGAAATCGTGACCTCTGAGGTGGTCAGTGGTTATCGCTCCGGGGCCTACCTGCTGTTTACCTTTCTGGGCGGCGCAACCTTCTTTTTTGGACCCATTTTGGGGGCCATCCTGATGGTGCTGGCTTTTGTTCTGCTCAGCGAATTCACCAAAGCCTGGTTGTTGTACCTTGGCCTAATATTTTTATTCATGGTGATGTACGCACCTGGGGGCGTGGCCAGTCTGATCATGATGAACCTGCGCGTGGCCATGTACGGTCACTTGCGAAAGCTTTGGGTTGGCTACCTTGCCCTTGCACTCACGGCGCTGGTCGTGCTGTTCGGTGCTGCGGCGATGATCGAGATGGTCTACCACCTGCAACTGAATTCTGCACTGGGTTCGGAGCTGACCTTCATGGGTGCCAAACTCGATTCAAAGGGCTTGAACAGCTGGTTTGGCTCCGCCTTTGTCATGCTCACCGGGCTGGGCCTGTTTGAGGTCTGCCGGCGGCAATACCTGCGCGAATGGGGCCAGATTCAGGAAGATATTGAAAAAGAAATCAAACGAAGGGAAGCGCTGTGACTGTTGTTCCCCATTCAGCTGGGGGTTACGCTCTTGAGCTCAAAGACTTACGCAAGAGTTTTGGAAAATCTGAAATTATTCGCGGCATTAATATGGCTATTCCCAGCGGGGAGCGGGTTGGAATTATTGGTCCCAACGGTGCTGGCAAGTCCACATTGTTCAACCTCATCAGTGGCAGGTTTGAACCTACCAGCGGGCAGGTTTTGCTCAACGGGCAGCGCATTGATGGAAAAAAACCGTTTGAAATCAACCGCATGGGTTTGAGCCGCAGTTTTCAGATCACCAACATCTTCCCCAAACTCAGCGTGTTTGAAAACCTGCGCTGCGGCGTGCTGTGGAGTCTGGGTTACAAGTACACTTTTTTGAAGTTTCTGGCCGATCTGGACGATGCCAACGAGCGGGCTGAAGAACTTATGCGCATGATCAAGCTAGATAAAAAGCGCGACATACTAGCCATAAACCTGACTTATGCTGAACAACGCGCGCTTGAAATCGGCATCACCATTGCGGGCGGTGCCAATGTCATCTTGCTGGACGAACCCACGGCTGGAATGAGCCGCTCGGAGACCAGCCGTTTTATCAGCCTGATAAAAGAGGTCACCATCGGTAAAACCCTGTTGACGGTGGAGCATGACATGGGCGTAGTGTTCGGCCTTGCGGACAAGATTGCCGTGGTGGTTTACGGCGAGGTCATTGCTTACGACAAACCAGAAGCCGTGCGTGCAGATCAACGGGTGCAGGAAGCCTATTTGGGGTCGTCTGTGGCCGACCAACAGGCAGGAGGCCATTGACCGTGTTGACTGTTAAAAACCTACATGCCTTCTATGGCAAGAGCCACGTACTGCACGGTGTCTCGTTCGACGTGCAGCCCGGTGAGATCGTTGCGCTGCTGGGCCGTAACGGATCGGGCCGCTCCACCACTGCCAAAGCCATCATGGGTCTGGTGGATTGCCAAGGCGCCGTCACATGGAAAGGCGGTGAAATTGTCGGCAAAGAGGCCTATCAGATTGCCCACCTCGGCATCGGCTATGTGCCTGAAAATCGCGAAATTTTTCCTAAACTGACAGTGCATCAAAACCTGTTGCTGGGTCAAAAGGGCTCTGGCAAGGCTTCACGCTGGTCTTTCAACGACATGTACACCATGTTCCCGCGCTTGCTGGAGCGCCAACACACAGAAGCTGGCGTTTTGTCAGGCGGCGAGCAGCAGATGCTGACCCTGTGCCGTACCCTTATGGGCGATCCGGACCTGATAATCATTGACGAGCCTACCGAGGGTCTTGCCCCAAAAATTGTGGAACTGGTGGGCCAGTATCTGCAAACGCTCAAAGCCAAAGGTATTTCGGTTTTATTGATAGAGCAAAAACTGACTATCGCCATGGCGATCTCTGATCGTGCCCTGGTCATGGGCCATGGCAGCATCGTGTTCCAGGGTACGCCGGACAGCTTGCGTGCAGACGCGTACACCCGAAAAGAGTGGCTTGAGGTCTAGACTTCATGCACGCGCTACACCAATGCTTTGTCGCGACAGGGACAAACCAGACCAAGCTTGTACTGATGCAGTCTTGAAGCTCTTCTACAATAAAAAAGAACGATCGTACTATTTCCAACCATCCGAGCGGTTCAAGTGATTTCAACATCGCAAAAGCCGAGGCAATCCAACCCCATCAAGGAAACCAGTTCCCATGACAACTCTTTATGAAGTACACGGCAGCGTGGCTGTGATCGCCCTGAGCAATCCACCCGTCAACGGTCTTGGACACGCCACCCGTCTCAGTATCACTGACAATTTGCAGAAAGCCAATTTAGATCCGGCCATCAAATCAATTGTGATCACCGGCGCGGGCAAAGCTTTTTCAGGCGGCGCAGACATCAAGGAATTTGGCAGCCCAAAGGCCCTGGCTGAGCCCAATTTGCTGAGCGTGATTCTCGCAGTCGAAAATTCTCCCAAGCCCGTGGTTGCGGCTATTCATTCAGTGTGCATGGGCGGTGGTCTGGAGCTGGCGCTTGGTTGCCATTACCGCATTGCGGCGCCCGGTTGCAGCGTGGCCTTGCCTGAAGTCAAGCTTGGCCTGTTGCCCGGTGCTGGTGGTACGCAGCGCCTGCCGCGCGCTTTGGGCGTCGAGCCTGCGCTGAACATAATTGTGAGTGGCGAGCCGGTGAAAAGCGAGTTGCTGGCCCAGATTCCAGGCCAAAAACTGTTTGACAAAATGGCGTCGTCACCTGAATCACTGGCGCAGGAGGCGCTGGCGTTTGCCCAAGCCATTGCTGACACACGCCCGCTGCCGCTGGTACGCACTCTGCCGTGTAAGCACCGCAATAGCGACGCTTACTTCCAGTTTGCGCGGAATATGGTCAAGGGAATGTCCAAAAACTTCCCGGCTCCGCTGAAATGTGTTGATGCGGTTGAGGCGGCTACCAAGCGCAAATTTGACGATGGCCTGGCGTTTGAGCGCGAATTGTTTGTCAACCTCATGTGGACGCCGGAAAGCCGCGCGTTGCGCCATATTTTCATGGCTAATCGCGCGGCAGCCAAAATTCCGGATGTACCGGCCGACACGCCAAAACGCGAGATCAAATCCATCGCCGTGATTGGTGCGGGCACCATGGGCGGCGGAATCTCAATGAACTTTTTGAACGCCGGTATTCCCGTCAAGATGCTTGAAATGAAGCAAGAAGCGCTTGACCGCGGCTTGGCCACAATTCGCAAAAACTACGAAGCGCAGGTCAAAAAAGGCAAGCTCAAACAGGCCAAGTACGAAGAACGTATGGCCATGCTCACCACCACGCTGAGCTATGACGACCTGAAAGATGCCGACATGGTGATCGAGGCCGTGTTTGAAGAGATGGGCGTGAAAGAAAAAGTTTTTACCGAGCTTGACCGCGTGATGAAGCCAGGCGCTATTTTGGCGTCCAACACGTCGACGCTGGACATGAACCAGATCGCTGCATTCACCAAGCGCCCGCAAGACGTAATCGGCACGCACTTTTTCAGTCCAGCCAACATCATGAAGCTGCTCGAAGTGGTGCGCGGCGAAAAAACTGGCAAAGACGTGTTGGCCACCGTGATGGCTTTGGGCAAAAAAATCCGCAAAACTTCTGTTGTGTCAGGTGTCTGTGACGGCTTTATCGGCAACCGCATGATTGAGCAGTACGGCCGTCAGGGCGGCTTTTTGCTAGATGAAGGCTGCACACCGGCCCAGGTCGACAAGGCCATCGAGAAGTTTGGTTTTGCCATGGGCCCGTTTCGCATGGGTGATCTGGCGGGCAACGACATTGGTTTTGCCATTCGTAAGCGCCGGTACCTTGAAAAACCAGACATGAAGTACAGCAAAACGGCTGATTTGCTCTGCGAAAAAGGTCGTTTTGGTCAAAAAACCGGCGCCGGCTGGTATGACTATGTTGCTGGCAAACGTGACGCCATTCCGAACGCGGAAGTGGTGCAGATGGTGGAGGCGCACCGCGCGTCGCTCGGCATCACCCCGCGCAAAATTTCTGACGAAGAAATCGTTCAACGCCTGGTGTATTCGCTGGTCAACGAGGCTGCGCACATCCTTGAAGAAGGTATTGCCTCCAAAGCAAGTGACATCGACATGGTCTACCTGATGGGATACGGCTTCCCGATCTACCGGGGTGGTCCCATGAACTATGCCGATGAGGTGGGCTTGTTTAACGTGGTGCAGGCCATGAACCGTTTCGCACAGAACCCGCTGGACGACGCCAGTTTCTGGAAGCCTGCGCCACTGCTTGCCCGCTTGGCCGCCGAAGGCAAGACCTTTAATTAATTCCGGAGAACCCTCATGACTTCAGCTGTAATCGTTTCTACCGCACGTACCCCCCTGGCCAAAAGCTGGAAGGGCTCTTTCAACATGACGCACGGCGCCACCCTCGGTGGCCATGCCGTGCAGCACGCTATCCAGCGCGCTGGCATTGATGCCGCCGAGGTTGATGACGTGATCATTGGCTGCGCCACCCCCGAGGGCGCCACGGGTGCCAACATTGCGCGCCAGATTGCTCTGCGCGCTGGTTGCCCAGTCACGGTTTCGGGTTACACGCTCAACCGTTTTTGCTCATCCGGCTTGCAGGCCATCGCCACGGCTGCGCAACGTGTGGTTGCCGGGGAAGCAGACATTTATGTCGCTGGCGGGGTTGAAAGTATTTCATGCGTGCAGCAAGAAATGAATACCCACATGCTGCGCGAAGACTGGCTCGCCAAAAACAAGCCCGAGATTTACTGGAACATGCTGCAAACCGCCGAGCAGGTGGCCAAGCGCTACAGCATTGCACGCGAGCGCATGGACGAGTACGGTGCCATGAGCCAGCAAAAGGCCACCGCCGCATTGGCCGCTGGCCTGTATGAGGCTGAAATCGCCCCGATTACCGTGACGATGGGCATTGCCGACCCGGTGATGGGCCTGAGCACAAAACAGGTCACCGTCAGCAATGACGAAGGCATTCGTGCAGGTACCACCAAAGAAGGTATCAGCGGCATCAAGCCCGCCATTCCTGGCGGCGTGATTGCAGCCGGCAATGCCAGCCAGTTTTCAGATGGCGGCGGTGCCGTGGTGGTCATGGACGAGACAGTTGCCGAGCGCAAAGGCCTGAAGCCACTTGGTCGCTTCCTGGGTTTTGCCGTGGCTGGTTGCGAGCCAGATGAAATGGGCATTGGCCCGGTGTTTGCCATTCCCAAAGTACTGGCCAAGCTGGGCCTGCAGATCAGCGACATTGATTTGTGGGAGCTGAATGAAGCGTTTGCCGTGCAGGTGCTGTACTGCGCCGATAAACTCGGTATCCCGATGGACAAACTCAACGTCAACGGCGGCGCTATTGCTGTGGGCCACCCTTACGGCGTCACTGGGCAGCGCCTGACGGGTCACGCCCTGATTGAAGGCAAACGCCGCCGTGCCAAGCGCGTGTGCGTGACGATGTGCATTGGAGGCGGTATGGGTGCTGCGGGGATTTTCGAGGTGCTATAACTGACACTGGTTTCTTTTGTTTAAACCAAAAGGCCAAGCCTGCAAACAACGAGCAGTCTGGCCTTTTCCATTTTCAGTTTTACAGCAACCGACCATGAACTTGCGCCCTACGATAGACTTTCTGCTTTACCAGTGGCTGTGCGCCGAATCGTTGAACCAGCGTCCCCGTTTTGCCGACCATTCACGCGAAACCTTTGATGCAGTGCTCGACACCTGCGAGCGCATTGCACGTGAAAGATATGCGCCGTTCAATCGTTTGGTAGACACGCAAGAGCCACATTTTGATGGCGAAAAAGTCATCTTGCCGCAGGCCACGCATGATGCCTGCCGCGCGTACGCCGAATCAGGCATGTTGAGCGCTGCGCAAGACTACGACCTGGGCGGCATGCAGCTGCCCTACACGGTTGAGGCTGCGGCAAACGCTTTTTTTGCGATGGCGTCGGTCAGCATTGGCTCTGGCATGCTCACTACAGGTAACGCCAATTTGCTCATGGTGCATGGCAACGCGCTACAAAAAGAGGTGTTCGCTAAAAACGAATTTTCAGGCCGCTTCTCGGGCACGATGTGTCTGAGCGAACCACAAGCGGGTTCGTCGCTCAGTGACGTGACCACTCGGGCGGTGCCCGACGGTGATGATTTTGAAGCCGAACCGCTGGGTGCGCGCTACCGCCTCAAGGGCAACAAGATGTGGATTTCATCTGGCGAGCATGAGCTGACAGAAAACATCATTCATTTGGTACTGGCCAAAATCCCCGGTCCCGATGGCAAATTGATTGCGGGAACACGCGGCATTTCGCTTTTCATTGTTCCCAAGAAGCTGGTGAATGCAAAGGGTGAATTGACAGGCGTGCGCAACGATGTCGCCCTGGCCGGGCTAAACCACAAGCTTGGTTGGCGCGGTACCACCAACACATTATTGAACTTTGGTGAAGGCAAATACCCGGTCCCTTCGACAAGCTCAGGACAGTCGGCAGATGGCGCCGTGGGCTACCTGGTTGGCAAGCCACATGAGGGCTTGCGCTGCATGTTTCATATGATGAACGAGGCGCGTATCGGTGTGGGCATGGCGGCCACCATG
>JANXTM010000239.1 GCA_025352405.1 Polaromonas sp.
TAAAACATAGCAAATCGACGCCGGTTTTTATCCGTCCGGCCCGGTGCTTAGGGCAACGACTCTAACGCGGTAAAATCACGGATTAATTTACAACCCTCAGAGGGAACTATGAGCGATATCGAAGCACGTGTTAAGAAAATCATTGCCGAGCAACTCGGCGTGGAAGAAGGTCAAGTCACCAGTGAAAAAGCCTTTGTGGCCGATTTGGGTGCAGACTCCCTTGACACCGTAGAACTGGTTATGGCGCTCGAAGACGAGTTTGGCATTGAGATTCCGGATGAAGATGCCGAGAAAATCACTACTGTCCAAAATGCGATCGACTACGCCAACACCCATCAAAAGGCCTGAGGCCACAATTGAGGCTGGTGGCTTTTGCTGTCGGCTTTACCGTTATCAAACCTGAAAAGTGACTCCTCCTCCTGGGTAGTGTCTTTTCAGGTTTTTTTCAGGATCAATGAATGAGTCGTCGTCGTGTCGTCGTGACAGGTTTGGGTTGTGTCAGCCCCGTGGGCAACACTGTTGCGCAATCGTGGGAAAACCTGCTTGCGGGAAAACCCGGCATTGACCTCATCACGCAATTTGATGCAAGCAGCTTTGCCTGCAAGTTTGCGGGTGAGGTCAAGGGTTTTAACATCGAGGATTACATCCCCGAAAAAGAAGCCCGGCACATGGACCGCTTCATCCATTTGGGGCTGGCTGCCGCTTTTCAGGCGGTAGCCGACAGTGGGTTGCCGACGGGCGATGCGCTGGGTGACGAGATGGCGACACGAATTGGGTGCAATATCGGTTCAGGAATCGGCGGTTTGCCCATGATCGAGCAGACGCACTCCGAGCTGGTCAATCGCGGTCCGCGCCGGATCTCGCCGTTTTTTGTGCCTGCGTCCATCATCAACATGATTTCCGGACATGTATCCATCAAGTTCGGCTTTAAAGGTCCCAATCTGGCTGTTGTGACGGCCTGTACTACTGGTTTGCATGCCATCGGTCTGTCGGCACGCATGATCGAGTACGGTGATTGCGATGTGATGGTTGCAGGTGGCGCGGAGTCCTGCGTGTCACCGCTGGGGGTCGGTGGTTTTGCAGCGGCGCGCGCCCTGTCCACCCGTAATGAAGACCCCAAAACAGCGTCTCGCCCCTGGGATAAAGACCGTGACGGCTTTGTTTTGGGCGAAGGCGGCGGTGTTGTCGTGCTTGAAGAATACGAACACGCCAAGGCGCGCGGTGCAAAGATTTACGCTGAAGTCATCGGCTTTGGCATGAGTGCTGATGCTTATCACATGACCGCACCAGACATTGACGGTCCACGCCGTTCCATGACCATGGCGTTGAAAAATGCCGGCGTCAATGTTGATCAGGTTCAATACCTCAACGCCCACGGCACGTCCACGCCGTTGGGGGATTTGAATGAAACCAATGCGGTCAAGGCGGCGTTTGGCAGCCACGCAAAAAGCATGGTCGTCAGTTCAACCAAGTCCATGACGGGCCACTTGCTCGGTGGTGCGGGTGGTATTGAGTCGGTCTTCACCGTGCTTGCCCTGCATCACCAGAAGATCCCGCCCACTATCAATATTTTCAACCAGGATCCCGCTTGCGATCTGGACTTCTGCGCCAACACCGCACGTGATGCCAATATTGAAATTGCTGTTAAAAACAATTTTGGATTCGGTGGCACCAACGGTACGCTGGTGTTTAAACGCGTCTGACCCGCCTGGATTGGTCTGTCTCACGTTTCGTCCGAACCCTTTAAGGTAGTCCCTGTTTTGGTCACACACCATGCTCCGTCGGTTGTCTATCCGGTGGCGCATTCGCGTTTCAACGCTTACCTTTTGTCGGGTTTGTGGTTGGCAGGTTTGTTATCGACCATGCTGTGGCTCTGGTTTAGCCGCACGATGGATTGGCGCCTGTATTTGGCCGCAACTGCGGTGGCTTTGGCTGGCCTGGCAGCATATATCGGGTGGAAAAACTCGCCCGTTGGCCAGTTGGCATGGGATGGGCAATTTTGGCGCTGGGAAGGCCCAGGTTATCAAGCGGGTACTGCCGAACAAAAACTGTCGGTGGTTGTCGATCTACAGAATCTTTTGCTGCTGCGACTGGAAAATCCAGCACATGTACATCTATGGCTTTGGGCACAGCGTAAAGTTTTGCCCGAGCGGTGGCTCGATTTGCGTCGTGCTGTTTATTCACCACACAAAGCTGTCAGACAAGCTCGGCAAGATGACCTGCAAGCGCTAGAGCCGGTGCACGCTGTGGCAGTATCGGGCGATGCGTTACCAACTGACAGTTTGCCAAAGCCATGACTGCTAATGTGACGCCATTGCCGAGTGAAAAACCTGTTGACGGTGACGCCATGCTGGTCGAGCGCGCCGTGGCTGGAGATCAAAAGGCGTTTGAGCTGCTGGTGATTAAATACCAGCGACGCATTCAGCGCCTGATCGGCCGCATGGTGCGTGATGTTGATTTGGTGGAAGACATTGCGCAAGAAACGTTTATTCGTGCCTATCGGGCCTTGGCGCAGTTCCGGGGAGAGGCCCAGTTCTATACATGGCTGTACCGGATTGCCGTCAACACGGCAAAAAAAGCCTTGATGGACCTCAAACGAAATCCTACTGTGTCGGAAAATTTTTTCAAATCCGGCGACGACGATGAAACTTCCCCCCTTGAAAACGAACTAACCAGTTCGGAAACGCCTGATGCCGTCCTGGCTAGCAAAGAAATCGCGGAAATGGTGAATGCGGTTATGGAAGCTTTGCCGGAAGAGCTTCGCCAAGCGATTACATTGCGCGAAATTGAAGGACTAAGCTACGAAGAAATATCGGAAGCCATGAACTGCCCGATAGGAACGGTACGGTCCCGCATCTTCAGGGCGCGTGAAGCTATTTCGGAAAAGATCAAGCCGATGTTGGAAAACCAGTCTGGAAAACGCTGGTGAAACGCCCGTCCTGCAGCAGAACCAAATGGATATAAGTGATTCACAACTCAATGCGTGATGCCGATTCCCAATTTCGCTGCCCAACGGAAAACCCGCAGGTCCACCACATGAATTCCATTGAAGTGTCATCCCAAAACTACGAATGCCTGTCCGCTTTGGCTGACGGCGAGTTAGCGCAGGAGGAGTTTTCTGCACTATCGCAGGCGTTTGGGCGGGACCCCGCGGCATCTAGCAGTTGGAGTACCTACCACGTGATTGGTGAGCTGTTGCGCTCTCCGGGCAATACTGTCCAGTTGACTGATTTCGCATTTTTGGCTCGTTTGAATCAAGAGCTTGCAAAAGAGCCTTCATTTGGGATGGACTCCCACGTGCCGGCTTCTCATTCTGGCGCTAAATCCGTTTTTACACCGCCCATGGCTGTTGGCGAGCGGCGCGGTCCCGCTTTAAATGATGGTAATTTTCGCTGGAAGGTGGTGGCAGGTTTTGCTTGCGCTGCAGCTGTTTCCGCCATCGCATGGAATGTAAACGTCTTGACGGCACCCATGGCTGGCCCGCGCCTGGCCCAATTGGGGCAATTGGTAGATGGTGCTATGCCACCGAAGGTGGTTGTTGTTTCACCGCAAGGGCTCATGGTGCGCGATTCACGGCTGGAGGAGCTGTTGGCTGCGCACAAACAGCTGGGCGCAACGCCAGCATTGCCTGTGCCGTCGGGTTTTTTGCGAAACGCAACTTTTGAGGCGCAGCAGAGCTTCGGGCGCTGAGTCGTACCGAGCAGAGATCAGCTTCATCAAACCATGAATTTCAAGCCCTTCAGCCTTTTTGTGCTGGCAATTCCTGCGCTTCTAGCTATGAATTATGTAGCAGCTCAGGTTCCTTCCCCCGCCACCGCTGCATCTGCTTCATCCGCAGCGGAGTCCAGAGGCATCAATGACTGGTTGATGCGCATGCACGAGTCATCCAAAAACCGCACTTACATTGGCACTTATGTAGTGTCGTCCGGTGGTGTTATGTCGAGCGCAAAAATCTGGCATGTTTGTGAAGGTAATCAACAAATGGAGCGGGTTGAAACGCTTACAGGCGCACCGCGTTCCATTTTTCGGCACAAC
>JANXTM010000299.1 GCA_025352405.1 Polaromonas sp.
GCTTTGGCAGCAGCAGCAGCGCCTTGCTTGATCAGGCGCTCGACGGTAGGGGAAGCCTGGGCACCAACCCCAACCCAGTGGGTCAAACGGTCCTGCATGATGCGCAGACCTTCTTCGCCACCTTTGGCAATCGGGTTGTAAAACCCGATGCGCTCGATGAAACGACCATCGCGGCGAACGCGTTTGTCAGCCACAACGATGTTGAAAAAAGGGCGATGCTTGGAACCGCCGCGTGCAAGTCGGATGACGACCATGATTTATCCTAGGGTGGTGGAGTGTGAAACAACGTAAATTCGAAGCGAATACCGTTTGCACACCCCAAAAGTTCCTGCAGGAATTGAAACACACGACATGACCACCCGGTCAGCGAAATCCTGCAAAGCCTGCGATTATAGCCCGTGATGTGAGCAGTTCCTGGAATCCCGCAAATCCAACTTCAATTATTGACGCCCATGCCCCTGATACGATCCCGCCGCGACCAAGACCTTCCCGCCATCACCTCCATTTACGCGCACCATGTGTTGCAGAGCACAGGTACTTTTGAGACCGAAGTGCCCAGCGTGGCCGACAAGACCAGTCGCCGGGCTGACGTGCTCTCCAGAGGCCTGCCCTACCTGGTTGCCGAGCATGACGGGGCCATCGCTGGTTTCGCTTACGGCAACTGGTTCAAACCCCGTCTCGCCTACCGGTATTCGGTAGAAGACTCGATTTATCTGGCCCCCAACCTGCACCGCATGGGGCTCGGGCGTGCATTTCTGGCCGAGTTACTGGCGCGTTGTGAGGCCGTGGGTATCCGGAAAATGATGGCGGTGATTGGCGACTCTGCCAACGCCGGGTTGGTTGGCGTGCATTTGGCATTGGGATTTGAGCAGGTCGGAAAAATCGAGGCCTGCGGCTGGAAATTCGGTGCTTGGCGCGATATCGTCATCATGCAAAAAACCCTCGGTCTGTGTGACACACAGCCACCCACGCCCTTAACGCCTGACATGCCCGTCGCATAATCGCAATATGCAATCTTCGCTGAGAAAAAACAAAACAACCGCCGCTGGCCTTGCCTTCATAGGAGGTCAACTTGGCTTGCACCGCCTCTACTTGTTTGGCATGAAGGACGTCTGGGCCTGGGTGCACCCCATGGTGGCAGCGTTAGGCTGGTGGGGAATCGAGCGAGTACGGCAATATGGTCAGGACGACCACCTCGCATGGCTGCTGGTGCCACTGCTGGGTTTTACTCTGGCAGCGACGTCATTGACGGCGATTTATTACGGCTTGAGCTCGCCAGAAAAGTGGAATGCTCAACATAATCCATTAACTCCGGAGGCAACGGCTGGCAACACCAACTGGCTCACCATAGGGGTAGTCGTGTTTTCGTTGTTGTTTGGCGCGATCACATTGATGTCCAGCATCGCTTTCAGCTTTCAGCGTTACTTTGAATACCAAGTCGAAGAGGCGCGCAAGATCAGCCAATAGGACGAGCCCCCACGTTCGTTCACTGCGTGTAACTCTCTGCCCCCCGAGGGGGCCGCTGCGCCTGCGGTCTGGCAAAGCCAGTCCCGCGGCCCCTGCTTGCAAAGGCATGCCTGCGACGCAGCCGAACCATTAAAAAATCTGCAGGCTGAACCAATACGCAATCGCGGCCACAAAGGCCGAGGCGGGGATCGTGAATATCCATGCCCACACAATCGTGCCCGCCACACCCCAGCGCACCGCTGACGCGCGCTGGGTCGACCCCACCCCGACGATGGCACCGGTGATGGTGTGGGTGGTCGACACCGGAATTCCCAACCCGGTAGCCAGAAACAACGTCAACGCCCCGCCAGTTTCTGCACAAAAACCGCCCACAGGCTTGAGCTTGGTAATTTTTTGACCCATGGTTTTGACAATGCGCCAGCCTCCAAACATGGTGCCCGCCGCGATGGCAACGTAGCAGCTCACAATTGTCCATGTCGGCGGCAAAGCGTCGCTGGCAGAGGCATAACCGGTTGCAATCAACAGCATCCAGATGATGCCAATGGTTTTTTGGGCATCATTGCCGCCGTGCCCCAGACTGTAGGCCCCGGCAGACACCAGCTGGAGGCGGCGAAACCAGCGGTCAACCTTTGACGGCGTAGCCCGCCTGCACACCCAGGCGACCAAAACCATCATCATCGAGCCCAGCAAAAAGCCCAGCAACGGTGACACAAAAATAAACGCCACCGTCTTGAAAATACCGCCAGATATGAGCGAATGCGCACCCGACTTGGCCATGACAGCACCCACAATTCCGCCTATCAGCGCATGCGATGAACTGCTCGGAATGCCGTAATACCAGGTCAGCAGATTCCATGTGATGGCCCCTATCAGCGCGCCAAACACAACGTGGGTGTCGACCACACCCGGCTGCACAATTCCCTTGCCCACGGTGGCCGCCACGCTGAGATGAAATATAAAAATTGCCACCAGGTTAAAGAACGCAGCAAACACCACAGCCTGGCCCGGCTTGAGCACCCCGGTAGACACCACGGTGGCAATCGAGTTGGCCGCATCATGAAAGCCGTTCATGAAGTCAAAGGCAATGGCCAAAAATACCAGCAGGGCCACAACCCACAGGGCGGTCTGTACGCTTTGCATGACTACCAGCCCACCACTACGAGTTTTCGAGGACGATGCCCTCGATCAGATTGGCCACGTCTTCGCACTTGTCAGTGATGGTTTCAAGCAACTCGTAAACGGCTTTAAGCTTGATGATCTCGCGCACGTCTGGCTCTTCGCGGAACAGGCGGCTCATGGCCGAGCGCATCACGCGGTCAGCGTCTGATTCGAGCTTGTCGATTTCTTCGCAGGTTTTGAGTGCGGCTTCCGCGGTGGCGGCATCACTGACTTTTTCAATCAGCGCCACAGCCTCTTTCAGCCGCTCGCAGCACTTCACGCTCAAATCGGTCAGGCGCACGATGTCGTCGGTCATGTGGCGCACGTCATACAGCACCATGGTCTCGGCAGAGTCCTGAATCAGGTCGGCTACATCGTCCATGGTGTTGATGAGCTGATGAATTTGCTCGCGGTCAATCGGCGTGATGAAGGTTTTGTGCAGCGCCCGGTTAACCTCTTGCGTGATGCGGTCTGCAGCGCGCTCGGCATTGTCAACTTCACGGTTAAACGACTCACGTTTTTCCAGGTTGCTGTAGTTGGCAACCATATTTGAAAAAGCATAGGCGGCCTCCACGATGCGGTCGGCATGCTGGTTAAACAACTCAAAAAAATTGCCTTCTCGTGGCAGTAATTTGGCAAACAGCATCTCGATTCCTTTGTCACGAGGTTACAAATATGACTTTTTTGTGACAGCGGGAGTTTAACCTTGATGAATTCGTGAAACACACAGCCTTCAAAGCCGACAAATTAGACAGATGGTGTGAACTTTCGCCCCTTTCAAAGACAATATCCAGAAGCAAGTCTAAAAGCTGGCCTGCAATCCGACCTTCAAGCTGCGCCCCGGCAGCGGTGCATTCGGAAACACCGTGGTGGTCAGAACCGACGTAGCACTGTAGGCCAGCCGGTTGGTCAGGTTGTCCAGCCGGGCATACCACAGCAGGCTGGTCGGCCCGGCTTTGACGCGGTAACTTGCCGCAGCATTCCACAATGTATAGGCCGCCGTGGCCTGATCGCCCACCGGCACGCGGCTTTGCGCCGCAGAACGGTCAAAACCCAGACTGGCGCCAAAGGGTCCGCTGGCGTATTTTAAGGTCGCCCCGACACGCACCGGTGCAATACGTGGCAAAGGCTGCCCGCTGCTCACATTGGTGGCCCGGACCAGGTCGCCGCGCAAGGCCAGATCAAGCGGCGACGCACCGTCCACCAGGCGGACACTGCCGCTGGCCTCCAGCCCCGTGAAGCGGGCGCGTACCTGCTGGTACCTGAATTCATTGAGCGGTTCCAGCGCCTGCCCGGTGGTTTGTGAAAAGCCGGGGTTGAGCGGGTCATCCTGCGGATTGACTTCACCGTCTGCCTTGTTGCGCGTCACGCCCGCCGACTGGCTTAAACCGATGTAGTTTTTGAACTGGCTGAGATAAGTGGTTACAGCCAACGTATCCGGGCCTGACTTCCAGGCTGCACCGATGTCCAGCTGCGTCCCGCGCTCTTTTTCAAGGCCGCGGTCACCCACTTCATAAGCGTTGGTCGCCAGGTGTGGACCATTGGCAAACAATTCGTAATCCCTGGGAGCGCGCTCGGTGTAGGCCAGGTTGCTGGTGAGCTGCCACTGCGGCGCCACGCTCCACAAGGCCCCCAGCGCGTAGCTGCTCGGCGTGAAGTCACAGCTGCCGGGCACAAACTTCGCCAGTGCTGGGTTGGGGTTGCCAAATGACGCTACTTTGACAGCCTCCAGCCGCCCACCTAAACTGAGTTTGCCCCAGCTGGTAGCGTACTCTTCGTAGCCAAACAGCGCCTTTTGCCGGGTTTTTCTGTGAGGCGCAAACGCTTCGTCACCATCGGCAGAAAAATGCGTGTTTTCAGCCTGGAAACCGACCACGCCGTCAAGATTGCCGAATTTGGTATGGTGCGCTTCCAGACTCACATCGCTGCCTTTTTTTTTGAAGACGGTACCGGCGGCTGCACCCGTCAATTCTGTATGCACGTAGTCAGTGTTGCTGTACTGGCCCTTGATGCTTTGAATCAGGTTGCCAGACAAGCGGTATTCGCCCTCCAGTGCGAAGCGGCTGGACTTCATCTGTATGGCCACGTCAGGCTCGGCCACAGTGCCGTAGTTGCTGCTGTACGCACTGATTGAAGCACCGAGGTAGCCTTGGTCAAAAAAAACAGAGCCTCCCACGGCTCCACCCTTGACTTGGCTGGCAGAGTTGCAAATGCGGTTGGCGCTATACGCGCCGCCAGCCTTGCTACACAGCAAATTGACCGTCACATTGACATCGCTGGTCTGCCGATCAAACACGTCCACGTGCACAGCGTAGCGGTCGTTACCCCCCTCCAGCAAGGCGCCAGCACCCCGTTCGCGGTTGCCGGCTGCCGGTTGCCAACCCCAGGTCGAGCTTGCCACTCACGCCGCCTTTGGCGTCAAACAAGGTCTCACGGGGAATGCGATTGTCAATCACGTTGACCACGCCGCCGACCGCGCTGCCGCCATACTGCAACGCCCCCGGCCCACGCAGCACCTCAATGCGTTCGATGCTGATCGGGTCAACAGTCACCGCGTGGTCAAAACTCAAACCAGATGCATCGAGCAGCGCACCGCTGTTGTTTAAAATACGGATGCGGTCCCCATTCTGGCCACGACTAATGGGACGGCTGGCGTTGGGGCCAAAGTAACTGCGGCTCACGCCAGGCAAGCCATCCAGCGTCTCACCCAGCGTCGTTTTTGAACGTAACAACAGTGCAGCGCCTGAAAAACTGACGGCTGGCGCTATTAAATCCGCAGCGCCCAACGGGTTACCAGTGATGGTGATTTCTTTCAGGGTGGTGGCCTGTGCTGGCGCTGTGGCCTGTGCATGAACAGCGCCGCAGGAAAGCCATGTCGCGGCGCCCAGACTGAAAACTGCACGCTGCTCCGCACTGTGTGCAAAGCGGGAAATGCCAATGGCGGCGCGTCCGGCGTGGCGACGGCTGCGCCCTGCACCGTCAAATAGAGATGGGTTCATGATGATTTCACTAATAAAAAAGTGGTTGCAGGCTGTGGCGGCATTGCAGGGAAAGTTGCGCGCACGGCGTGGCGCAGCGCTGGTTCTGAAAAGACCAGCGCAGAACAACAGAAGCGGTGACTCAGTGGTAGGTCAGCGGGGGGCCACGCGCGTCAAACAGCGCGGCCCAGCGGGCAAGTTCTGCGCCCTGAAAGATGGCCATCACCGCAGTCGGTGGCAAGGTGGGCAGGCTTGGAAGCGCTGGCGTGGCCGCCGCGCTGCCGTGGCTGGCCTGATCGAACAGACGGCACTCCGCACTGCCATCGTGCGACAAAAAAGTGCTTGAAATCAACCGCCGGCCTGGTCATGCCCGTCGTCATGACTGAGATCATGGTGATAGCCATGGTTGGCACTCAATGCCTGTGCATGGCGACCATTGCCCGCTTCAAGTAGCACACCGTGCGCCACCCCATGCATCAATCCAAGCGTTTGCGCCAGCAACCATGCGCGTGCTAGACACCCCGTTAAAAACCAGGCCATGAACCGGGCAGCTATGCGCATCGGCACGGTCATAGCGCAGGTTTACTTAACGCTTTTAGCGTCGCTCATGCGGTAATACAGCCCGTAGGAGTCGTCTTCAAGCACCGAAAAAATGCCCTCAACAACCACCGATTCCATGCTGTATTTCACGGGTGTTTTCGACTTGATCTCAACCATGCTTTCAGGCCCGCCAGGTGTACAAAAAGCGCAGGTCAGTGGTACTGAAGACAGCAGGAAATGCACCTGTTTTTCGCCTGGATCCAGCGGCATCATGTAACCCTGAACGCGCTGCGTTTTCTGGTTCAAGGCAAGTTGTACCGGGGTAAATACTGGCAAAAAGCGGGTTTTGACTTTTTTTGCTTTCACCGACGTCAACACGGACCAAGGCAGCACGTCATCCCGGGCGACAAGTGCTGGAAATGGGCTGTTGGCACCATGGACCCCTGGCCCCTGGCCGGTTGGCAAATCAATCAGGGGGGCAGGCGCTGGCGCTGCCAGAACTCCGGCCTTGGCGCTGCCAGCAGCTGAAGGTGGCGACAACACACCCAGCGGCGATGACAGCGTCTGCGCGCCCACCGCCGAAGCCATGACCAAACCACCCGCTATCAGCCAGGCTAAACCGGTACGGGGCACCCTAACGGATACAGGTGAAGCCAAGGTTTGCGACAAAGTTGATTTCGCAAATTGCTTGGTGAAGTGAGTGGTCATACGATACTCCGAAAAATTTTCTGGCAACTGAAAAAAACAGTTTGAGGGGCAATTATTTGCTCAACTCAATGCACATGCTTCATGCCACAGTATTTGCCAACCGCCAGCCCTTTACAAGACGCTTGCAACTCTTTCTCGCAAACCTCGTCTTTTTTACCGGACTCAAGACATTTGGCAGCCCCTTCATGGGCAGCCGCCATGGCGCGGTGACGGGCAATGTCCTCTTTGGTTTCTTTGTCGAGTGTTTGCGCAAAGGCCGCGGACACCGTGGCACTGATCAGGCAGGCAACAACAACGGATGAAAGCTTGATGGACAACAGATGATTTTTCATGGGGGTTCGCTTCATTAAATAGGTTTGACTACGTTAAATGGTTTAGCCAGGCGGACCGGCTATCTGGATTGCAGAAGCTCAAACACGCTGACGCGGTAAGCTTCCCAGGCGGGCAGTGCGCTTGACAGCAGCGCCACCCCAAAGGCCAACACCGGCACCACGAGCAATTCAATCGGCCACGACAAGGCGCCAATCAGCACCGAGTGCTCCAGCTGCAGCGCCCAGGCCATCAAGGCCGTAACGCCCTGCCCGGCCAGCACGCCCAGCACGGTTGCCAGTAGCGCCAGCCACAGCGCTTCGACCAGTAGCAGCCCGGCAATCTTGCGCGGTGGCGCGCCCAGCATGCGCAGCAGCGCCAGG
>JANXTM010000301.1 GCA_025352405.1 Polaromonas sp.
CCCCATGATGTCGGAACCCAACAGAAATTTTGGATCTTGCCCGGGCCACAAAAATGGCGCAGCCACCATATCCCAGGGGTCCTCAGGAAACAGCAAGGGTGCAGAAATTGCCATCAGTGCCACACAAATCAAAAGCAGCAATCCAACGACCGCCGAGCGATTTCGGCAGAATCTTTTAGCAAAGTTGATAAAGGAGTTCATGTGATTTAGCGAATCCTGATGCGTGGATCAAGTTGTGAATACATCACGTCAACCAGAATGTTTGACACCACAACCAGGACGGAGCACATCAACAAAATACCCAGCAGTAAATTGATGTCGCGTTGAAAGACTGCTTCAAAAGCGAGCCGTCCGAGACCTGGCCATGAAAAAACGGTTTCAGCCAGAACGGAGCCGCCAAGCAGGGTGCCAAACTGAACCCCGACCAGCGTCACCATAGGAAGCAGCGCGTTTCGAAAGACGTGCCTGAACGTAATGCGTCGTTCGCTCAGTCCTTTTGCACGTGCCGTTGTGACGAAGTCCTGGTTGAAGACTTCCAGCATGGAAGCGCGCATAACCCGGGTGTAGAGCGCGACATAGAATAGGCCGAGCGTGGTGACGGGCATTACCATGTGGTGCAAGATATCCAGCGCGCGGGCCACGCCATGCTTGCCGCTGGCCATGGTTTCCATGCCGCCTGCGGGGAACCAGCCAAGATTTACCGAGAACACAACAATCAGCATCAGCCCCAACCAAAACACCGGGACTGAAAAAGAAAGAATGGCGAACACCGAGATGATGTTGTCCCGCAACTGATTGACGCGTTGCGAAGCCAGTACGCCGAGGGTCGCCCCAATAACCACTGCTAGCCCCATCCCGCTGAACATCAAAAGCAAGGTAGCTGGAAGCCGGTCAAGAATCAGCGAGAGTACGGTTTGGTTATGCCGAAACGAAAAGCCCAGATCGAGCGTGACTAATTTGACAATGTAGTGCCACAGCTGCATATACACCGGCTGGTCGAGCCCAAAGCGTGCGCGCAGTTCGGCCAGGTATTCAACCGTACCTGCCGCCGCTTCGCCTGCCAGCACTTCGGCAGCATCGCCCGGTGCCAGCTTGAGCAACACAAAGTTGCAAATGACAATGGCGAGTATTAGCGGGATGGCCTTCAGCAGGCGCTGCCCGACCAAGCGCAGCATCGGAGACTGGATCTGAGGCAAGTTCATGGCCAGACGCTCTTATTTTTCAAAGTACGCGTCAGCGAAGTTCCCGCCAATCACGCCATCGGCGCTAATGGTGTGTTTTTTCAATTTTGAACTCGCCAGTGTGATGAAGCGTGTTTCCATTAGAGGGATCACGGGCAGGTCTGTCATGGCGAGACGCTGCATGTCCAGGTAAAGCGCCTTGCGCTTGGTGGGATCATTTTCATCTTGCGCGGCCTCGATAATTCGGTCCATGTCAGCGCTTCGGTAATCGGTGGCATTGGTAAACACCACGCCCTTCTGAATCGCCTTTGACCAAAACAGTCGCTGCACGCCTTGAGTGGGGTCTGCGAACGCGCCGTAATACCCGCTGGTGCTGTCAAAATCGTATTCTGTAAATATGCGCCTCAAGTAGGAGGGCAAATCCTGACTTCGCAGCTCAACCTCAATTCCAACCCGGGCCAGTTGTTGCTTGATAAATTCACCAGTGCGCTGGTAGTCGGAGCCCAGAGGAAACAGGTCATGCGTCATTTTGAAGCGCATACCATTTGCGCCCGGCTTTAACCCAGCTTCGTCGAGAAGCTTCTTGGCTTTTTCAACGCTGTATTCATACTTGGGGACATCGGTTGAATGAAAGGTTGTGACCTGTGACGGGATCGGACTGACAGCCGGCTTGCCATAGCCCATCCAGACAACCTGGGTCATGCGGTCGCGATCAATTGCATGTGCAATGGCGCGGCGCACGCGCACATCGTTCAGGGGTGGCTTGCGCAGATTTACCTCCATCAGCAAGTAGGGCGACATGTAGGCGTAACCGCGGGTTTCGACGCTTAGCGCGGGATTTTTGGCTATCCGCGGCATATCGGTAAGCGGCACTGGGCTGAGACCGCCAATGTGAGCCTCGCCAGTTTCGAAACTTGCAGCGCGCGCAGATGCATCATTGATGATCCGAAATACGATGCGTCGCAAAACAGGTTTTCCGGCTTGCCAGTAGTTTGGATTTTTTTCCAGAAGAATGAAATCGCCTTTTTTCCACTCTTTAAAAACAAAAGGGCCTGTTCCAATGGGTTTGCTGACGTACGGATTGGTGGCGGGGTCGGTCCCAGCAAACAGATGTTTCGGCATCATCGGAGATTCGTAGCTGGAAGCGAGTGCGGCCAGCATCGGAGGCGCTGGTTTACTGAGCTTGATGATGGCGGTGAGCGGATCAGGCGTTTCGACACTGGTGATTTTTGCCAAAGCAGTACGGCCGCGAGGGTGTACTTTTTTAAGCACCTCCAGGATGGTGTAGCTGACATCTGCCGAGGTAAACGGTTGCCCGTCATGCCATTTGACGTTAGGGCGCAGCTTGAAGGTGTAGGTGAGACCATCTGCGCTGATGTCCCATTTTTCAGCTAGTAGGGGCTGCGGTTTCAAGTCGTTATCAAGATAAAGCAAGCCTTCCATGACCTTTGAAGTCACCATGCCCATCTGCAAAGTGGTGTTAATGGCAGTCAGCAAAAAAGGCGGTTCGGGTGAAAGTACAAACTTGAGAGTGCCGCTTTCTATAT
>JANXTM010000289.1 GCA_025352405.1 Polaromonas sp.
AAAAACGTTGAGGTTATTCTGCCCGGCTTCACCCACCTGCAAGTTGCCCAGCCCGTGAGCTTTGGCCACCACATGCTGGCCTATGTCGAGATGTTTACGCGCGACGCAGCGCGTATGGGCGATGTGCGCAAACGCGTCAACTTTTTGCCTCTAGGCGCCGCCGCTCTGGCAGGTACCAGCTACCCGCTGGACCGCGAGCGAGTCGCCAAAGCCCTGGGCATGGTCGATGACACGGGCCAGCCCTGTGTCTGCCAGAACAGCCTGGACGCCGTGAGCGACCGCGACTTCGCCATTGAATTTACCGCTGCCGCATCACTGACCATGGTGCACATCAGCCGAATGAGCGAAGAACTGATTTTATGGATGAGCCAGAACTTCGGCTTTATACAAATTGCCGACCGCTTCACCACCGGCTCGTCGATCATGCCGCAGAAGAAAAACCCCGATGTGCCCGAGCTGGCACGCGGCAAAACCGGCCGAGTGGTCGGCCACCTGATGGGCCTAATCACCCTCATGAAAGGCCAGCCCCTGGCCTACAACAAAGACAACCAGGAAGACAAGGAACCGCTGTTTGACACCGTAGACACGCTCAAAGACACGCTGCGCATCTTTGCCGAGATGGTGGGCGGCATCACCGTCAAGCCAGAAGCCATGGAACGAGCCGCCCTGCGCGGCTACGCCACCGCCACCGACCTGGCCGACTACATGGTCAAAAAAGGACTTCCTTTTCGGGATGCGCATGAGGCTGTAGCCCACGCCGTCAAGGCCGCCATCGCGCACAACGTGGACTTGTCTGAACTCCCGCTGGAGGTGCTGCAGGGTTTCAACCCAAAAATTGAAAAAGACGTGTACGACTGCCTGAGCCTGCGCGGTTCGCTGAATGCGCGGAATATTCTGGGCGGAACCGCACCGGCACAGGTTCGGATGCAGATTGCACGACATCGGGCGCGGCTGGCCTAAGCCCGGCCTAAGGTGTTCTTTGTAGACTGATCCACTGTCAAGGATACAAAAATGCGCTTGCTGCCAACCCGTAGAGGCCTTTCCATGCCAGCCAGGGCCGCGGAACCTGCTTTGCCGGGCCGCAGGCGCAGCGGCCACCTCGGGGCTGAGCGCTGCGGCTCCAAACCCGCCTGCGCGGGCTTGGACAGCGCGAAGGGCCTGCGCATCTTGCGTTGGCACGTCCAGGGAGCTACACGCAGTGAGCGACCGTGGGAGCCCAACTAATGCGCCTGTTGCTGGTTGAAGACGATGCCATGATTGGCGAGGCGGTGTTGCAGGTGCTGCGTGGCCAGCACTATGCCGTTGACTGGGTGCGTGATGGCGGCATGGCCGACCAGGCGCTGCGCAGCGCCCAGTACGATCTGGTGCTGCTCGACCTGGGCCTGCCAAAACGCGATGGCCTGGACGTGCTGCGCACACTGCGAAGTCGGCACAATTTGGTTCCAGTGTTGATTGCCACCGCCCGCGACTCTGTAGCTGACCGCATTGCCGGGCTGGACGCCGGTGCAGATGACTACGTTGTCAAACCCTATGACACCGATGAGCTGCTGGCGCGGGTGCGTGCCTTGCTCCGGCGCAGTGCCGGGCGCGCTGAACCCGCGTTTGAGCACAAGGGCGTCAGCCTGAACCCGGCCACACGTGAGGCCACCGTGCATGGCCAGCCGGTCTCGCTGTCGGCGCGCGAGTGGGCGGTGCTTGAGCCGCTGCTGGCGAGACCCGGTGTGCTGCTGTCGCGCGCGCAGCTTGAAGAAAAACTGTTCAGCTGGAAAGACGACGTGAGCAGCAACGCGGTAGAGGTCTATATTCACGGCGTGCGCAAAAAACTTGGCAACGACGTCATACAGACCGTGCGCGGTCTGGGCTACCTGGTGCCTAAAGCATGACCTCGACCCCCACGCATTCCCTGCGACAGCGTCTGCTCTGGTTTGTACTGGTGGCTATTTTGCTGGCTGCCGTTTTGCAGGCAGCCACCGCCTACCGCAGCGCGCTGCAGCAGGCCGACGCGATGTTCGATGATCATTTGCAGCAGGTGGCACGCTCGCTGCGCAGCAGCATACCGCTGGGTTCCCTGCTGGCTGAGGGCGAAGGCGACACCGACTTTGACCTGTATGTGCAGATTTGGGGCAAAGACGGCACCCAGCTGTTTCGCTCTTCCCACTCGGCCCTGCCGCCGCGTGCGGTACTAGGGTTTTCAGACGTAGAGGCCAATGGCAGCCGCTACCGTGTGTACTCACTGCAGGCGCCCCTGCAAACCGTTCAGATTGCCCAAGACCTGAGTGCACGCACAGCCCGTGCGCAGGCGCTGGCGGCCAGGGCGATGCTGCCTTTTGCGCTGCTGACGCCCCTGCTCATGCTGCTGGTGTGGTGGGTGATCAACCGGTCGCTGGCCCCCATAGAACGCGCTCGGCGCGATGTGGCCTGCCGGGCTGCCGATGATTTTTCACCCCTGTCAGACACCGGCCTGCCCGACGAGGTGCGACCACTGGTCGATGAGCTCAACCTGCTGTTTGGCCGCGTTCGCAACGCTTTTGATGCGCAGAAAAATTTTGTCGCCGATGCGGCGCATGAACTGCGTTCACCGCTGACCGCGCTCAAGCTGCAGGCGCAGGCCCTGCGTCAGGCGGGC
>JANXTM010000302.1 GCA_025352405.1 Polaromonas sp.
CCCCATGATGTCGGAACCCAACAGAAATTTTGGATCTTGCCCGGGCCACAAAAATGGCGCAGCCACCATATCCCAGGGGTCCTCAGGAAACAGCAAGGGTGCAGAAATTGCCATCAGTGCCACACAAATCAAAAGCAGCAAGCCAACGACCGCCGAGCGATTTCGACAAAATCTTTTAGCAAAATTAATAAATGAGTTCATGTTTTTTAGCGAATCCTGATGCGTGGATCAAGCTGTGAATACATCACGTCAACCAGAATGTTTGACACCACAACCAGAACAGAGCACAGCAACAAAATACCCAGCAGCAAATTAATGTCGCGTTGAAAGACCGCTTCAAAAGCTAGCCGCCCGAGCCCCGGCCATGAAAAAACGGTTTCAGCCAGCACGGAGCCGCCAAGCAGGGTGCCAAACTGCACTCCGACCAACGTCACCATAGGGAGCAAGGCGTTGCGAAAGACGTGCCTGAAGGTAATGCGCCGTTCGCTCAGACCTTTTGCACGTGCCGTGGTGACGAAGTCCTGGTTGAACACTTCAAGCATTGAAGCGCGCATGACCCGGGTGTAGAGCGCAACATAGAACAGGCCGAGTGTGGTGACTGGCATCACCATGTGATGCAAGATATCCAGCATGCGCGCCATGCCATGCTTGCCGCTGGCCATGGTTTCCATACCGCCTGCGGGGAACCAGCCGAGATTCACTGAGAAGACAACAATCAGCATCAGTCCCAACCAGAAAACCGGGACTGAAAAAGAAAGTATGGCGAACACCGAGATGATGTTGTCCCGCAGTTGATTGACCCGTTGCGAAGCCAGTACGCCCAGGATCGCTCCAATAACCACCGCCAGTCCCATCCCGCTGAACATCAACAGCAAGGTTGCTGGAAGCCGATCAAGTATCAGCGATAGCACCGTTTGATTATGTCGAAACGAAAAGCCCAGATCGAGCGTGGCTAACTTGACGATGTAATGCCACAGCTGCATGTACACCGGCTGGTCGAGCCCGAAGCGTGCGCGCAGTTCGGCCAGGTATTCAGCCGTACCTGCTGCCGCTTCGCCTGCCAGCACGTCTGCAGCATCGCCCGGTGCCAGCTTGAGCAGGACAAAATTACAGATAACAATGGCGAGTATCAGCGGGATGGCCTTGAGCAGGCGCTGTCCAACCATGCGCAGCATCGGGGACTGGATCTGAGGCAATTTCATGACCAGACGCGCTTATTTTTCAAAGTACGCGTCAGCGAAGTTCCCGCCAATTACGCCGTCGGCGCTGACCGTATGTTTTCTTAGTTTTGAACTTGACAGCGTGATGAAGCGTGTTTCCATTAATGGGATCACGGGCAGATCTGTCATGGCGAGACGTTGCATGTCCAGGTAAAGTGCCTTGCGCTTGGTGGGATCATTTTCATCTTGCGCAGCTTCGATGATTCGGTCCATGTCAGCGCTTCGATAATCTGTGGCATTGGTAAACACCACGCCCTTCTGAATCGCCTTTGACCAATACAGTCGCTGTACCCCTTGAGTCGGATCTGCAAAAGCACCGTAATACCCGCTGGTGCTGTCAAAGTCATATTCTGTAAATATGCGCCTAAAGTAAGACGGTAAATCTTGGCTGCGTAGCTCAACCTCAATTCCAACCCTGGCCAGTTGTTGCTTGATAAATTCACCAGTGCGCTGGAAGTCGGAACCCAGAGGAAACAGGTCATGGGTCATTTTGAAGCGCATACCATTTGCGCCCGGCTTTAACCCTGCTTCGTCGAGAAGCTTTTTGGCTTTTTCAACGCTGTATTCATACTTGGGAACATCGGTCGAATGAAAGGCTGTGACCTGTGACGGGATCGGACTGACGGCTGGTTTGCCATAGCCCATCCAGACAACCTGGGTCATGCGGTCACGATCAATCGCATGCGCGATGGCACGGCGCACGCGCACATCGTTCAAGGGTGGCTTGCGCAGATTGACTTCCATCAGCAAGTAGGGCGACATGTAGGCGTAACCGCGGGTTTCCACACTGAGGGCAGGATTCTTGGCTATCCGCGGCATATCGGTAAGCGGCACCGGGCTGAGACCGCCAATGTGGACCTCGCCAGTCTCAAAACTTGCAGCGCGTGCAGAGGCGTCATTGATGATCCGAAAGACGATGCGTCGCAGCACCGGTTTGCCAGCTTGCCAGTAATTCGGATTTTTTTCTAAAAGAATGAACTCGCCCTTCTTCCATTCCTTGAAAACAAAGGGGCCTGTTCCGATGGGTTTGCTGACATATGGATTAGTGGCGGGGTCGGTTCCAGCAAACAGATGTTTGGGCATCATCGGAGATTCGTAGCTGGAGGCGAGCGCAGACAGCATGGGCGGCGCTGGTTTGCTGAGCTTGATGATGGCGGTGAGTGGATCAGGTGTTTCGACGCTGGTAATTTTTGCCAGCGCAGTGCGGCCTCGAGGGTGTATTTTTTTAAGCACCTCTAAAATTGTGTAGCTGACATCGGCGGAGGTGAACGGTTTCCCGTCATGCCACTTGACGTTGGGACGCAACTTGAAGGTGTAGGTTAAACCATCTGCGCTAATGTCCCATTTTTCTGCCAGCTGGGGCTGCAGTTTCAAGTCGTTATCAAGATAAAGCAAGCCTTCCATGACCTTTGAAGTCACCATGCCCATCTGCAAAGTGGTGTTAATGGCAGTCAGCAAAAAAGGCGGTTCGGGTGAAAGTACAAACTTGAGAGTGCCGCTTTCTATAT
>JANXTM010000314.1 GCA_025352405.1 Polaromonas sp.
CGGTTTGCTGCATCTCCCGGCTAAAGCCTTCTTCAGCGGGGGCTGCGGCTGCCGCCGTGTTTGCCATACCTGGTGCGGCCGGGGCCACGACAGCCCGCGCGACGCGCCTGGCTTCGCGCTCAGCATGGAAGTCCCGGGCGATCTCGTTGACGGGCTCGTTAAAGCGGGCCAGTGCTGTGGGAATATTCGGTGCCTGACGGCTGGCGGCGTAGGCCGCGTCTATTTGTTGCAATGCCCAGCTTTTGGGGTCGCTTTGCGCGGCCTGGGCGGTGGCGGGGCTGGGCCCGTAACCCAGCCGGGAGGTCGCACGCCAGGCGGTCAGCCCCTCGTTGGATGTCTGGGCACGCGCTGGCTGGCTCGCCATGAGCAGGGCCGCTGCCGCCAGCATGGCCAGCGAGGCGTGAAGAGGCGCAGTGAGGCGTGGGCGCGAGGCTGTGTCTTGGCGGTAGGCGGGCATCGGGGTCTCCTTAACCGGCTGATGGGTCGGTTGACTGAGCAGCTTGTTAGTCAGCGTATCTTGCCCCTGTCCAACGCCCAGGCTGCCATTTGGGTTGGCACCTTTACACAGCTTTACGGCCTGATGGGCGTTCGTTCACGCTGCCCAGTGGGGCGCTGCTGCAGCATTGGGGCTTAACTGCCTCGCTTCATGACACGATCGTTGCAACCGAACAGTCAAGAATGTTCACTTTCAAAAGCGCGTGCCAAATTTGGACTGGTATGAGAACAGAAACTTTAGTGCGGACGCGCGATGGACATCAAAGTGGGCTCTGTGCGACAAATACAAATCAGAAATGCCCAGGCACATTGGAACAAGCCGTGAGGTTTTTCGTCGTCTTTTGGATTAAAGCTACTTAGGAATGCACGAAATGCCACATATCCCATTTTTGGCATTTCCTGCATTCCTTAGTCTTGACACTGGCAACACTGAGCAAGGCGGCCAGTGTCCCAAGGCGGGAGCAGGCTGCTGACTAAGCCTTTAGCTGTGAATTGTGGGGGGGATTTCTGCGAATTCCTCATCGGTTTTGGTATTGACGCAGATTGTCAATTTGTGAGGCGTTCGCGAGATCATCCGAGGTCGATTTCTAAATTTTTGAACGCTGTTCTGCCAGTAATGCACTCAATTCAGCGACCGAAAGTGGTGGGTATCTTCGGTGAACCATTGCATGGCAATTAGGACAAATTGGAACCAAATCTGTCGTCGGATCTACTTTGCGTATTTCGTTGGAATTCGCAAGGGGATCGATATGATGGACATGAATGAATTCCTTGCCGATCTGACCGTAAAGTCTTTCAAAGTTCACATCGCAGACAGCGCAATTCCAGCCGTGCTTTTTGATACAACCATCACGAGCCTCCCGGCTTCGCTCTCTGACCGTCACAGTAATTGTGTTGACAAAACCTTCAAATATTGAAGCGGTCAAGATGGTCGGTTCAACGCCTGGTAACGGTGTTAACTTGATAACTGATCTGATCGATCCTAATATCAGCTCGGCGCTAACGGTGAGCATGTCTGTAGTGGGTGTCATCGAATCAGTTAGATCAATGATTGAATCCAGCAAACGAGCCGACTCGTCAGTCAACTTGCTTATTCCACGAGTCGCCTGATTATCTAAATTGAGTTCATCAATAAAGGTCAATCCACGTTTACCGTTGGTACGGGTAAAAAGCAATTTTTTAGAAACGTCTGGCGCTAATCTTCGATGCAGGTGCAGCGGGCTGCCGCCATCAATGTTGATGGCCCATTGGTCAGTTTCAAATAAGTTGTCTGTGCCCAGCATTCGGCATGCGGCATCGCGAGAAACTATTGTGGACACCACCATGCGACCACCGAGTAAAAGCTGCCCTTCCGAAAGCGAAATAATGTAGAGCACATCACCTGGTGCGACGCCTCGCGCTTCGAATACACCGCTTCCAGACGCCTGAATAGGCTTGCCTTCAACGTTGGCTCTCGGTTTCCATAAAGAATTTTGCCAGTGGACAGTCCAAAACTGAGGTGTACGTTTTTTTAATTGATCAGCCGCGGTGCCGCTTTGGATTGAGTAGCCGCACTCGATGAGCCCAGCGACGACTTCATCTCTAAGCTTCCAAACGAAACCTCGATCATCCGTTGCTACACCAGTGGCAATCATGTGCCAACATTGAAATTCACCAGGTAAAAAGCCGTAAGGATGCATCCCGAACGCGGTATGCAACTTTCGACCGATTCGTCCCATCGCGCCGTTGACTTGAACTACAGCTGTGAGTTTCAGAGCCTGGCATAGCTCGCTCGCGCTTGCTGCTTGGTCTGGCGATTGCGCTAGCGCCATCAAAACTTTGCGGTCAGCGATTGGAATTGAGGGAATGAGTGTCTTTACCGCTTCAAAAAACGACTGATTCATGACGGTCTTGTCTGGAAAGTTTGACGAAACTATGCCGCAGCCTCAAGCCCGTTCGCAAAATGCTCACGCATGCGCTGCGCAGCTGATACGGCATCGCGCGCAGCCAGCGCCTGCATGATGGCGCTGTGTTCGCTCAAAGATTCCTCAATCCGGCCCGACTTGAGCAATGAGTTGTGGCGGTTGAGCTTCATGACCTTGCGCAGGTCAACCACCATCTGGTCGCGCCATCGGTTGTTGGCGATCTCCAGCAGGCGCATGTGGAAGGCTTCGTTGATCTCAAAAAAACGTTCGCGGTTGCTGGCAGATTTTTCAAGTTCGTTGTGCAGGCCCTGCAGCTCCTTGAGTTGTGCCGCCGTCGCCTGATGCGCCACCACACTGGCTGCATCGCTCTCCAGCAGGGCCAGCAGGTGGTAGACGTCGGTCAGGTCTTTCTCATTGACTTCAGTCACATAGGCACCGCGCCGTACTTTCATGGTGACCAGCCCTTCAGTGGCCAGCACCTTGAGGGCCTCCCGCAGGGGTGTGCGGCTGATGCCGTAAGCCTCGGCCAGTTTGAGCTCGTCAATCCAGCTGCCGGGTGCCAGCTCACGGCTGAAGATGCGTTCGCGCAGCAGCTCGGCCACTTCTTCGTAGAGCGCGCGGGGGGTCAGGGAAACTGCAGCCATGGGTGGAATGGAAATGATTAACCGATTAACAAATGAGGGTTCAAAACAAGCGCCAGACAGTGTTGCAAACAGTGCTGAAACCAGCGCCGGCCAACAGATATCTTACTTTAAACTGAATTTTGCATCAATAATTATAAATGATGTAAACTTTGAAGATAGCCCGAAACGCCTTCAACCCAAGTCCGTGCCCTAGCTTGCCCAAGCCTTCCATGAGCCCAAAAAACACTTCTTCTCCGTCCGACTCCAAACCCGCCAGCCTCGAAGTTTGGGCCAAGGCGGCTGCAAAATCAGCACCCGGCGGTGACGTAGACGCGCTCAACTGGCAGACGCCAGATGGCATTAGCGTCAAGCCGCTGTATACGGCGGAAGACATCAAGGATTTACCCTACACCAACACGCTGCCAGGCTTTGAGCCCTTTATTCGCGGCCCGCAGGCCACGATGTACGCGGTGCGCCCATGGACGATTCGCCAGTACGCAGGATTTTCAACAGCGGAAGAATCCAACGCTTTTTACCGCAAGGCGCTGGCGGCAGGCGGGCAAGGCGTGTCAGTCGCGTTTGACCTGGCCACGCACCGAGGCTACGACAGCGACCACCCCCGCGTTACGGGTGACGTTGGCAAGGCCGGCGTGGCGATTGACAGCGTCGAGGACATGAAGATCTTGTTCGACCAGATTCCGCTCGACAAGGTCAGTGTCTCCATGACCATGAACGGCGCGGTGTTGCCAGTACTGGCCGGGTACATCGTGGCGGCTGAAGAGCAGGGCGTGAGCCAGGCGCAGTTGAGCGGCACGATTCAAAACGATGTGCTCAAAGAGTTCATGGTGCGCAACACTTACATTTACCCGCCTGCGCCCAGCATGCGCATCATTGGCGACATCATTGAATACACGGCGCAAAACATGCCCAAGTTCAACTCGATCTCGATTTCGGGCTACCACATGCAGGAAGCCGGTGCCAACCAGGCGCTGGAGCTGGCCTTCACGCTGGCAGACGGCAAAGAATACGTCAAAACCGCACTGGGCAAGGGTCTGGACGTTGACGGTTTTGCCGGACGCCTCAGTTTCTTCTGGGCCGTCGGTATGAACTTCTACCTTGAAGTGGCCAAAATGCGCGCTGCCCGCCTGCTGTGGTGCCGCATCATGAAGGGTTTTGATGCCAAAAACCCCAAAAGCCTGATGCTGCGCACCCACAGCCAGACCAGCGGCTGGAGCCTGACCGAGCAGGACCCCTACAACAACATCGTGCGCACCACCATTGAGGCCATGGCGGCAGTGTTTGGCGGCACCCAAAGCCTGCACACCAACAGCTTTGACGAGGCGATTGCGCTGCCGACCGAGTTCAGTGCCCGTATTGCCCGTAACACCCAGCTCATCATCCAGGAAGAAACCCACATCACCAGCGTGATCGACCCCTGGGCCGGCAGCTACATGATGGAAAAGCTCACGCAAGACATGGCCGATGCTGCGTGGGCCATTATTGAAGAAGTCGAAGGTATGGGCGGCATGGTCAAGGCCGTGGACAGCGGCTGGGCCAAGCTCAAGATTGAAGCGGCAGCCGCTGAAAAGCAGGCCCGTATTGACAGCGGCAAAGACGTGATTGTGGGTGTGAATAAGTACAAGCTCAAGACAGAAGACGCCATTGAGACGCGCGACATTGACAACGTGGCCGTGCGCGACGGGCAGATCGCCAGATTGAAGGAAATCAGGTCAAAACGCGACTCTGCCCAAGTAATTAGTGCGTTAGCTGCTATTACTTTTGCAGCAGAGAATAATTCTGGCAATCTGCTCGATTTGTCGATTCAAGCTGTTCGCCTGCGCGCTACCGTTGGTGAGATCAGCGACGCGCTGGAGGCCGTTTATGGCCGTCACCGCGCTGATACGCAAAAGGTGACTGGTGTGTATGCAGCGGCTTATGACTCGGCCGAAGGCTGGGAAACGCTCAAGACTGAAATCAATGCTTTTGCAGAAGCCGAAGGCCGCCGCCCCCGCGTAATGATCTCCAAACTCGGCCAGGACGGCCATGACCGCGGCGCCAAAGTAGTCGCCACTGCGTTTGCCGACCTCGGCTTTGACGTGGACATGGGCCCGCTGTTTCAGACCCCCGAAGAATGCGCCCGCCAGGCGATTGAAAACGACGTACATGCGGTTGGTGTATCAACGCTGGCAGCAGGCCACAAAACGCTGGTGCCCGCCATCATTGCTGAATTGAAGAAGCAGGGCGCCGACGACATCATCGTGTTTGTGGGCGGCGTGATTCCGCGGCAGGACTACGAAATGCTGTATGAGGCGGGTGTCAAAGGCATTTACGGCCCGGGAACGCCAATTCCGGCCAGTGCCAAAGATGTGCTGGAGCAGATTCGCAGGGCGTTACATCCAAGTCAAAATCCAAGTTTGTGATACAGTAATACTGTATT
>JANXTM010000332.1 GCA_025352405.1 Polaromonas sp.
ACCCATCGGTGGGCACATAGGCACCAGCGGTCACCAGGTTTGAGGCCGGCAAAGCGATGTTCTGGTTTTGGCGTTGCAAGGTCATTGCCTTGCGCTGCAGAAAAAGCCAGGAACTCTGCCGTGACTCGCGCGCAAACCAGATGTGAGCCCAGATCAGACGCGTCAGTCTGGCAGCAACCGTCCCGAAAATACCCTGTCAGTGGGTCATAAGAGCAGGGCACAAGTGCGGTACCCAAAACGTTCGTCGTGTTCATCGCTGACTCTTTAAGTGTGTATTGCCTGACCAGGTGTTATCCGGCCATATCTTGAGAATATTGACCCATGAACTTTCAGGTCTTGTTAGCCTGAACCATTTTCATGACCGAGCTGATCAGCGCCGACACTTCGGTCATGTTGCTGGGCACGATCAATGTAGTTTTGGCGTCGCTGGCAACCTGTGAATAAGCTTCAACCGCTTTTTCGGCCACCTTGAGTTGCACGGCCAGTTCACCGCCGGGCTGGCGAATGGCGTTGGCCACCAGTTCAATGGCTTTCGCATTGGCATCGGCCACCGCCAGAATTGCAGCAGCTTCGCCCTGGGCGTTGTTAATGGCTGCAAGCTTGGCACCTTCTGACCGGGCGATGAAGGCCTCGCGCTCGCCTGTTGCAATATTGATTTGCTCCTGGCGACGCCCTTCCGACGCAGCACTCAGCGCGCGTTTTTCCCGCTCAGCCGTAATCTGTGACTGCATCGCGTGCAGAATTTCCTTGGGAGGTGTCAGGTCCTTGATCTCATAGCGCAATACCTTCACGCCCCAGTTCAGCGCGGCTTCGTCAATCGCCGCGACCACTTGGGCATTGATGATATCTCGCTCTTCAAAGGTTTTGTCAAGTTCAAGTTTGCCAATAACCGAGCGCAAAGACGTTTGCGCGAGCTGGGTCACCGCGATGATGTAGTTCGACGAGCCATAGCTGGCACGCATCGGATCTGTCACCTGAAAGTACAAAATGCCATCTACCTGGAGCTGGGTGTTGTCGCGGGTAATGCAAACCTGGCTTGGCACATCAAGCGGGATTTCTTTAAGACTGTGTTTGTAGGCCACCTTGTCTATGAACGGCACTAAAAAATTCAGGCCCGGCGTTAATGCGCCGTGGTACTTGCCAAGACGCTCTACGACCCAGGCGTTTTGCTGCGGCACGACCTTGATGCTGCGCACAATAAAAATGATCGCCACAATAAAAATGATGAGTGCAATTTCCATAAATATTTCCTGAGAAGTTGGTATTGTTGAAAAATAAATTCAATTCGAATTTTTCGATCAAGTTTTTTTGGCTTAAAGCTTCTCGATAACCAGCCGATTTCCAAGCAGTTCCTTGATGCGGAACTGCCCAGCTGTTGGCGGTGCAAGTGCAGGCGTCGCCAGAATGGCGGTCCAGTTGGCGCCTCGATATTTAACACTTGCCGTGCCATCGGCATTCCATCGGTCTACCTGTACAGCTTCGCCGATGTCGATGTGGACGTCCCGATTGGCGTTGACTGGTGCAGATTGTGGTCGCTTGCCGCTTTGCCAGTGCCAGATGGCCACCGCACCTCCACCGACAAACGCCGCCGTCAGAATTTGACCTGTCAGCGGTAAGTCCAGGTGTGCAGCAATTGCTGCTGCGACTATGCCGATGCCGATCATCAACAGATAAAAGGTTCCCGTTGCAAGCTCCAGGGCTACTGCAGTGCCCGCCATAAGCCACCAGATAGTTGATTCCGCCATAAACTGTTCCTTTTCTAGCGAGACTAGACATTGTGCGGCAATTAGCAAGCCGTATAAATGCGCTGCCTTTTTATTTCCGTACACTTCGCACATTCCCGCCGGGGCAAGCTCCAGCTGCGTTTTTGGGCCACACCGTCAACACCTTACACCATCACCATGAAATTTCGCTTTCCCATCGTCATCATTGACGAAGACTTCCGTTCTGAAAACACATCAGGTCTGGGCATTCGTGCGCTGGCACAAGCCATAGAAACCGAAGGTTTTGAGGTTTTGGGCGTGACCAGTTATGGCGACTTAAGCCAGTTTGCCCAGCAGCAGAGCAGGGCGAGTGCATTTATTTTGTCAATTGACGATGAAGAATTTACCCCCGGCCCCGACCTCGACCCGGCGGTGTTGAACCTGCGCAAGTTCATTGAAGAAGTGCGCCGCAAAAATCTTGATGTGCCGATTTATGTCTACGGCGAGACCAAAACCTCACGCCACATCCCCAACGACATACTGCGTGAATTGCACGGTTTCATTCACATGTTTGAAGATACGCCAGAGTTCGTGGCACGCCACATCCTGCGAGAAGCCAAAAGTTACCTAGAAGGCGTGCAGCCGCCGTTTTTCAAGGCGCTGCTGGACTACGCCGAAGACGGCTCCTACAGCTGGCATTGCCCCGGCCATTCGGGCGGCGTGGCTTTTCTGAAAAGCCCGGTCGGCCAGATGTATCACCAGTTTTATGGCGAAAACATGTTGCGCGCTGACGTCTGTAACGCGGTCGAAGAGCTCGGCCAACTATTGGACCACGATGGCGCGATCGGAGCGAGCGAGCGCAACGCCGCCCGCATCTTCAACGCCGACCACTGCTTTTTTGTGACCAATGGCACCAGTACCAGCAACAAGATGGTGTGGCACCACACCGTGGCACCGGGTGACGTTGTTGTGGTTGACCGCAACTGCCACAAGTCCATCTTGCACGCCATCATCATGACCGGTTCGATTCCGGTTTTTCTCAAGCCCACGCGCAACCACTTCGGCATCATTGGTCCAATTCCGCAAAGCGAATTTGAACCTGAGGCCATTCAGGCAAAAATCGCCGCTAACCCGCTGCTTAAAGGCGTCAACGCCAGCAAGGTCAAGCCGCGCGTGATGACGTTAACGCAATCTACGTATGACGGCGTGCTGTACAACACTGAGACCATCAAGGGCATGCTGGACGGCTACATTGACAACTTGCATTTTGACGAAGCCTGGTTGCCGCACGCCGCGTTTCATCCGTTTTACGGCACCTACCACTCGATGGGTAAAAACCGTATTCGACCCAAAAATGCGGTGGTTTACGCCACACAGTCAATACACAAGTTGCTCGCCGGCATCAGCCAGGCCAGCCATGTACTGGTGCAGGACTCGCAAGACGTCAAGCTCGACAGGCATTTATTCAACGAGGCGTATCTGATGCACACGTCGACCAGCCCGCAGTACAGCATCATTGCCAGCTGCGACGTGGCCGCGGCCATGATGGAACCTCCTGGCGGCACTGCACTGGTGGAAGAAAGTATTGCCGAAGCGCTCGACTTCCGCCGCGCCATGCGCAAGATTGACGACGAATATGGCGCAGACTGGTGGTTCAAGGTCTGGGGACCCGACAAGCTGGTTGATGAAGGCATTGGCGAGGCCAAAGACTGGATCATCAAGGGCGAGTCGCGCAGTGCCAAAACCGCCAAAAACGGGGCCAATAACTGGCACGGCTTTGGGCAGATGGCCACCGGCTTCAACATGCTGGACCCGATCAAGGCGACCATCGTCACGCCCGGCATGGACTTGAACGGCAAGTTTTCCAAAACCGGTATTCCGGCCAGTATCGTGACCAAGTTTTTGGCCGAGCACGGCGTGATTGTTGAAAAAACTGGCTTGTACAGCTTTTTCATCATGTTCACTATCGGCATTACCAAGGGTCGCTGGAACACGCTGCTGACGGCTTTACAACAGTTCAAGGACGACTACGACAAGAACGCCGCCATGTGGCGTATTCTTCCGGATTTTTGCAAAAAGCACCCTAAATACGAACAGATGGGGCTGGCCGACTTGTGCCAGCACATCCATGCCATGTACGCCAAGTACGACATTGCGCGGCTGACCACCGAGGTCTACCAAAGTGACCTGGAGCCAGCCATGAAGCCCAGCGACGCTTATGCCCACATCGCGCACCGTACCACTGAACGGGTAGAAATTGACCACCTTGAAGGGCGCATCACCGTCGGATTGGTTACGCCGTACCCGCCAGGCATTCCGCTGCTTATTCCCGGCGAAGTGTTCAACAAAAAAATTGTTGATTACCTGAAGTTCGCGCGGGAGTTTAACGCCCAGTGCCCAGGATTTGAAACTGACATTCATGGTCTGGTCGAACAGACCGATGCAAAAGGCAAGGTACGGTATTACGCCGACTGTGTGCGCAAGTAAATTAAGCGATTAAATCGATAGCAATGGATGTGTGCGGTAGATTCTCAATCCTCCCGCACCCGCATAAAGCTTGCAAAACGCGGTACTCCGCTGTCGTTCAGACCTCTGAAGCGGTAGGTCACCAGCGTGCCAAGTGCAGGCGGGTTTTGTCGTTGCGCGTCTGTAAAGCCCGTGCCCAGCTTGAAGCGTTTTGCAGGTTTGTTGCCCTCGGCGGGCAGCTCAACCAGCAGAGCGCCCATTTGTCCGGCGTATTTGCCTTTGCCGGTGATGTGCGCAATCACACGGGCTTCGGAATCTTCAAAGGTTTTGACTTTGAGCAGATCGTCGCTGCGCTGGCCTTTGTAGAGTGAGCTGCCGTGATGAAGCATCAAACCCTCACCCCCAAGTTTGACGGTTTGATGAAGCAACGTTTGCAATGCAACGTCACTTGGCACTTTGGTTTGAGCTACTGGCTGAACCCAGGGCACAGCCATGCGGGAGAGCAGGCCATTGAGCGTCTGTAGCCGTTCGGTAAATTTGTCGGTCTCCGCAGGCAGATCAAACACCATAAAACGAATGTTCCGCCAGGCTGCATCTACCGGAGTTTGCTGCCTGACAGTCGAAACGGCTTGGGAAAACCTGCCCCGGCCAGCCCATAGCTCGCCATCGAGCGGCGTTGTCGGCCAGCCCGCGGTGAACCAGGCGGGTGCGTGGATCCGCTGGCCGCCCCGCGTCAACAGCTTTTCGCCGTCCCAGTAACCGCGTACACCATCGTATTTTTCGCTGACCCAATAACCCTGCAATCCGACGCCAGGGTGATAGAGATTGGGCAATATCAGCGGGGGTCGGGTCTCGCCAGCCAGCACCGCCGGTGCAGACGTTAGGCCAGTCATCACTAGCAGCAGGCTGAAAGAGCCGGTGCGTAATCGGGCCAGAGCGCACGGAAGCGGCTGTGAAAGTGACAGCCAGACAAACCGCTTTAAAGGCAGAGCATGTTTCACCAGAACTCCTTGTTGCGGGCTGGCCGCTTTAATTTTCAATGCTCTGTTGACGCCATGCAAAACCCCAAGTCAACAAATACGGACGCTATCTGCTATTTTTTGTATAGCAACTGAGTTGAACAATTCGTTGACTAGCTGGCTTGCGCGGGTTCGGCAATGCCGCCCACGACACGGCTGAAACCGCCGTCTACGTAGGTGATTTCGGCGCTGACGCCAGCGGCCAGATCACTCATCAGAAACGCGGCGACATTGCCCACATCTTCAATCGTGACGTTTCGGCGAATCGGTGAGGCCTCGGCGACCATACTCAAAATCTTGCCAAAACCCTTGATGCCGCTGGCGGCCAGTGTCTTGATCGGACCGGCGCTGATGCCGTTGACGCGCATGCTTTTTCCATCCTTTGTTTTACCCAGTGATTCGGCCATGTAGCGCACCGACGCCTCCAGGCTGGCTTTGGCCAGACCCATGGTGTTGTAGTTGGGCACGGTGCGCACAGCGCCCAGGTAGGTCAGCGTTAGCAGGGCTGATTTGTCATTCAGATACGGCAAGGCAGCCTTGGCCATGGCGGGAAAACTGTAGGCGCTGATATCGTGGGCAATTTTGAAGCCCTCGCGGCTCAGGCCTTCAAGAAAGTCGCCGGCAATCGATTCGCGAGGCGCGTAGCCAATGCTGTGCACAAAGCCGTCGAAGGTCGGCCAGGTAGCTGACAGATCAGAAAACATTTTGTTGATCTGCTCGTCGCTGCCCACGTCGCAATCAAAAATAAGTTTTGAGCCGAAGTCAGCGGCGAATTCGGTGATGCGGTCTTTGAAGCGTTCGCCAACATAGCCAAAGGCCAGCTCGGCGCCCTGCGCGTGGCAAGCTTTGGCGATACCGTAGGCGATGGAACGATTGGACAAAACGCCCGTTATGAGCAACTTTTTGCCGGTAAGAAAGCCCGTGTGTGTGGTCATATCAATGCTCCGTTATAAGTGATGGCGGGCTGCAACCAGCGCCTGCGCAAGTAGTGCAGAATTGTCGCATGCGGTTTTTTCCTTTTTTATTTGCACTGGTGCTGGCTTGGTTGAGTCTTTCACCATTGTCATGGGCCGCGCATGCCTATGCCCAGTTTGGCGACGTCAAATATCCGGCGGGGTTCACCAGCTTCAGCTACGTCAACCCTGCAGCGCCCAAAGGCGGCGAGATTCGGATGGTCCCGCCAACCCGGCCCACCAACTTTGATAAATTTAACCCCTTCACGCTGCGCGGCACCGCCCCCTATGCCATCGGCTCGCTGATGATTGAAAGCCTGCTGACGGGAAATTCTGAAGAGCCCACCACAGCCTATGGCTTGCTGGCGGACGATGTACAGGTGGCTCCAGACAAACTTTCAGCGACTTTTCACTTGAATGACAAGGCACGTTTTCACGACGGGCAGCCGGTGCTGGCAAGCGACGTACTGAACTCGTACACGCAACTTGTCAGCAAGCTGGCTGCGCCGCAGTACCGTACGATTTATGCAGAAGTCAAAGCGGTGGTTGTGGTGTCGGAGCGCGTTGTGCGCTTTGACTTTTCTACACCTAACCCTGAACTGCCGCTGGTCGTGGGCGGCATGCCCGTGTTTAGTAAAAGATGGGGCGCTGGCAAGCCTTTTGACAAGATAGTGGAAGATATTCCCATCGGCTCGGGCCCGTATAAATTGCCTTCACCAAAAATGGGCCGCGACATCACTTACGTACGCGATCTTGCTTATTGGGGTGCTGATCTGCCGAGTCGCAAAGGCCAGTTTAATTTTGACCGCATCACCTTCAAAATTTACCTGGATGAAACTTCGCGTTTTGAAGGGCTCAAGGCCGGTGAATACGACTTTCTGCGCGAGTTCATTTCCCGCAACTGGGCAAGGCAGTACACCGGAAAGCAGTTCGCTTCCGGCGAGCTGGTAAAGCGTGCGTTTGAAAACCGCAATCCGGGTGACTTTCAGGGTTATGTTTTTAACCTGCGCAACCCAAAATTCCAGGATGTTCGGGTCCGCCAAGCGATTGGTTTGGCGATGGACTTTGAGTGGATGAACCGGCAGCTTTTTTATGGAATCTACAAACGTGTAAACGGCTATTTTCCCAACAGTGAATTTCATGCAGAGGGTCTGCCGAAGCCGGACGAGCTGGCATTGCTTGAGCCACTGCGCGCCAAACTAAAGCCTGAAGTTTTTGGCGCGGTCCCTGTATCACCCAGCACCACCCCACCCGGCAGTTTGCGCGAAAATTTACGCCAGGCTCAGGCATTGCTGAAGGAGGCTGGATGGTCTTACCGGGACGGCGCTTTGCGCAACGCCAAAGGCGAAGCTTTCACGATGGAGTTTTTAAGCGATCAACCTTCACTGATACGAATCGTTGGGCCGTTTCAAAAGGCGCTGGATAAATTAGGCATCACCATGACCTATCGGGTGGTAGATTTTTCACTCAGCAAACAAAAAATGGACGCTTTCGATTTTGAAGTGACTACCCTGCGCCTCCCCGGCAGCACAGCACCAGGGGGCGAGTTGCTGGAGCGGTTTGGTTCCGAAGCGGCAAAAATACCGGGTTCGTCCAATGTTTGGGGGATTGCAGACCCGGCTATCGATGTCCTGTTGCAAAAAATCGTCTCTGCAGCAACACGCCCCGATCTTGCAGCCGCAACCACCGCGCTCGACCGCGTATTGACCCATGGTAATTATTCGGTGCCCCAGTATTACGGTGATGCATTTTTGATCGGCTACCGGCCCAGCCAGTTCGTCCTGCCGAACGTGATTCCGCCTTATTACCAGGCCGACACCTGGGCCATGACGACCTGGTGGCCGTCAGATAAAAACAGATAATGTCCAGCTACATCTTCAAACGACTTTTGCTGATGATTCCGACTTTGTTCGGCGTGATTTTGCTGACCTTTGTCATGGTGCAATTTGTACCAGGCGGACCAGTGGAGCAGATGGTGGCGCAATTGCAGGGCCGTGATTCTGGCGGTGAAAGCGCAGCTGCATCTGGCGCTGGTTATCGGGGGCGGCAAGGCGTTGATGCCAAACGCATCGAGGAAATCAAGGTGTTGTACGGTTTTGACAAGCCCGTCCATGAGCGCTTCGTACAAATGCTGGGCCAGTTTGCGCGCTTTGATTTGGGCAAGAGTTTTTACCAAAACAAGGATGTATGGCAACTTGTGAAAGAAAAACTGCCGGTGTCCGTCAGCCTGGGCATGTGGACTTTTTTTATAAGCTACCTGATCGCTGTACCGCTTGGTGTGGCGAAAGCTGTCAGGGCGGGTACCCGCTTTGACCTCATCACCAGCCTGGTTGTACTGGTGGGTTATGCGATTCCCGGCTTTGTGTTGGGCGTGGCGCTGCTGGTGGTGTTTGGCGGGCAGTTGCAGTGGTTTCCGTTGCGCGGGCTGACGTCGCCGAACTGGGAGACGCTGAGCTGGGGCGCAAAAATTGCTGACTACTTGTGGCACATCACCCTGCCCATCACGGCCATGGTGCTGGGCAGCTTCGCGGTCACAGCGGTGCTGACCAAAAACTCGTTTCTGGAGGAAATCCGCAAGCAATACGTGCTGACGGCGCGTGCAAAAGGGCTGAGCGAACGGCAAGTGCTGTGGAAGCATGTGTTTCGCAATGCCTTGATTCCCATCATCACCGGCTTTCCGGCCGCGTTCATTGGCGCTTTTTTTACCGGTTCGTTGTTGATTGAGACACTTTTTTCACTCGATGGACTGGGTTTGCTCAGTTATGAAAGCGTGATTCGTCGCGACTACCCGGTGGTGCTGGGCACGCTGTATTTATTCACCTTGATTGGCCTGGCAACCAAGCTGGTCAGTGATCTTTGTTATGTGCTGGTTGACCCGCGCGTGAAGTTCGATTGATGGCTAGCCAATCACTTTCCCCTTCAAAACGCGCCTGGCTGCGTTTTAAAAAAAACCGGCTCGGCTTTGTCAGCTTGGTCATCTTCACAACGCTGGTGGTTCTCAGCCTGTTTGCAGAAGTGCTGTCCAGCGACAAACCGCTGGTGGTCAGCTACCAGGGTCAGTTCTACTTTCCGCTGGTCAAAGACTACTCCGAAAAAACCTTTGATGGAGACTTCGATACGCCTGCAGATTACCTTGACCCTTTTATCCGGGACAAGCTGAGCCTGGATAAAAATTGGGCTATCTATCCGCCCAACCCCTACGGCCCCAAAACCATCAACTATTTTGCGAAAGACCCCAACCCTTCTGCCCCGTCGCGTGACAATCTGTTGGGCACTGATGACCGTGGGCGCGACCTGCTGGCGCAACTGATTTACGGCTTTCGGTTAAGCGTGCTGTTCGGACTGGCGCTAACCTTTATTGGCGTGGTGATTGGCGTGATCACTGGCGCGATTCAGGGCTACGCAGGAGGGAAAACCGATTTGCTGGCGCAACGCTTCATTGAAATCTGGGGTGCCATGCCAGAGCTGTATTTACTGATTATTTTCAGTGCTGTGTTCGCGCCCAGCGTCGCCTTACTTCTGTTTCTGCTCAGCCTGTTTGGCTGGATGGGGCTGTCGGACTATGTGCGCGCCGAGTTTTTGCGCAACCGCCAACTCGACTATGTTCGGGCTGCAAGGGCCTTGGGCGTGAGCAACCTGCAGATCATGTGGCGGCACATTTTGCCCAACAGCATGACCCCGGTGGTGACATTTTTGCCGTTTCGCATGAGTTCCGCGATTCTGGCGCTGACCTCGCTGGATTTTTTGGGTTTGGGCGTGCCGCCGGGAACGCCATCGTTGGGCGAATTGCTCAACCAGGGCAAGGCGAACATTGACGCCTGGTGGATTTCGCTTTCAACCTTCGCTGTGCTGGTCACAACGCTGTTGTTGCTCACGTTCATGGGCGATGCACTGCGCGATGCGCTTGATCCGCGAAAGGCAGACATATGACCCCCGCGCTCAGCACTAACGTGTCGTCGCTGCCCCCCGAGGGGGCTGTTCCGCCTAAGGGCGGCCTGTCGGCGGAACTATGACCCCCACGCTCAGCACTAAGGTGCCATCGTTGCCCCCCGAGGGGGCCATGACCAAGCCATTACTTGCAGTCAAAGACCTGCGCATATCGTTTGCAGGCAAACCCGTGGTTCATGGCATCGACTTTTCTATAGCACCGGGTGAAAAACTGGCGCTGGTGGGCGAATCTGGTTCGGGTAAAACTGTCACCGCGCTGAGTTTGCTGCGGCTGGTGCAAAACGCAACCGTCAGTGGTGAGGCTGCGTTTGCAGGTCGGGACGGCCCGGTTGATTTGTTGAGCCTGTCCGAACACCAGCTGCGCGGTATCCGCGGGCAAGACATTTCGATGATTTTCCAAGAGCCTATGACGGCGCTTAATCCCTTGTTCAGCGTTGGTGACCAGATTGCCGAAATTTTGCAACTAAAACAAGGTCTGCGGCAGCAATCATCAAGGCTAGCTGCTATTAAATTACTAGCAGATACCGGTATTTCAGAGCCTGAGCGGCGTTCGCACTCGTTCCCGCACCAGCTGTCAGGTGGTCAGCGCCAGCGCGCCATGATCGCCATGGCGCTGGCCTGCAGCCCCCAACTGTTGCTGGCAGACGAGCCCACCACAGCACTTGACGTGACGGTGCGCGGCCAGATTCTCGATTTGCTGACTGGTCTACAGCAAAAAGCTGGCATGGCGGTGCTGATGATCACGCATGACCTGAATCTCGTGCGCCGCTTTGCAGACCGTGTTGCGGTGATGGAGAACGGGCACATTGTGGAGCAGGGCGCTGTGGCAGATGTGTTTGCCAATCCGCAGCACGCCTACACCCGCAAATTGATTGACAGCAAACCCGCCCGCGACCTGCTGGAGGCACCGGCGAATACAGCGCTTCCTGCCGTGATGCAGGCCAAAGACTTGCGCGTCACCTACCCCATACCGCTGGCGGGCTTCAAAGGCTGGTTTAAGACCGGTGCGTTTGTCGCGGTTCAGGGGGCCAGTTTTGAGATTCCTGCAGGGCAAACGCTGGGTTTGATGGGGGAGTCCGGGTCCGGAAAATCCAGCCTGGCGCTGGCGGCGCTAGGCTTGCATCCGCACCAAGGGCAGCTCAGCGTAGCGGGCCGAACCTGGAGCGGCAATTCGGCGAACGACAAAAACATTCGGCGTGCGGTTCAGGTGGTTTTTCAAGATCCGTTTTCCTCACTTTCACCGCGCATGACAGTGGAAGATATCGTCGGCGAAGGTCTCCGTGTTCACCAAAGCGATCTCGATATGGCGCAAAGGCAGCCGAGGGTTTTAAAGGCTTTGGCAGATGTTGGTATGCAAGAGGCGCAGTTCCCGGGGCTGCTGCAGCGTTACCCGCATGAGTTCTCCGGTGGCCAGCGCCAGCGCATCGCCATTGCCCGGGCTCTGATGGTGGAGCCGCAGTTGCTGGTGCTCGACGAGCCCACCAGCGCACTGGATGTCACCATACAGAAACAGGTGTTGCAGCTGTTGCAGAAGCTGCAGCGGGAACGGGCGCTGAGTTATTTGCTGATAACACATGACGTCGACGTGATCAAGGCCATGGCGCATCAGGTGATCGTCATGAAAGACGGCGTGGTGGTGGAGGCCGGCTCTCTGGCGCAAATAGTGGATGCACCGCGTCATCCTTACACGCGGATGCTGGTGGCCGCCCAGTTGTAGGTATTCCTGGTTCTACATGGACTGTTAACCCTGCCGGGCACGTAAACTGCTAGTGAAACACTTGCAAAGGGTGTTTTATCAGGTTAGAATAAGAACTTCACGACCAAATGGGCGGGTTCACACCGCCCATTTTTTTTGGGCGTTTGTTTTTTGCGCCTTTGGCGCTAACCTTTATTTTTAGATATTGCTTTTTAATACTTGATGGCTTCACCCAGTACGAACGACACGATTGAGCAAACCGTTACCGGGCTCGGCTACGACCTGGTCGATATCGAGCGTACGACCGGTGGTTTGTTGCGCGTTACGATTGACATGCCCTACACCCCCGAAGCAGAGCAGTTTATAAATGCAGAGGATTGTGAAAAAGTAACCCGTCAGCTCCAGTTTGTGCTGGAAGTGGAGGGTGCCGAGTATTCCAGGCTTGAGGTGAGCTCGCCGGGGATTGACCGGCCATTGAAGACTGAAAAAGATTTTGAGCGATTTTTGGGTGAGTTGATAGACATCACCCTGAAGGCGCCGATAGGGGTTGCAGCAGTTGCCGGATCAACGATTTCAGCCAATCAGAAAAAATTTCGGGGAACGCTGGAGCGTCCAGAGCAAGCCGGGAACGGCGCGACGACCTGGCAGATCGTCTGGAGCGATGAGCCGGCGGGCAAGCCTGGCCAGAAAATCAGTAAGAAACGGACACCGCCGCCGTTGCAGGCCATGGGTTTTATGCTTGATGAAATTCAACAGGCGCGACTGGCACCCGTGGTTGACTTCAAGGGGCGAAAAGCCAAGGCGGCAAAAAATGCGCCAGCTGCCGAGCAGCAGCCAGACAATTAAATCAGTAAAAAAATGAGAGTGAAAGGCTTGTGAAATGAATCGCGAAATGTTGATGTTGGTAGATGCCATCTCGCGCGAGAAAAATGTCGAGCGCGACGTGGTTTTCGGTGCGGTCGAGCTTGCCCTTGCCCAGGCCACTAAAAAGATTTATGTCGGTGAAGTAGATATTCGTGTCGCGGTTGACCGCGACAGCGGCAACTACGAAACCTTCCGTCGCTGGCTGGTGGTGCCAGATGCAGCCGGTTTGCAAAACCCTGAAGCTGAAGAGCTGGTCAGTGATGCCCGAGACGAAATCGCCGACATCGAAGAAGGCGACTACATCGAAAAACCGGTTGAAAGCATGCCGATTGGCCGGATTGGCGCCATGGCTGCCAAGCAGGTCATTTTGCAAAAGATCCGTGACGCTGAGCGCGAAATGCTGCTCAACGAGTTTATGTCGCGTGGCGACAAGATCTTTGTGGGCACCGTCAAGCGCATGGACAAGGGTGACATCATCGTCGAATCCGGTCGGGTTGAAGGCCGACTGCGTCGCAGCGACATGATTCCAAAAGAAAACCTGCGATCCGGCGACCGCGTGCGCGCCATGATCATGGAGGTCGACACCACCTTACGTGGCGCGCCCATCATTTTGTCGCGTTCGGCCCCTGAATACATGATCGAGCTGTTTCGCCAGGAAGTGCCTGAGATTGAGCAAGGCCTGCTGGAAATCAAATCCTGCGCCCGTGACCCTGGTTCACGTGCCAAGATCGCCGTGCTGTCGCATGACAAACGCGTTGACCCGATCGGAACGTGCGTTGGCGTGCGCGGCACCCGCGTCAACGGCGTCACCAATGAGCTGGCCGGCGAGCGTGTTGACATCGTGCTGTGGAGCGAAGACCCGGCCCAGTTTGTGATTGGTGCATTGGCACCAGCCAACGTCTCGTCCATCGTGGTAGACGAAGAACGTCACGCCATGGATGTGGTGGTTGACGAAGAAAACCTGGCAATTTCGATTGGTCGTGGCGGACAAAACGTACGTCTGGCCGCTGAGTTGACAGGCTGGAAAATCAACATCATGACGGCTGATGAGTCTGCTGAAAAGCAGGCGACAGAGACCGACTCCAGTCGCAAGCTGTTCATGGAAAAGCTTGATGTGGACGAAGAAATCGCCGATATCCTGATCTCCGAAGGCTTCACCAGCCTCGAAGAAGTGGCCTACGTGCCGCTGCAGGAAATGCTGGAGATCGCGTCTTTTGACGAAGACACCGTCAATGAGCTGCGCACGCGCGCCAAAGACGCTTTGCTCACCATGGAAATTGCCAAGGAAGAAGATGCCGAAGGCGTTTCGCAGAACCTGCGTGACGTGGGCGGCATCACGCCTGAACTGATTGCCAAACTTACAGAGGCGGGTATTCAAACCCGCGACGACCTGGCCGATCTGGCTACGGACGAACTCACCGAAATCACCGGCCAGTCTCCAGAAGACGCCACGGCCCTGATCATGACTGCACGCGCCCATTGGTTTACTGATGACGCTACAGCCGCTGATGCGCCTGCCCCCGCTGAAAAGCCGGCAGCGGCGCAAGCGCAATGATCATGGAGGCCAGTCAGGAAAACCATATATGTCCAGTACCACTACCGTCGCTGAATTCGCAGCTGAACTGAATAAATCAACCGCCACACTGATCGAGCAATTGACCAGCGCTGGCGTCGCACGTGCGCAAGCCAGTGACCATCTGTCCGAGGCCGACAAGCAAAAGCTGCTTGGGTTTCTGCAGGCGTCTCACGGCACCGTCTCCGCAGAGCGTAAAAAAATCACGCTGGTGAAAAAATCCACCAGCGAAATCAAACAGGCCGACGCTACCGGCAAGGCGCGCACGATTCAGGTCGAAGTGCGTAAAAAACGTACTTTCGTCAAACGTGAAGATGGCACCGAGGTGCCGGTTGACGAGGCTCAGCCCGACACGACGGCTGCGCCACAGGCTGCAGTTGCTGAAGATGCCGAATTGATCCGCCGCGAAGAAGAAGCCAATCGGCATGCCGAGTTGCTGCGTCGCCAGGAGGCAGAACTGACAGAAAAACGTCGGCTGCGCGAAGAGCAGGACGCCAAAGATGCAGCCCGGGAGCAGGAACAGGAACGCGAGGCTGCGGTCTTGCTGGCTCAGGTAACTGCCAAAGCGGCAGCTGAAGTGGCTGCCGCAGCTGTTGCGGCAGCAAAACCAAAACCGACTATTGGCAAGATCATCAAGCCCGCACCAGTCGTGAATGTGGTGGACGCTGAGGCAATCAAGGCCGCAGAGACAGCCGCGGCCACGCTGGCCAGCCAGGCTGCGGATGCAGCCACTGCCAAGCAGCTTGCACTCGCGGCAGCACAGACGGCCGCCAAGGCAAAGGCAACTGCGGAATTCCAGGCAGACGCCGCCAAGGCCCAGGACCTTCAGGACCGTCGCCGCAAGGCCGAGGCGGAAGCTGCGGGCATTCGCGCCATGATGTCCGCGCCCAAGCGCGTATTGGTTCCGCATGTGGATCCCAAAGCGGCCATCAAGGGGACGCTGCACAAACCTGCAGTGGCTCCTGGCGCGGCCAAGCCAGCTGTAGCCGGTGCACCGGTAGCGCCTGGTGCTGCAGGTAAAAAGGAAGTCAAGTCAGAAAACCTGTCTTCGACCTGGAAAGACGACGCAGCCAAGAAGAAAGCCTTGCCGACCCGTGGTGCGCCCAGCGCGCCAGGTCGTGGCAACTTCCGTGGTGGTCCGCGTGGCCGGCGCAGCAATGACCGTGATGCACGTCCCGAGTCAAATTTTGTAGCGCCTACCGAGTTCAAGGTCATTGAAGTTCACGTGCCTGAAACCATCACCGTTGCGGAGCTGGCGCACAAGATGAGCGTCAAATCGAACGAGGTCATCAAGCACCTGATGAAACTTGGCCAGATGGTCACCATCAACCAGATGCTGGACCAGGATACCGCCATGATTTTGGTGGAGGAAATGGGTCACAAGGCCGTTACCGCTGCACTGGATGACCCGGAAGCATTCACCGACGACGATACACAGGGCCAGCAAGCCGAATCCCTGCCGCGTGCACCTGTGGTTACCGTCATGGGTCACGTTGACCATGGCAAAACCTCGTTGCTTGATTACATTCGCCGTGCCAAAGTGGCGTCCGGCGAAGCCGGTGGGATTACCCAGCACATTGGTGCCTACCACGTGGAAACGCCGCGCGGTATGGTGTCCTTTCTGGACACACCAGGCCACGAGGCGTTTACGGCCATGCGTGCCCGTGGCGCGCAGGCTACTGACATCGTGATTTTGGTGGTGGCGGCCGATGACGGCGTGATGCCCCAAACCCGCGAGGCCATCAAGCATGCCAAGGCAGCGGGTGTTCCCATCGTTGTGGCGATCAACAAGATCGACAAGCATGATGCCAATCTTGACCGCGTCAAGGGCGAGTTGGTAGCTGAACAAGTGGTGCCCGAAGAGTTCGGCGGTGATTCACCGTTTGTGCCTGTCTCTGCCCGTACCGGTGCAGGTATTGACACCTTGCTGGAACAGGTCTTGCTGCAGGCCGAGATTCTGGAGCTGCGTGCGCCAGTTGATGCACTGGCCAAAGGATTGGTGATTGAAGCTCGCCTCGACAAGGGCCGCGGCCCTGTGGCAACCGTTTTGGTGCAGTCGGGAACGCTGAAGGCAGGCGATATTGTGCTGGCAGGTTCGACCTACGGCAAGGTACGCGCCATGCTCGATGAAAATGGCAAGACCATAAAAACGGCAGGCCCGTCGATCCCGGTTGAAATTCAGGGTCTGACAGAAGTGCCGCAGGCTGGTGATGATTTCATCGTCATGCTGGACGAGCGCCGCGCCCGTGAAATTTCAACTTATCGTGCCGGCAAGTTCCGCAACACCAAGCTTGCCAAGCAACAGGCGTCGAAGCTGGAGAACATGTTCTCCGACATCAACGCTGGCGAAGTCAAGATGTTGCCTATCATCATCAAGGCCGATGTGCAGGGTTCGCAAGAAGCGCTGGCCCAGTCGCTGCTCAAGCTGTCGACCGACGAGGTCAAAGTTCAGCTGGTCTACTCCGGTGTCGGTGGTATTTCCGAGTCCGACGTGAATCTGGCTATTGCATCGAAAGCCGTGCTGATCGGATTCAACACCCGGGCTGACGCCCAGGCGCGCAAGCAGGCTGAAAACAACGGCGTTGACATTCGTTACTACAACATCATTTATGACGCTGTGGACGAACTCAAGGCCGCCATGTCCGGCATGCTAACGCCAGACAAGAAAGAAGAAATCATTGGTACTGCCGAGATTCGTCAGGTGTTCAAGGTCAGCAAAATCGGCTCAATTGCCGGCTGTATGGTCACCGCGGGTGTGGTTCGCCGCACCGCCAGGTTGCGTTTGCTGCGTCAGAACATCGTCATCTTCACGGGTGAACTGGACTCGCTCAAGCGTTTCAAGGACGATGCAAAAGAGGTCAAGGAAACCTTCGAGTGCGGTTTGAACATCAAGAACTACAACGACATTGAAGTCGGTGACGTGCTGGAGTTCTTCGAGATTCGCGAGGTAGCGCGTACGCTGGAATAACTCTCCCGCTGACCGTCCCCAGGGGCCGGTCAGCCAGCAGAACCTTCAGTCAAGACAACGCTTATTCCAATGCGTAAAAAATCAAACACACCGAACCGCGGCTTTCGTGTGGCCGACCAGATTCAGCGTGATCTCACGGACCTGATCGCGCGCGAGCTGAAAGATCCGCGTGTCGGTATGGTGACCGTGCAAGCCGTCGAAGTCACGGCAGACTACGCCCATGCCAAGGTGTTTTTCAGCGTGCTGATTGGTGACCCGGTGGAATGCGAAACTGCATTGAACCAGGCTGCCGGTTTCCTGCGCAACGGCTTGTTCAAACGCCTGATGACGCATACCGTGCCTACCCTGCATTTCCATTTTGACCGCACCACCGAGCGTGCGGCAGACATGAACGCCCTGATTGCCAAGGCGGTTTCTTCTCGCGCCCAAGACGACTGACGCGTACTGTTCCCCTTCGACAGGCTCGGGGTGAACGGTGCCCACCGCGCGCGGGTGTTCCGTTCGCGCCAGAGCTTGTCAGATATTTATGACGCAAACTTCTCTTCACCGCCAGAAAATTCAACGACGTCCCGTTCACGGCGTGCTGCTGCTCGACAAGCCGCTGGGTTTGTCGAGTAACCAGGCCTTGCAGAAGGCAAAATGGCTTTTGCGCGCCGACAAGGCCGGGCACACCGGGACCCTCGACCCGCTGGCGACTGGCGTGTTGCCGCTGTGTTTTGGTGCCGCCACCAAATTCAGCCAGATTCAGCTGGAGGCTGACAAAACCTACGAGGCGGTCCTTCTACTGGGCCAGAAAACCAGCACAGGTGACGCTGAGGGCGTGGTGATTGAAGCCCGGCCCGTACCAGACATCACGCAAGAACTGCTGGCTGACATGACGCAGCGTTTTTTGGGCCCCATTGCCCAAATTCCGCCCATGTATTCGGCCTTGAAAAAGGATGGTAAAGCGCTGTACGAGTACGCCCGCAAAGGCCAGGAAGTCGAGCGGGAAGCTCGTCACATCACGATTTACAAGCTCGATATGTTGCTAGTGCATGATTTGCGGGCAGCAGCTGCTATTAAAATAGTAGTGCGCTGCAGCAAGGGCACGTACATCCGCACGCTGGGCGAAGATATCGGTGAAGCCATCGGATGCGGCGCCCACCTGGGTTCGCTCAGGCGTGTGGAAACCGGCGGTTTTATTGCTGGCCAATGTGTCAGCTTGAGCGAACTGGAAGCCATGAGCGAGCACGAGCGCGAGGCGCGTCTGTTGCCTGCGCAATCGCTGGTGGCTGCGTACCCGTCTGTCACATTGGACGCCGACAATGCAGGACGCTTTTTAAGCGGTCTGCGTCGTCGGGGATCGCCTGGCCAGTGGGGTGCAGACAGCCCGCTGGTGCAGGTGTACGGTTCAGCGCCGCCTGCGTTTTTGGGCTCTGCCCACATCACCGCAGATGAGCTGATTCCGCAGCGTTTGCTGAGCCCGATTGAAATTCAGGATATTTTGCTCGCCGCGCAGGCCCAAGCCGATGCCCATCCCCGTTTAACCCCGGTAACCGAACACTGATCCGGACCAATTTTTACCTTTTTCAAGTTTCCAAGCCTCCAGAAAGTCCACCATGAGCCACAAACAAATCCGCAATATTGCCATCATCGCCCACGTTGACCACGGCAAGACCACCATGGTCGACCAGCTGCTGCGCCAGTCTGGCACCTTCGCCGAGCACGAAAAGGTGGTCGACACCGTGATGGACAACAACGCCATCGAAAAAGAACGTGGCATCACGATTCTGGCCAAAAACTGCGCTGTGACCTGGGAAGGCACCCACATCAACATCGTTGACACCCCGGGCCACGCCGACTTCGGTGGTGAAGTAGAGCGCGCACTGTCGATGGTCGATGGCGTTGTGCTGCTGATCGATGCCCAGGAAGGCCCGATGCCCCAGACCCGTTTTGTGACAAAGAAAGCCCTCGCGCTGGGTCTTAAACCCATTTTGGTTGTCAACAAGGTGGACAAGCCAGGCGCGCGCCCCGACTTCGTGGTGAACGCAGCGTTTGACCTGTTCGACAAGCTCGGCGCTACCGATGAACAGCTGGATTTCCCTGTGGTTTACGCGTCCGGTATCAACGGCTGGTCTTCACTGGTTGAAGGCCCACCGAACGAGCAGTGGGGTCCCGACATGTCGGCTCTGTTCAACACGGTGCTCAAACACGTGCCAGCCCAAAAAGGTGACCCTGCAGCGCCACTACAACTGCAAATCTCCGCACTCGATTTTTCGACCTTTGTCGGCCGCATTGGCGTTGGCCGTATCAGTCAGGGCACCATCAAGCCGATGATGGATGTCGTGGTCATGGAAGGCCCGGACGGCAAAGCTGTCAAAGGTCGTATCAACCAGGTGCTGACATTCCAGGGTCTGGAACGCGTGCAAGCCACGGAAGCCGGCCCAGGCGAAATCGTGCTGATTAACGGCCTGACCGACATTGGCATTGGTGTGACCATCACCGACCCCATCACGCCCATGCCGATGCCGATGCTCAAGGTCGATGAGCCGACCCTAACCATGAACTTTTGCGTGAACACCAGCCCGCTGGCTGGCCGCGAAGGTAAGTACGTCACCAGCCGCCAGATCTGGGACCGCCTGCAAAAAGAACTGCAACACAACGTCGCCTTGCGCGTCAAGGAAACCGACGAAGAAGGTATCTTTGAAGTCATGGGTCGCGGTGAACTTCACCTGACTATCTTGCTGGAAAACATGCGCCGCGAAGGTTTCGAGCTGGCAGTGTCCAAGCCACGCGTCGTGATGAAAGAAATCAACGGAGAAAAGCACGAGCCGATCGAGCTGGTAACCGTAGACATCGAAGAACAGCACCAGGGCGGCGTGATGCAGGCTTTGGGGGAGCGCAAAGGCGACCTGAACAGCATGGAGCCAGACGGCCGTGGCCGAGTTCGCCTCGAATACCGTATTCCGGCGCGCGGCCTGATCGGTTTCACCAACGAATTTCTGAACTTGACACGTGGCTCTGGCCTGATCGCCAATATCTTCGACTGCTATGAGCCGCACCGCGGTGAAATCGGTGGCCGCAAGAGCGGTGTACTGATTTCCATGGACGCAGGTGAAATTTTCACCTACGCCCTGGGCAAGCTCGATGACCGCGGCCGCATGTTTGTGCGTGCCAATGACCCGGTTTATGAGGGCATGATCGTCGGCATTCACAGCCGTGACAACGACTTGGTGGTGAATGCCACGCGTACCAAGCAGCTGACCAACTTTCGCGTGTCGGGCAAGGAAGATGCCATCAAGATCACCCCGCCGATCGAATTGACACTGGAATATGGTGTGGAGTTTATTGAGGACGACGAGCTGGTCGAGATCACGCCAAAATCCATCCGTTTGCGCAAGCGTCACCTGACTGAAAGCGAGCGCAAGCGCGCTGGAAGGTAATTGCCCCCACGGTGAATGTGGCCCCCGCGAGGGGGCCGCTGCGTCTGCGTCCCGGCGAAGCCGGTTCCGCTGCGCCTGTTTGCAAATGCAGCACGGTAACCCTGGTTTTCTAAATTTTCAGTTTGCATGAAACTCACGCACTCCAAAGCAGTTACCTTAATGGTCCTGGTGACCCTGATGTGGTCAATTGCAGGTGTCGTTACCCGGCATCTGGAGTCAGCACGCAGCTTTGAAGTCACCTTCTGGCGCAGCTTTTTTACGGTCTTGTCACTGCTGGTTATCTTGCCGGTATGGCAGGGTCGTACTGTGTTTTCGCGCATACGCGGCGGCGGCAGTATGCTGTGGTTGTCGGGGGTGTGCTGGAGTGTGATGTTCACGGCGTTCATGGTCGCCTTGACGCTGACCAGCGTAGCCAATGTGCTGGTAACGATGGCCATTGGCCCCTTGCTGACCGCCTTGCTGGCGCGAGTGTTTATAGGCCACCGCATTGCACCGAGGACCTGGCTGGCCATCAGTCTGGCGGGCATCGGTATCGCATGGATGTACGGTGGCCAGATGGATTTGTCAAGCCAGTTGGCTGGAACACTGGTAGCCTTGCTGGTGCCCCTGGCCGCTGCCAGCAACTGGACGGTGGTGCAATACAGTCGCCAGCACGGAAAAAACATTGATCTGGTTCCGGCAGTGCTGGTGGGCGCGGTGATGTCCTGCCTCGTGACTTTACCGCTGTCGTTTCCGTTTTCTGCGACCCCGCATGACCTGGGTCTGCTGGCAGCACTGGGGCTGTTTCAATTGGCTATTCCCTGCGTGCTGTCGGTGCTCTGCGCCGGGGTTCTCAAGGCACCCGAAGTGTCACTGCTGGGCTTGCTGGAAGTTATCTTTGGCATCTTGCTGGCATGGGTAGGTGCGCACGAGGTGCCCGGTGTCAATGTGCTGACTGGCGGTGCGCTGGTCATTGCTGCGCTGGGACTCAACGAATTGATAGGCTGGAGACAAAAAACATGAATGCAGAAGTTATGAGCGGCGAAGTGAAAAGCGATATTGTGGTGGAGCGGCGCGGCAGTGCAGGGCTGATCACGCTCAACCGCCCCAAAGCGCTCAATGCGCTCAGCCTGCAGATGGTGCGCGACTTAAGTACCACTTTGCTGGCTTGGCGCGATGACCCAACCGTGTTGCTTGTGGCCATTCGCGGCACCAATAAGGTCGGGCGTCCGGGCACACCCGGCGCATTGTTTGGTGGCTTTTGCGCCGGTGGCGACATTCGCTTTTTCCACCAGGCCGCCACGTCTGGCGATGCTTTTTCTGAAGTTGCGCTGGAAGACTTTTTCACTGAGGAATACACCCTCAACCACCTGATTCACACCTATCCCAAACCGTATATTGCGTTCATGGACGGCGTGGTGATGGGCGGTGGCATGGGACTGTCGCAAGGCGCGAAGATCCGCATTGTGACCGAGCACACCAAAATGGCCATGCCCGAGACCAATATTGGCTTGTTTCCGGATGTCGGTGGTGGCTATTTTCTAAGCCGCTGTCCTGGGCATGTCGGTGAATTCCTCGCCCTCACGGGTGAAGTGATAGGCGCAGACGAGGCGATTTTTTTTGGCCTGGCCGACATCAAGCGCGAAGCTGGACAGCTTGCAGCCATCTGGCATGACATTGGCAGCCAAAAATTTGATTCAGCGGCTGTTGTTGAGCGATGGATTGCTACTGAATTAATAGCTGGTAGCCCCCGTATTGATTGCCGCACCGAGCATATTGATGCACATTTTTCACTGCTTCGGATCAAACACATGATCGACAGCCTGGAGTCTGCGAAGAGCGACCCCTGGGCCCTCAAAACGGCTGCCATTTTGCGCAAACGCTCACCCCTGATGCTGCATGTGACGCTGGAGCAAATCCGCCGCGCGCGCAGCATGAGTCTGGCGGACGACTTGCGAATGGAGCGCGATATGGTGCACCAGTGCTTTCACTTGCGGCCTGGCGTGGGGAGTGAAACTGTTGAAGGCATACGCGCTCTGGCTGTCGCCAAGGACTACAAACCCCAGTGGAATCCGCCGCGTATTGAAGACGTCAAGCCAGGTATGGCTGATGCGTTTTTTGTGACTCCGTGGGCGGCTGAGGTGCATCCGCTGCGTGATCTAGCCTAGCCTCTGGTTTTCTTTGGGCCTAATGTGGTCCAGCATTCCAGGCGGCTTAGCGGTTATCGGCTACGCGACTTCATGGCGCGTTCGACTTCACGCTTGCCTTCCCTGTCCTTGATGGTGTCGCGCTTGTCGTGCTCGCCCTTGCCTTTGGCTAGCCCAATCTCGCATTTCACCTTGCCAGCCTTCCAGTGCATGTTCAGTGGCACCAGCGTGAAACCTTTTTGTTCGACTTTTCCAAGCAGACGCGTGATTTCTGCTTTGTGCATGAGCAGTTTTTTGGTTCGGACCGAGTCAGGACGAACGTGGGTTGAGGCTGTGCCCAGCGGGTTGATCTGGCACCCAATAATGAAAAGCTCGCCCCCCCGAATGACCACATAGCCGTCGGTCAGCTGCACCTTTCCTTCGCGCACGGATTTGACTTCCCAGCCTTCCAGCACCATGCCCGCCTCAAAGCGCTCTTCAATGTGGTAGTTGAACATGGCCTTTTTGTTGTCGGCAATACGCACCGCGGCCGCGGCTGCCTTTGCAGACAATTTGGTGTCAGGTTTACCCGAGGATGTCGCTGCAGACGGTTTTTTGGAATGAGATGCTTCTTTGGTGGCCATGACTAGGATTTAAGGGCGTCGCCGACTAATACAATCGTGCGCAACTCTTGATTGTATGAAAACTGTTAACAAGTCCGTCTTGATCTGGTACAGCGCTGCCGAAATGTTTGCTTTGGTAACTGACGTTATCAGCTATCCGCAATTTCTGCCCTGGTGCAACAAGGCGTCGGTGGTCGAAAAAGACGACGACGGCATGACCGCCAAAGTGGGTTTGTCCATGGCGGGCTTGTCGCAAAGTTTTACCACCCGCAATACGCACGTGAAAGACCGCAAGGTCAGCTTGAAGCTGGTAGCCGGGCCGTTCTCCAAACTTGATGGCCATTGGGATTTCACGCCTGTCGGGAAAAACAATGAACGCGCCTGCAAGGTTGATTTCACCCTGCGTTATGACTTTGATAACGCAGCGCTGGCAGCGCTGATCGGTCCGGTGTTTGACAAAATTGCAGGCAGCCTGGTGGATGCCTTTGTCAAGCGAGCCGGTCAGATTTACGGCGACAGCTGAGGGGCAGGGCGGTCCATGAAAGTCTCACTGATTTATTCTCCCGCGCCGCGCCTGGTGCGTGAATGGATGATGGATGTGCCCAGCGGCACGAGCGCAGCATGGGCGCTTGAAAACAGTGGGGTCTTTGAGGCGTTCCCGTATTTGGAGCGAGGCAGTCTGCTGTTAGGCATGTGGGGCCAGCGTGTAGATGCCAGCCATACGCTGCAACCCGATGACCGGCTGGAGATTTATCGCTGCCTGCTGGTAGACCCGAAGGTGGCGCGGCGTGAGCGCTTCAGGCGCCAAGGCAGCAAGGGCGCCGGGCTTTTCACGAGCGTTCGGGTCGGCGGCAAAGCCGGCTATTGAACGAAACCCCCACGTGCGCCGGCTGAATTACTTGCAACTTGAATCGATGATGTCTTGCGTGCGCTTGGTCTCGGTTTGCCGTTTGGCGTCGTCATAAATTTCCCGTTCGCCCTTGGCGTTGGTCGACGCCATGCGGACACCCGACTGTAGTGTCGCCAGGCTGCTTTGGGCCCGCTCGCAGTTCTCAGCCTTGACTTGCGCCAGTTTTTCTTCGGCTGCTTTTTTCTTGACGGCCTCGTCCTCTTCAGTTTTTTTCTTTTTTGCCTCAAGCTCAGCGTCTTTGCCCGAGAGTTTTGGTGTACTTGTCATGCGCACTGGCGCCGAAGCCGGCTTACCGGCTGCGGTTGCAGTAGCGTCGGTAGCCACTGCCGTACGGACACCGCCGGGCGGGCGTTTGACGATGTCTTTGTCCTGAATTTCTGCGGGCGGTGGACGGTCGCTGAACACTTTGCGTCCGTCTTTCTCAAGCCATTGCCATTGGGCAAAAGCCGAGGCAGCAAATGACCCTCCAGCCAGAACCAACACCAGCGTAACGGCTTTTTTTGCAAGACCAGAATTCATGGGCCAAGTGTATCGTCGCGCCGCCGATATTGGTATGCGCTTTGCGCTAAGTTATTACTTTTTGTATCTGCCGTCTTTGCCAGCTCACGCTACAAACAATCGTGTGAATTGCTGCCAGACGACGCGGGTACAATCGTATTTTTGGAGCTAACCCTATGCGCCTACTCGGCAAAGCGCTCACCTTCGACGACGTATTGTTGGTGCCAGCGTTCTCCCAGGTCCTTCCCAAGGACGCCAAACTTTCCACCCAGTTTTCGCGCAATATTCGCCTGAATTTGCCACTCGTGTCCGCCGCCATGGACACCGTGACAGAAGCGCGTCTGGCCATTGCTATTGCCCAGGAGGGCGGCATTGGCATCGTGCACAAAAACCTGACGCCGCAAGAGCAGGCCGCGCATGTCGCCAAGGTCAAGCGTTATGAATCCGGCGTCGTACGTGATCCGGTGGTGATTACCCCCGAGCACACGGTGCTGCAAATCCTTGAACTTTCAGAGCAGTTGGGAATTTCCGGATTTCCGGTCTGTGACGGCGGTAAAGTGGTCGGCATCGTGACGAGTCGTGACCTGCGATTTGAAACCCGCTACGACGTCAAGGCGCACCAGATCATGACACCGCGCGAGAAGCTGATCACGGTGAAGGAGGGGACTTCAGCCCCTGAAGCCAAGGCCCTGCTCAACAAATACAAGCTCGAACGTCTTTTGGTGGTTAACGACGATTTTGAGCTTAAAGGCCTGATCACGGTCAAGGACATCACCAAGCAAACCAACTTTCCGAACGCCGCCCGCGACCCGTCGGGCCGCTTGCGTGTGGGTGCAGCGGTTGGCGTGGGTGAAGGCACCGAGGAACGCGTTGAAGCCCTGGTCAAGGCCGGTGTGGACGCCATCGTGGTTGATACCGCCCATGGCCACAGCAAAGGCGTGATTGAACGCGTGCGCTGGGTCAAGAAAAATTATCCGCATATTGAGGTGATTGGTGGCAACATTGCCACTGGTGCGGCCGCGCTCGCGCTGGTGGAAGCCGGTGCAGACGGTGTCAAGGTCGGTATTGGTCCCGGCAGCATTTGCACTACGCGCATTGTGGCGGGTGTGGGTGTGCCGCAAATCATGGCGATTGACAATGTGGCCACTGCGCTGCGCGGCACGGGGGTTCCATTGATCGGTGATGGCGGTATTCGCTACAGCGGCGATATTGCTAAAGCCATTGCGGCGGGCGCCAGCACCGTGATGATGGGCGGAATGTTCGCGGGCACTGAAGAAGCACCCGGTGAGGTGATTTTGTATCAGGGCCGCAGCTACAAAAGCTACCGCGGCATGGGCAGCATTGGTGCCATGCAGCAGGGAAGTGCAGACCGTTACTTTCAGGAATCGTCGACTGG
>JANXTM010000342.1 GCA_025352405.1 Polaromonas sp.
CCCGGTTGCGCAAGCCTACGTCCCGGTCGTTTCTGCACCAGCGCCGCCCGCTCCAGTTTATGTAGCGCCACCGCCAGTTGTCGCGGCTCCCGCCCCAGTGGTTGTGGCACCCGCTCCAGCACCACCGCCTGCATATGAGCCGCCCGTCCGCCCAGCCAAACAGGGTCGCAACTAACTTGACTTGACGTCGGCCATGGAGTGGTTGCAAAAGTAAGACCCAGACGCGAGCCCTTTTTGAGCCAAACTTGCAGCGCGCTATAGGATTTGGTGCGCTGTATTTTTGTCTGAAAGGGCTGTGGGCACACGCTAAATGTGCATCACCCTGATCGTACAGGACGATGTGTTAAAAATTCTTCGATTTGGCCAGTTCAGACATGTACTATCTGTTGCAAAGGTAATTTACGATGCCAACCCAAGTGACGGTCAACCAATGCCAGTTTTGGGCTGAGTCGCCGCAATCCAGATTGCCGCGCGCTGCTTCCGCTTTCTTTGCGCAATACGCATTGTTTGGTGCGTTCGCCCTGGGCACACTCTTGATGCCAGCTGCAGCGGCACAAAATATGTCGCCCGTGACCGTATCCGCCCCTAGCGGGGGGGGGTCTGAAGGCGCCCCCGTCCCGGTAAAGATTGCAAACTTTGGGCAGGAAACGTCGTCTCCGGAGTCTCGGAAATTAGCAGATTGGGTGATGGATTCAGCTGACAACGGTAAGTTGCCATTCATCATCATTGACAAGGTGTATGCGCGGGTATTTGTTTTCGATGCCCAAGGGCAACTGCGGGGTACTTCGGCGGCATTGCTGGGTCTCGCTGTGGGCGACGACTCTGTTCCCGGAATCGGCCAACGCAAGCTATCTAGCATCCGGCCTGCAGAGCGAACCACCCCTGCCGGTCGCTTCATCGCTTCACTGGACCGCGATATTCAGGGCCAGGAGGTGCTTTGGGTCGACTACGAAACGGCCGTTTCGCTGCATCGAGTTGTGACGGGACAGCCCAAAGAACGCCGCGCAGAACGATTGGCTTCGCCCTCCCCCTTGGACAGGCGCATTTCTTATGGTTGCATCAATGTACCCGTCAGGTTTTATGAAAAAGTAGTGAGTCCTACATTTACAGGGACCAGTGGAATTGTCTATGTGTTGCCGGAAACCCGCTCTGCCCGCGAAGTGTTCGGGTCTTACGATGTTCAGGATTCGTCTCGAACGCAAGCCTTAACGGATTCAGCAAAGGCTAACAGCTCGGTCGCCAAATAGGTGCTTCAAAACCTCAATGCTTTCCGGATTTCCGGAATCTTTTCCCATGATGAACGAATCGTCCCATGAGACAGCAAAATTTTGATCGGCATTGTCGTCCACGAGGTCCATGCTTGCACTGAGTTCGTCAATTTTGGCAAGGCGTACCTTGCGGTTGCGGTCCAGCTTGGACTGAAGGCTGTTTCGGGCTGCAGCAACTGCAGTCATATTTATGCCTCAGGATGAGTCAGAACGAATTGCCCCGCTGCCAGGCTTTGCACAGGCAGGGCTGATGCCAGCCGTCCGCTGCACAGCTGTAGGTGGCAGACTGACTGCAGCAGGCGGGGGAAGTGGATCGATGTCGGCAGGCTGCGAAAAAGGCATCTGGCTGGACGTTACAAAGTCATAGCCCGGTGCGTGGGCTAGCGCCAGCTCTCCCAAAAAAGGCGGCACGCAGGGCCTCAAGTGTAGGAAGCTGGCTGGCATTCAGCACCGTACAGGCAATGCCGCACTCGTCAAACAGCTTTTTTGTTAATCACGATTGCTGGCTTTTAGCCCAGTGCTGCCGGGCACGTCCAGGCAGCCGATCACGGTGCCATCGGAAGCGCAAATAGTAAAACTGCAATCCACACCCTTAAGCAGTTCATGCGAGTGCTGGCCGTGAGTCGCGCTGCGTGGCAACAAAAAACGGATAACCGGCATTTTCACCATGACATGATGGTCAAAAAAGACACGTTTAAGCCAATGCCAGACCTCGCGCTCCTTGCTGGTAAATAATGGTCGTGCCCAAAGCTGCCATTGCTCCGGAATACGACGTTGGTTTCTGGCCGAGCGTGCTGCCCATATGCGATAGCACATCGTGCCCAGCCCGGTACCTGCTAACGCAACGATCATCACGGACCGACTAAAAGTACCAAGCATGTGCGCCTTATTTTTTAAACTTGAACAACACGTTTTTTTAAATCGCAATTTAGTCTTGGTGACAAACCTAGCATTTACTTACAACAAATACCGTATAGTCTTTCAGGCAAGCGATCGCCTTGGTGTTTTGAATAAAACGTTGCTGAACAGCGTTTAAATTTCAGCCCAATGGGCTGGCCAACACCTTGTCAATGCGTTTGCCGTCGAGGTCCACGACCTCAAAACGCCAGCCAGCACAAGCAACCTCTTCACCGGTATTGAGCAGGCGTCCTGAGACGCTTTGGAGCAGGCCAGCCACCGTGTTGTAACGTCCCCTGCTTTCTTCTGGTAGTTCCCGGATATCCAGTCTGGCCTTGAGCTCTGATACCGGCATGACACCATCAATCAGCCAACTGCCGTCGCCGCGCTTGGTTGCCCACGCATCAACCTCGGCACCGGGTTGAAGCTCGCCCGTGATGGCTTCCAACATATCCATGGGCGTCATCAACCCCTGCACCACGCCGTACTCGTCGACCACAAACACAATGCGGGTGGACCTGGCGCGAAACTGCTCCAGCAGCTCCATGCCGGTGAGCGTCTCAGGCACAAACACGGCAGGTACCGCATAGGCACCAATGCGCTCAGCAACGGTCGGCGCTGAGGCGGGCGCGCCATGAGCGAGTGCCGACGACGGCTGTATCTGCCCGCGCAATGCCAGCAGCTTCGCGACATTGACCACGCCGACCACATCGTCCAAGCTGCCGCGGCACACGGGGTACCAGGAGTGGCCAGTGGCACCGGCTTTGTCAATGGCCTCAGCCAGCGTGTCAGAGGCGTCCAGCCATTCAATGTCAGAGCGCGGCAACATCAGGGACGTGAGCAGACGGTCATCAAGCAGAAACACGTTTTGCACCATCTGATGCTCATGTTCTTCAATCAGGCCTGCATCGACACCCTCTTCAAGGCTGGCGGCAATTTCTTCCTCCGTGACGGCGCGACCCGCCGTGTTATCAATGCGCAGCAGCTTGAGCACAGCCAGTGTGCAGATAGAAAGCAGCTTCACAAATGGTTTGGCGGCACTGGCAACCCCCATCATGGGCCGCGCTACCAGCCGGGCCACAGGCTCTGGGTAAAGCTGCCCGATGCGTTTGGGCACCAATTCACCAAACACAATCGTGATGAAGGTGATGACGGTAACCACCAGCGCGGTGGCAGAAATTTCTGCAGCACGATGAGTAACACCCAGGCTTTGCAGCCAACCTGACAAACCACCGCTAAATGCAGCGTCGCCAATGATGCCGTTCAGAACACCAATAGATGTGATGCCGACTTGTACCGTCGACAAAAATTGGGTGGGGGTACCCATAAGACTGAGCGCAGCCTGCGCGCCCTTGTCACCCGACTCGGCCATGGCCGTCAACCGCGCCTTGCGACTCGACGCAATGGCCATCTCTGACATGGCGAACACCGCGTTGAGCAGCGTTAAAAAGGCAATTAGCAAAAAGTCCATACGTCCGGGCGCAAAATAAACACATGTCACTCTACCTGATTGGCGACCTGCAAGGTTGCAACGCGCCGTTTCAACGCCTGTTGCAGGCCATTGATTTTTCACCCAGCCGCGACACCTTGTACCTGCTGGGGGACCTGGTCAACCGCGGACCGGACTCATTGGGCGTACTGCGCAGCCTGGCCGCACTGGGAGACGCCGCCCAGTGCCTGCTGGGCAACCATGACCTGCACCTACTGGCGCTGTCTGAAGGCGTGCGAAAGCCCGGTCGAAAAGATACCGCGCAAGACGTGCTCCTGGCCCCTGACGGCAAAGCCCTGATCGACTGGCTGCGACACCGTGCAATGGCTATTCAAGCTCACGGCTGGCTGATGGTGCACGCGGGCGTGCTGCCCCAGTGGAGTGTGGTGCAAACCATGGCGCTGGCAAGCGAAGTTGAGCAGGTACTGCGCGGGCCCGATATAAAAACTTTTCTGGCAGCCATGTACGGCAACATCCCGACCCAATGGCATCAAGGCCTGCAGGGCGCAGACCGTTTGCGCGTGATCGTGAATGCACTGACCCGCCTTCGCTTTTGTACCAATGCAGGCTTGATGGAGTTTTCCAGCAGCGAAGGTCCCAGCGGTGCGCCATTGAATTTCCTGCCATGGTTTGGCGTACCAGGCCGCTTGAGCGCCACCACGCCCATTGCATTTGGGCACTGGTCCACTCTGGTCACCGACACCATGGGCGCGGGTAGTTTGAGACACAACACCTTGCCTTTGGACACCGGCTGCGTCTGGGGTGGCTGTCTGACGGCGGCCCGCTTGGGGACAGTGCCGGGTTCGTTCGAACTGACGCAGGTGAAATGCACGCCAATGCTAAAACCCGAAGTGCCCGGTTAAATCATCGAAGGGTTGCTGTCACGCGTTCGCTCCAGCATCAAACTGTCGGCAAACCCGGCAACAGCTTGCTGGCTTGTGCTGAAGCCACACGCAACCGTGCGATGGAAGATGCCTCGTCAGACCATGCACGCGCGACACTGGCGGCAAGCAGCAGTACCGCCGATGAGAAATAAATCCACATCAGGATCACCACCAGCGAACCAGCAGCGCCATAAGCCGAGACCACTGCAGCCGTCGACAGATACAGCGCCATCAAATGCTTGCCCACTGCAAATAGCACAGCGCCCACAGCAGCACCCATGACCAGGTACCGCAAAGCTGGTTTGGGGCCAGCACTCATCCGCATCAGCGCCACAAACAATGTCACGCAAAAACCGAACGATACCAACTCGTTAATAACGAATGCGATTTTTTCAATCGGTAAATAGGTCCCGGCCCAGCCCGACAACAGTCCCAAAATCGTCGAGACCACCAGCGACACCAGCAACAAAAAACCGAAGGCCAGAATATAGGCAACACCGCGCAAACGCAGTGACGCGCTGTACCACCACTTTTGCTGGGGCACTTGGCCGCTGCCTTGCCGCCACAAACGCTCGAAAGCATCCTGCAATTCCGCAAACACGCCGGTAGCACCCGACAACAGCAAGCCAAACGCAAACAGCGAAGCGGCGACTCCCTGCGAGGGTTGTTGCGCGCTTGAAATGGCCTGCTGAACCACCTGCGCGCCCTGCGCGCCAACCACGCTTCTGATTTGATCAACCAGGCTGATTTCAATGTAGCTGCGATCCAGCCACCAGCCCAGTACAGCAACCAGCAGTACGAGCAAAGGCGCGAGACTCAAAATGCCATAAAACGACATGGCGGCGCTCATGCGCAAGCCATCCGCATCAATCCACTGGACGACAGCACGCCGCATTGGACGGTAAACGCGTTTGTGAATGAACGACCCGATAGTGGGCAGCAAGTCGATGCGTTTAAGGGGGCGAACGGTCATCCCGAAATCATATCAAGCCAACGAAACGCCCTTGATGAGAAGGAGTCGCTGACCACCGTAGGCGACTTCTGACGATTTGCTGCAAGGACAGGGAAAGGCGAACGAATCGACCGGGGAAACATGCAGGTCCACTCCACCCAGCTTTGCGAATTTCAGGCGGCTGTTTTGAACAGTGCAGCGATTTTTTTCTTGGGTTTGATGTTCGCAGACATACCACTGCGCGCGGGGCTGACCTTGGCTGCAGCCTCCCATGCAGGTTGCGCATCGGGCGCAGCGTTTGACTCGTAAGGTTGGTCAAAAAACGGATCACGCGGAACCGCGACCTGGCGGTGCGGTGTATATTCACGGCGATCACGCCGGTCCGGGCGTTCCCGCGAGCCAGCGTTTTCGGCCTCGCGGTACATGCGGCGACCATCGTTGATGCGGCCTTGCTCGCCAAACTTCTCGGCAGTACGCGGCTGCTCGGAATCAAACTCCATCGGCTCCAGCTCGATTTTCGTTTTGATGAGTTTTTCAATGTCTGCCACCAGGCGCTGGTCACTGCTGGCCACAAAACTTACCGCCAAACCCGAAGCGCCCGCGCGGCCGGTCCGGCCGATGCGGTGAACGTAATCTTCAGCGTTGAAGGGCACATCGAAGTTGAACACGGCGGGCACGTCCTTGATGTCAAGCCCGCGTGCGGCAACGTCAGTGCAGACCAGCAAATCAACCTCGCCACTTTTGAATGCTTCAAGGGCTTTCAAGCGTTCGTCCTGGCTTTTATCGCCGTGCAGTGCGGTGGTTTTAAGGCCTTCGCGCTCCAGCGAGCGGGCCAGCCGTGCGCAACCCAGTTTGCTGTTGACAAACACAAACGCCTGCTTCATGCCGCGTGTTTTCAAAATCTGGTGCAGCGCGCGGCGCTTGTCGTCTGCGCCCACGCTGTAAAAGTGCTGCTCGACCGTAGAGGCCGTGGCGTTGGAGCGCGCCACCTCAATCGTGACCGGGTCTTGTAGATAGCTGGACGCCAGGCGTTTGATCTCGGGGGAGAAGGTGGCAGAAAACAGCAGGGTGATGCGCTGCTTGGGCAGGTAGCTCAGTATGCGCTGCAGGTCAGGCAAAAAGCCAATATCCAGCATACGGTCAGCCTCGTCAAGCACCACGTACTCGACCTGGTTCAGCACAGCATTTTTAGCTTCAATGTGGTCCAGCAAACGGCCCGGTGTGGCAACCAGCACCTCCACACCTTTTTTAAGCTCGGCGGTTTGCGGCTTCATGTCCATACCACCAAACACCACGGTACTGCGCAGATTGGTGTATTTGGCATACAGCTCAACCTGCTGAGCCACCTGCACAGCCAGCTCCCGCGTGGGCAGCAATACCAGCGCACGCACCGGGTGACGCGCCGGTGAGGCTGAAGCGTTTTCATGCTTCATCATGCGCTGCAGCAACGGCAGCGCAAAGGCGGCAGTTTTACCGGTACCAGTTTGCGCTGCACCCATCACGTCTTTGCCTTGCAGGACGACCGGAATGGCCTGTTCCTGGATGGGGGTCATGGTTTCGTAGCCCATTTCGGCTACGGCGCGGGCCAGCTCTGGGGCCAGCGAAAGGTTGGAAAAAGATGATGTCATTTAACCTTACATTGTCGCACTTTGGGCTTAACGGGGCGGATTGGCGAAGTTTGCGGGGGGATTTCGGCCATTTTCCAAGATTTATTCCAGCCATTGCCATCCGGGCTGTGCCGGTATTGAATCAATGACTTCGCCTCGAATGCTACTATTTTTATAGCGAACAGTCCCCATTAAATCTGCCGCAGAGCCCATTTTTACTATAAATTCCGGGCACTGAAAGTGTCGCAGGACTTGACGCTGCCGGTGGTGATGCCGGTATTAAACCAGCGCTGGCGCTGGGCGCTGGTGCCGTGGGTGAAGCTTTCCGGCACCACTGCCCCACCACTGGAGCGTTGCAGCGCATCGTCGCCAATTTTGGCGGCCGCATTCATGGCTGATTCGATGTCGCCGCCCTCAAGAATCTGGCGAGACTGGTTGGCGTGGTAAGCCCAGACACCCGCAAAGCAGTCGGCCTGCAATTCCAGCTTGACGCTCAGGACGTTGTAGTCGGCCTGGCTGACCTGCCCACGCATTTTGTCCACCTTGGCACTGATGCCCAGCAGGTTTTGCACATGGTGGCCGACCTCATGCGCCACGACATACGCCTGGGCAAACTCACCGGGGGCGCCAAGGCGTTTGGTCAGGGTTTCATAAAAGCCGAGATCAATATAGACCTTCTGGTCACCCGGACAGTAAAAAGGCCCCATGGCGGACTGGCCCTGACCGCAGGCAGTTTGGGTCGCGCCCCTGAATAAAACCAGGCGCGGCTCTTTGTAAGTGGCGCCACCTTTGGCAAATACGTCTTTCCAGACGTCTTCAGTGTCGGCCAGCACGGTTGACACAAACCTGGCCATGCGGTCGTCGGCTGGTGGCCGATGCGCCGGCGCTTGCTGCTGCACTTGCGCAGGCGGCGCGCCACCGCTGAGCAAATTCAGGATGGTGAGGGGGTTGATGCCGAACACCCAGCCACCTAGCAAGGCCACCACGATCGTGCCGATGCCGATGCTGCGCCCGCCGAGAAAACCGCCGCTTGAGCCACCACCGCCATCATCGCGGCGGTCTTCGACGTTATCAGATTCGCGGTTGCCTTCCCATTTCATGAGGGGTACCGTGCTTTGGTATTCGTTTCAATACGGATGTTCATGTACTTATTGTCCGGCTGGCTTGCTTCAAAATGGCAGTATGCGCTATTCACTCTTAAAACCATCCCGACGTTCATTTTCCGAACCCTGCGTGCTGCTCACCGGTTTTGATGCCTTCGGGGGAGCCAGCGTGAACCCGAGCTGGCTGGCAGTGCAGGCGCTTGATGGGGAGGAATGCGACGGCCACAAGCTAGTCGCGGCACAACTGCCGACGACGTTTGAAGGCTCGTCGCAAGCGTTGGCAAAACTGTTGAAGCTTCACAGGCCGGTTCTGGTGATCTGTGTAGGCCAGGCTGGGGGGCGCAACGCCTTGTCGATTGAACGCATTGCCATCAACATCAACGACGCGCGCATTGCTGATAATGCAGGAAAACGCCCGCTGGATACGCCGGTAATTCCAGGCGGCCCCGCAGCCTACTTCAGCACCCTGCCCATCAAAGCCATGCTGCGCGCACTTCAACAAGCCGATGTGGCCGCCGAGGTCTCGCAAACCGCGGGCACCTTTGTCTGCAACCATGTGTTCTACGGCCTGATGCATGCGCTGGCATCGCAACGGGGCTTCAAGCAAACGCGCGGAGGTTTTATTCATGTTCCGTATGTGCCGGATCAGGGTACGCCAAATATGCCGTTGCCAATGATGGTACGAGGTCTGCGACTGGCCGTTATGTGCGCCTTGAATACAACTATTGACATCGCACAAAGTGCAGGCGCAATCAGCTAACGTTGCCGCACAGCCGCGGGCGCTTAACGAGCAGAAAAAGACGCCGAAATGAATCCCATCATGGTACCGACTGAAGTGGCTGACGTAGCAATGGTATCGAGCTCTGCAGCCTCAGACGCAGCGCCAATTTGCGCAGAACCTTTCGACCGGTTTGCATCATGCCGGGTCTCAAGGTCAGAACTGCCGAGTTGAAAACAGTCTTTGACAGCCACCCCCCGACTGCTTTCAACGCAAGATGCAATGGCGACGTGCCGCGACGCCTGGCTATCGCCCCGCATCTGCGCCTTTTGGACCTGCTCACCCGCCACCAGTGCCATGGCCACTAGCTGGCACACCATCACCAAGGCAGCAGCCACGAGCAACAAAATCCTGGGTGGTGCTTCGTCTATTTTTCGGAGATGGTCAGAAAACATGGTGGACTTTCGATGCTGGGTTGGGGCCGTGCTGCATGGTTCAAATCAAGTCGAGTGGTCAACCCTTGATGCTAGACAATTGCTGAAAAAAGACCTTCAGTGCTTCCCCCATAACGCTGTAGGATGAAAACGCGTCCCCTCACGTTCTGCGCCTTAACATCCGTGTATGCCTCATAGCTTGTCAACCTCACCTCCCCTGCTAAATGCTGCCCAGACAGCTGTTCGTCTGCCCTACGAATCGCTGGTCAGCGAGATTGCGTTGCTGTTGGCAGATACTGGTGTACAGGTACCCGCCCGGCTGGTACAAGCACTGCCAGGAGGCGGCAGTCTGTTTGTCATGCCCGCGCTGGACAGCCAGGTCGCCATCACCAAATTGATCACTTACACGCCTGCCAACGCAGGCTCGCCGCTTGCCACCATTCAGGGTGACGTAGTGGTGTTCGACGTGGCTACCGGCCAACGCAAACTGGTGCTGGACGGCCCCACCGTCACGGCACGCCGTACGGCTGCCGTGACGGTACTGGCGGCGCAGCGGCTGGCCAGCTGCCTGCAAGGGCCTCTGCTGATCGTCGGGGCAGGCGTGCAGGGAAAAGCGCATCTGGAGGCGTTTGCAGAAGTACTCCACGTCAAGGAGATCATGATTGCCTCGCGCAGCGCCGCCAGCGCCCAGGCATTGGCCCTGCACGCGCGCTCGTTGGGTCTGCACGCTCAGATCGTGCCGGACGCCAATGCCGCGCTGGCCGACTGCCCCTTGGCGGTGACCTGCACACCCGCCAACGGGGTGGTTCTGGGCGCACTGCCGCGCCAAGACGGCTTCATCAGCGCGGTGGGGGCATTTACTCCGCGCATGGTGGAGTTAAGCCCCCTGCTCTGTCGCTACGTCGCCACCCATGGCAGCGTGTTTGCAGACACATCCGATGCCGCGCACGAGGCCGGTGACTTGCTGCAAGCCGGGCTGGATGTCACGCGCTTTGCCACGCTTGCTGATGTAGTGCACCACGGCATGCGCCAAGCTGCCGGGCCGGTATTGTTTAAGAGCTGTGGATGGGCAGGCTGGGATCTGGCAGCGGCGCGGGTGGCATTGCAGCACAAGCTGTAAGCCCCAGCGCACTTGAAGGCTGCGCGGCAGCCGTTCAAAACCAGCGACGCCACACTTCTTGCGGAATCCTGGCACGCAAGGCACGCCAGGTGCGCCAGACAAACAAACCGCGCTGCGCCCAACACCATACACCCTGGGGTTTGAACAACACCAGCGCAGCGGCCACCATCAGTACCGGCAGGGGACGTTCTTTCACATACCGGACAAGGCCCTGGAGCAAACTGGCGGCGCGGTCAGCAGCCGCAGCAACTTGTTTCAAGGGCACCAACTGGGCGGACAAGGTCACGCGCTGGCTGGCAATGCGTTCAATCAATTGGCCCCGTTCGCGGTGCAGTTCCGCCAGGCATTTGTCCATCTCAAACTTTCCGGCATGTGGCGGCCTTGAGCTGGCGCAAGTCTTCCTGCAGCTCCGCCAGAGTGGCAGAAAACAGCTCATCTTTCGTGGTCAATGCGCGGCGCAATGCGGCATAAAAATACGCAGCTAGCGCCAAAAACAAAGCCGCCAAGATACCCAGCACCGCCACCCGGTGGTCCCACCAGAACTGCACCGCCAGTGCCACGCCCAGTAACATGCCCACACCAAGACAGAACACCAGAGCCAGAATCAAGCCCAGCTGCTGCGCAATCAGCCGCTTTTCCATCTGAACCTCATTGCCCAGAAGCGTCAACCGGGTTTGTAGTGTGGACAACAGGGTAACGGCAATGTTTTTCAATGCACCCAGCGGGCCAGCAAAACCTGTTGCGCTGCCCGTACCGGGGTCCTTAAACATGGCGGGCGATCACACTGCGGCGGCCAGCAAAGTCAGCGGCGACCAATGATCAGCCCGACCAACACACCCACGCCAGCAGCAATACCCACGGCAGTCCAGGGAGACTCATGCACATACTCGTCGGTAGCACGTGCAGCAGCTTTGGTTTTGGTCACCAGCAAAGCCTCGGCTTCGATCAGGCGCAACTTGGCATCGCGAAGGCGCAGCTGAATGCGAGCACGCAGGTTGGCAATTTTTTCGCCCGTCTGGTCTGCAGTGGCACCAAGCATTTCTTCTGCGTCGGAAATGACGGACTTGATGTCACTGACAAGTTGCTCTTGCGAGTCAACACTGGAGGGGTTGGCGTTAGACATAATGCATCCTTTGAACAACAATTAGAGCTAAAAGCGTAGCAGATCTGCCGCCGTCTGGGCTAGCAGATTTCACGCTAACGAGGAACTTTTTCAGGCTTGAAAACGCCGTGGCCTTCAAGCCTTAGGCAATGTCACGCCCACCTGCCCCTGGTACTTTCCACCGCGGTCTTTGTAGCTGACTTCACACACATCATCCGGGTCACTCTCAAAAAACAGTACCTGCGCGCAGCCTTCGCCTGCATAAATTTTGGCGGGCAGTGGCGTGGTGTTTGAAAACTCAAGCGTCACATAACCTTCCCACTCAGGTTCGAACGGCGTCACGTTGACAATAATGCCGCAACGCGCATAGGTGCTCTTGCCCAGGCAGATGGTCAGAACATTGCGTGGAATGCGAAAGTATTCCAGTGTGCGCGCCAGCGCAAAGCTGTTCGGCGGGATGATGCAGCTGTCACCTGAAAAGTCAACAAAACTTTTTTCGTCAAAATTTTTCGGGTCCACCACGGTGCTGTGGATGTTGGTGAACACCTTGAACTCGGGCGCGCAGCGAATGTCGTAGCCGTAGCTGCTGGTGCCGTAGCTGATGATTTTTTTGCCTTCCGCCTGGCGTACCTGACCGGGCTCAAACGGCTCAATCATGCCGGTGGTCTGGGCCATGTGCCGTATCCATTTATCGCTCTTGATACTCATTGGGAAAAGCTCCTTCGATTTTGCCCGATTGTAGGCACAGGCAGGGCAGCAAACCTTGAGGCATCAACAGCCAGATTTCTAAAATTTGTCTATTTGCTACATTTTATATAGCAGTTGGTCCTTGCAAATGCTGCCGCAGGGGCCTTTTTAATCGGCACCCCGTGACTCACGCGAGTGAGGCTTGCGAGATCACGGTCCGCTCGATCACCCGGTCGTCCCCCAGCACGATCAGTGCAAAGAGCAGTTCGTCCAGGCTGCCCGCCTGGGCCGTTTTGCGTGCCAGCAGCGGCGTGGCCTGGGGGTTGAGCACCACAAAGTCAGCCTCACAGCCGGGCAACAGGTTGCCAACCACGCCCTCCAGTCCGAGCGCCTGGGCCGCACCCGCAGTGTGCTGCCACCACAGCCGCTGGGGGCTGAGTGACACGCCGGGTTTGGTTTGCCCCTCGCGCCCCACGTAATACGCGGCCAGCATGGTGTGAAACGGGCTGAAAGACGTGCCGCCGCCGACATCACTGGCCAGCCCGTACAGAAAGCCCACGCGGTCTGCATTCACATAATCAAAAAAACCGCTGCCCAAAAATAGGTTGCTGGTCGGGCTGACGGCAGCAGCTGCACCGGTCGCGCGCATCAGCGCGCGGTCTTCATCGTCAATATGAATACAGTGCGCGTACACCGCCCGGGGCCGGAGCAGGCCGAACTGTTCGTACACGCTCAGGTAGCTGCGCGCCTCGGGGTAGAGCTGCTGTACCCAGGCGATTTCACTGGTGTTTTCAGCCACATGGGACTGAATCCACACGTCGGGGTAGCGTGCTGCCAGCTCGCCCGCACCATGCAGCTGCGCGGCACTGCAACTGGGCACAAAACGTGGTGTGATAGCGTAACCCAGGCGGTCCACGCCATGCCATTTGTTGATCAGCGCTTCTGTGTCCCGCAGGCTTTGTTCGGTTTTGTCGCGCACGCCGTCGGGTGCGTTCTGGTCCATCAACACCTTGCCGGCGATCATGCGCAGGCCGCGCTTTTGTGCTTCGCCGAGCAGGGCATCTACCGACTCGGGATGCGACGTGGCAAACGCCAGCGCCGTCGTGACCCCGTGGCGAAGCAGCTCGGCTACAAAAAAGGGCGCTGCCTCGGCGTTGTGTTCGGGCGCTGCGAAGCGTTTTTCATGGGGAAACGTGTAATTTTCAAGCCACGGCAGCAAACCGTCGGCGGGCGATCCAATCACGTCCAGCTGCGGATAGTGAATGTGCATGTCCACAAAACCGGGAGCAATCATGCGACCGGGCAGGTGTTCGACGACCAGGTCCGGGTAGCGTGCAGCCAGGGCCTGGTAACTGCCCACGACCTGCACGATCTGGCGACCGGCTTGATCTGGTCCTACTACCAGCAAGCCATCTTGCTCCAGCACGGCTTGGCAATCAGAAAAATACAACAAAGATGCGCGAAAGGCTTTCATGCCGCGAGCGTACAACAGCGCTGCATCGCCCACATACAGCCCGCCAGATGATGACTATGGCACGTCAGGATGGCCGCGCAAGGTACAGCTGTCCCCGACCGAATCGCGCCAGACCCGAACCACCGACAGGCCTGCCAGGCCAGGAGCAAGCGCACGCCAGATGAAGGCGCACAAGTTTTCAAGCGTGGTGGGACCAAGCTTGGCAATATCGTCGAGCATGCGGTGGTCGAGCTGCGTGCGCAGTTGCTCTATCTCCACGCGCACAAGGCCGAGGTCCACCACCATGCCGGTTTGAGTGTCTTTCAGGCCTGAGAGGGTGACCTCTGCGTGGTAAGTGTGCCCATGAATGCGAAGGCTGCTGTCTGTATCTATTTCGCGGTGGAGCGTGTGGGCTGCGTCAAAAAAGAACTTTTGGCTGATCTCGTAAAGCATTGCATCATGGCTCATCGGACACCTGTTATTTTGTGGGTTTGCAAGCTCAACCGCCAAGCGGGTCGCTGCATACAAATGATAATGCATCGCTGCGTGTTTTCTTGCCGCAAGATGTTGTCCATAGGCTGCAAATAGCGGTGCGTGAAGTGCGCTGCTTCCAGCACTTCCAGTTCAAGACCGGGCTGTGGCCACACCACCTTCAGCTCATGGCCTTCCCGTTGAATCCAGTTCGAGCCAGCTTTTGGACTGACACAAATCCAGTCAATGCCTGAAGGTGCGGCAATCGTGCCATTGGTCTCGACGGCGATCTGAAACCCGCGCGCGTGCAGCGCCGCAATCAGTGCACTGTCCACCTGCAGCAAGGGTTCACCGCCCGTCATCACGACAAAGCGGTGGTCTTTATCAAGGGCGGGCCACTGCGCTTCAATTTGATCGGCAAGTGCATCGGCATGTGCAAATTTTCCGCCCAGCGTACCATCGGTACCGACGAAATCGGTGTCGCAAAACTGGCAGGTGGCGCTCGCACGGTCTTGCGCACGACCGGACCACAAATTGCAGCCCGCAAACCGGCAAAAAACAGCAGGCCGGCCCGCGTTGGCACCTTCGCCCTGCAGGGTGTAAAAAATTTCCTTGACCTGATAACTCATGCGGCACCCCAAGCCGCAAAAGGCGGGGCCGTGAGGTTTTTATACATGGTAGTCCTCTACATGGCCCCGAGATGTCAACAGCCGCCGCGCGTCGGGACGGCGCGCTGGAGAACCTTCTATTTTAAGTGCTTAACTGAAAGCCTCAAAACAAGCGGTCAGCTGGTCGTTGTAACGGCGCTTGGCAGCCGCATCTATAAAGCTCGCATCAAAACTGTTTTTACCCAGGGTATAGGCATGCTGTGCAGACAGGCCGGTGGCAGCAAACGTCTGCATAAAGTTGTCGTTCACGTAGCCGCCAAAATAGGCGGGGTCGTCTGAATTGACGGTGGCTGCCAGCCCCGCGTCCAGCAGTTGGCGCAAGTTGTGGCTGGCCAGATCGGGGAACACGCAGAGCTTGAGGTTGGACAGCGGGCACACCGTGAGCGCAATACGGTCTTTGGCCAGCCGCTGCATCAGAGCTGCGTCTTTGCTGGACTGAACGCCGTGGTCAATGCGCTCGACCTTGAGCACGTCAAGAGCCGTCCAGACATAGGCCGGCGGGCCCTCTTCGCCTGCATGCGCCACAAGGTGAAAGCCCAGTTCGCGGCAGCGTGCAAACACACGTGCAAACTTTTCTGGCGGGTTGCCGATCTCGCCTGAATCAAGCCCTATGCCTATTATTTTGTCCCGGAAGGGGAGCGCCTGCTCCAGTGTTTCAAAGGCTTCCTCTTCGCTCAAATGGCGTAGAAAACACATGATCAGTGATGCGTTCACGCCGACATCTTTTTGCGCATCGACACAGGCGCGGTGCAGGCCGTCAACAACCGTTTCCATACTGACGCCACGCGCCGTGTGCGTCTGCGGGTCAAAAAACAGCTCGGTATGCACTACATTGTCCAGCGCGGCCTTGACGAAATAGGCGTGCGCCATGTCGTAGAAGTCCTGGCTTGTGCGCAGCACGCTGGCGCCCGCGTAGTAAATATCCAGAAAGCTCTGCAAATTGGTGAACGCATAAGCACTGCGCAGGGCTTCAACATTTGCATACGGAATCGTCACGCCGTTGCGCTGAGCCAGCGCAAAAATCAACTCTGGCTCAAGCGATCCTTCAATGTGCATATGCAGCTCGGCCTTGGGCATTTGCCTGAGCAGGTCCGGCAGGCGATCCGGAGCAACGGGTTTAACAAAAAAAGTCATGGCAACTCCAAAACGAAAAAGCTGCCCGGAGGCAGCTGTGTACAGAACCAGGGGTTTGATTAATTACCTGGCACTTTACCCTCCACGCCCTTGACGTAGGTTTTCAGGCCGCCAAGAAACTTGTCGTCCGCCACGGTGTCTTTGGCGATCAGCACCTTGCCCGCGTTGTCCATGATGGGGCCTTTCCAGATGCTGAAGCTGCCGTCCTTCAAACCAGCCTTGACTTCTTCAATCTTCTTTTTGGTGTCGTCAGGCACATCAGCGGCAATCGACACGATGTCAATCGCACCCTCCTTGACGCCCCACCAGGCGCTGGTGCCGCCCGTCCACTTGCCTTCCAGCGCTTCGCCCACGGCTTTCACGTAATAAGGTCCCCAATTGATGATCGCCGAGGCCAGGTGAGCTTTGGGGCCGTAAGCGGTCATGTCGGAGTCCCAGCCAAACGCGCGCTTGCCCATTTTTTCAGCAGTTTGCAGCACGGCAGACGAATCGGTATTTTGAAACAGCACGTCAGCGCCGCCGTTGATCAGCGCGGTGGCGGCTTCGGTTTCCTTGGGCGGGTTGAACCACTCATTGACCCAAACCACCTTGGTTTTTATTTTCGGGTTGACCGACTGCGCACCCAGCGTGAAGCTGTTGATGTTGCGCACCACTTCGGGAATGGGCACCGAGCCAACCACGCCCAGCGTGCCGGTTTTACTCATCTTTCCAGCAATCACACCCGCCATATACGCACCCTCGTAAGTACGGCTGTCGTAGGTACGCATGTTGTCGGCAGTCTTGTAGCCCGTGGCGTGCTCGAACTTCACGCCCTTAGTGTCGGCGGCGATTTTCAGCATCGGCTCCATATAGCCAAAGGTGGTGCCGAAAATCAGCTTGTTGCCCTGGCCGGCCATGTCGCGAATCACGCGCTCTGCGTCGGCGGACTCGGGGACTTTTTCAACAAAACTGGTGACCACCTTGTCACCGTAAGTTTTTTCAACTTCCTTGCGGCCGTTGTCGTGTGCAAAGGTCCAGCCGCCATCACCGACCGGGCCAACGTAAGCAAATGCGACCTTGAGCGGCTCGGGTTTCGGTGCTGGCGCTGGCGCAGCGGCTGCCGGCGCTGGAACCGGGACCGGTGCAGGTTCTACTTTTTTACCGCAACCGATCAGGGTTGCGGCTGCCACGGCAGACAGTGCCGCCAGCGTGAGGTTACGTTTTAGCAGGTCAATCATGTTGTCTCACTTTCGTTAGGAGAAGTAAAAATCAAGAAAAGAAAGAATGCAGCTCGAATACCGCACAATTATGCAGCGCAAGCCTCAGGCGCCGGGGTAAAAAGGTTTGCCAATGGCACTTGGCATGTTGATGCGTATCCACAGCGGGTTACGCGAGATCAGCACCAACACAACGATGGTCGACAGGTAGGGCAACATGGTCAGGAACTGGGGCGGTATGTCAACGCCCAGCCCCTGCAGGTGAAACTGCAGCATGGTCACGCCGCCAAACAGGTAAGCCCCAAGCAAAACCCGGGCTGGACGCCAGGTGGCAAACGTCGTGAGCGCCAGCGCAATCCAGCCCTTGCCAGCAATCATGCCCTCCACCCACAGCGGCGTGTACACCACTGACACATAAGCGCCTGCCAGCCCGCACAGCGCGCCACCCGCCACCACCGCCGCCAGCCGAATGCGCCGCACCGGGTAACCCAGCGCATGGGCCGACTCGGGGCTTTCACCGACTGAGCGCAGCACCAGCCCGGGCCGGGTACGGTACAAAAACCAGATCAGGCCGCCCGCAATTGCTATGGCGATGTACACCATGGGGTGCTGGCGGAACAGGGCCGGACCGATAAACGGAATATCTGCCAGCAGCGGGATCGGGTGGTGCGGCTGCTCGGGCAGCTTTTCCTGCACGTATTTGATGCCCGCAAAGGCAGAAAAACCCGCGCCAAACAAGCTCAACGCCAGGCCGGTCGCGTACTGGTTGGTGTTGAGCCAGATCACCAGCAGGCCAAAAATAGCCGCCAAGCTGGCCCCCGCTGCCATGCCTGCTGCAAAGCCCAGCCAACTGTTGCCGGTGTGCACGACGGTAGCAAAACCGGCAATCGCAGCGCACAGCATCATGCCTTCGGCGCCAAGGTTGACAACGCCGGCTTTCTCATTGATCAGCAAGCCCAGCGCGGCAATCGCGAGTATGGTGCCTGCACTCAGTGTGGCGGCAATCAGCAATGCCATCGAGTCCATTAGTGCGCTCCTTTCACGACCACGGGCAGCGGCCTGGTCCATTTGAAGCGGTTGCTCATCAGTGTGTCACAAGCCAGCAGGTTGAACAGCAGCAGGCCCTGAAAAACGCCAGTAAGCGATTTGGGCAACCCGAGCCGCGATTGCGCCAGCTCCCCACCAATGTAGAACATGCTCATCAGCAGCGCAGAAAACACCACGCCAACCGGGTGCAGCCGCCCGACAAACGCCACGATGATGGCGGCAAAACCATAACCGGCAGGCACATAGGGCGTGAGCTGGCCAATCGGCCCGGCTACCTCCAGCGCACCGGCCAGGCCCGCAGCGCCACCCGAAACCAGCAGCGCCACCCACAGCGCGCGGCGTGATGAAAATCCCGCATAACGCGCAGCTGCGGGCGCCAGGCCACTGACTTCCTGCCTGAAACCGGCAAACGTGCGAAACAAAAAGAGCCACAGGCCCAACACGCCCAGCAGCGCCAGCACGATGCCGAAGTTGACGCGCGAGCCCTGCATCAAGCGCGGGATTTGCGTCACCGCCTCAAACGTTTTGGTCTGCGGAAAGTTGTAGCCGTTCGGGTCTTTCCAGGGGCCAAACACCAGGTAGCTGAGCACCATGTCGGCCACATAGACCAGCATCAGGCTGACCAGAATTTCACTGGCATTGAAACTGCCCTTCAGCCAGGCCACCAAGCCCGCCCAGACCATTCCGCCGAGCACACCGGCTAGCAGAATCGCCGGAATAATCCACGGCCCAGTGGTTTTTTCGGCCAGCAGCGCGACGCCACCAGCGGCTACCGCGCCCATCACGAACTGGCCTTCCGCGCCGATGTTCCAGACATTGGAGCGAAAGCACACGGCCAGCCCCAGCGCAATGATAAGCAGCGGCGTGGCCTTGACCATCAGCTCGCTCAAAGCATAAGGCGACTTGATGGGCTCCCAGAAAAACACCTGCAGCCCCTTGACCGGGTCTTTGCCCAGCGCGACGAACAGCAGCACGCCAATGGCCACTGTGATCAGCAAAGCCAGCACCGGTGAGGCGTAAGTCCAGAAGGTTGACGGCTGTGGCCGCATTTCAAGTTTGATCATGACAGCGCCTCTTTCACCGTTTGCACTGCGCTTGTCGACGTGTTGGCTGCAGCTTCGACAAGCGCAGCGTGAACGGGTGTTGCGTGCCACAGGCCGCTCATCCACTGCCCGACGAGTGCCACCGTCGCAGCAGCGCGCGGCAAGGTGGGCGACAGCTGGCCTTTGGCCATCACGTAGAGGCGATCGCAAATTTCAAACAGCTCGTCGAGCTCTTCACTGACCACCAGCACGGCGCACCCGCTGGCGGCCAGCTTGAGCAACTCGCCGCGGATTTGCGCCGCAGCGCCCACGTCCACACCCCAGGTGGGCTGCGAGACGATGAGCAGCGTCGGCCTAGCGTCCATCTCCCGGCCCATGATGAATTTCTGCAGATTGCCGCCCGACAGCGACCGGGCCACCGCCTGCGGCCCGCCACATTTGACCTTGTAGCGGGTAATTATGTTTTCGGCCTGGGCTTGCAGCCGGGATTGGTTCAACCAGCCACTGCGGCCAATCGACTCCTTGCGTGTCAGCATCAGGTTGCGAGCCAGCGACAGGGACGGCACCGCACCGCGCCCCAAACGTTCTTCTGGCACAAAATGCAGGCCCAGCGCGCGCCGCCGCCGGGGGCTCAAGCGGCCCACATCCTGGCCCTTGACGGTTAGAGCCCCTGCAGTGGCCCGCGTGTCTTCACCCGAGAGCGCCATCAGCAGTTCTTTCTGGCCATTGCCCGAAACACCGGCAATGCCCACCACTTCACCGGCGTGCACCAGCAGATCAATTTTCTGCAGGGCGACACCAAACTGCTCGGGGCTGGCCAGATCCAGTTGCCGGACGCTCAACACCACATCGCCGGCTTTCACATGGCGCACATCAAGCGCGGGGGGTTCGCTGCCGATCATCAGGCGGCTCAGCGACGCGTTGGATTCCTGGCCCGGGTCGCACACTCCGCTGACCTTGCCGCCGCGAAGCACCGTACACGCCGTGCACAAAGCGCGAATCTCATGGAGCTTGTGACTGATGTACAAAATACTGCAGCCCCTGGCCGCCAGCTGACGCAAGGTGACAAACAGGTTTTCAACCGCTTGCGGCGTGAGCACCGAGGTGGGCTCGTCGAGAATCAGGATTTTTGGGCTGGTCAGAAGCGCTCGCACAATCTCGACACGTTGCCGCTCGCCCACGCCCAACGTGTGGACGGGCCGGGTCGGGTCCAGCTGAAAGCCGTAATCGCGGGTGGTTTGCGAGATGCGCGCCGAGACCTCGGCCAGGCTCAAGCGCTTGTTCAACCCCAGCCAGACGTTTTCAGCCACCGTGAGGGTGTCAAACAGGCTGAAGTGCTGAAATACCATGCTGATGCCCAGCGCCCGCGCCTCATGCGGGTTGCGCACCGCCACGTTCTGCCCGTCAATGGCCACGCTGCCCGCATCGGGCTTGACCGCGCCATAAATTATTTTCATCAGCGTTGATTTACCAGCGCCGTTTTCACCCAGCACGGCGTGGATCTCGCCGGGCTTCACGGTCAATGACACCGCGCTATTGGCAACCACGCCGGGATAGGCTTTGGTGATGCCGGTAAGTTGCAGCCTGGGCACCAGCGAGGTGGATGGCTGGCCCGACATGGCCTGTGAAAGTGTGGCGGAGGGTACGACGGTCACAGGCAGAATCTACCTTGCAATAGGGTTTGACTATTTGTATTTTTCATAAGCATTTCTAACCTTCTGGTCAGCATTTGTGGGCGCCTACCGCTATTCTTTTCGTAGCGATGTGGCTACCGATTTGACCCGGTCACGCAGCCATTTGGCGGCGTTCGACGCGTGCGTGCGCTCGTGCCAGAGCTGGTAGTACATCATGCGGGGGAACGCAACGGGGCTGGGCAAAATCTTCACGGGCAGCAAGGCGGCAAAGCGCTCACAGTACTGCCGCCCGGTGGTCATCACCAGCAAGCTTGATGCCACCATAGCCGGCATCAGCCCAAAGTGCGGGCAGCGCACGGTGATGTTCCGCTGCAGCCCCAGCTTGTCGAGGTGCTCGTCAATCACGCCCTTGGCACCGGGGTGGGTCGGGGTGGGGACAATATGCTCCGCCTCCAGCCAGGTGGCCAGGTTGGTGGCGCTCCAGCCGCGCCGCACGGCCGGATGGTTTTTGGCCACCAGGCAAACCACCTCGTCATCGAACAGTCGGCTCATGTGCAGGTCATCGGGCGGCGCGGCCCAATTACCAATCACGATGTCAGCCTGGCCCTGGGCCAACTGGGTACGGTAATCAGACTGCGCCGACAGCGGGTGGATTTCTATCGGGCAACGTGGTGCCTGGACCTTAATGGTGGCCACCAGTTGCGGCAAAAACAGGGGGTCCAGGTAATCGCTGGCGGCCAGGCGAAAAGTGGCTTCTGCTGTGGCCGGGTCAAACCCTTTGGCATCACTGAACAACATGCTGGATGCACGCAAAATGCTAGCCGATGGCTCCAGCATCCGCAGCCCCGCGTCGGTCGGCACCATACCGGCACCCGACCGCACCAGAATGGGGTCGCCCGCCAACACGCGCAGGCGCTTGAGCGCGGCGCTCACGGCGGGTTGGTACATGCCAAGTCGGATGGCTGCGCGCGAGACGCTGCGTTCGGTGAGCACAGTGTTCAGTACTCTGATGAGATGAAGGTCAATCTTGTCGAACATCGTCTGATCTTTCGCCTGCTTTGTCATACCGTTTCACCGATGCAATTGATACGCGCTTTTATATGCTGGGCACAGTCTGCGTGCTCTACCCTGAAACCACTTCCATCCCCGTGAGCCCGTGATGTTGATCACACCGATGACACCGATAACCTGTTTCCCGCACTAGCCAGCATGACCATCCGATCGATTGTTCAAAATCCGGCCCTGCCTGTCGACAAAAATATCCAGTTTGTCAGGCGGGGGGAAGTGGTTTGCCTGAGCAATGTACCACCCAGCCGCACCCTGCTGGAGGTACTGCGCGAGGACCTGCACTGCACCGGCACCAAAGAGGGCTGCGGCGAGGGCGATTGCGGGGCCTGCACCGTGGTGCTCGGCGAGCGCAACCCCAGCCGCGACGGTCAATTACGTTTTCGCGCGGTCAACAGTTGCATCCGGCTGGCACACTCCATTGACGGCATGGCGCTATGGACAGTTGAGGATATTGCCAGTGAAACAACAGCCTACAAGCCACACACCCTTCAAGCAGGGGCCGCGGGACTGGCTTTACCAGACCGCAGGCGCAGCGGCCCCCCTGGGGGGCAGGGAACGCACGCAGTGAGCAACAGTGGGGGCCAGCTTCATCCAGCGCAGGAGGCCATGCTGCGGGCGCATGGCAGCCAATGCGGCTTTTGCACCCCGGGCTTTGTGATGAGCCTGTACGCGATGTATCAAAACCATGTCCGCAAGGGCGAACCCATCACACGCGCGCTGGCCCAGGAGGCGCTCTCGGGCAACCTGTGCCGCTGCACCGGCTACCGGCCCATTCTGGACGCCGCGCAAGCCATGGGCACACTGCCACCCGTGCAGCTCGATGAAACCAGTTTGCTATCAAAAATGGAGCGTATTGCGCCCATATTTGCTGCCGAAGATGCCGATTTCTCTTACAAATCACCCCGGACATTGAAGGCCCTGCTGCAAGCCAGAGCAGCCCACCCAGATGCACAACTCGTGGCCGGCTGTACCGACGTGGGTCTGTGGGTGACCAAGCTGTACATGCAGTTTGGCAAAGTGCTGGACATCACGCAAGTCAGCGAGCTGCGCCGGGTTGAGCACTACCCCCAGCACATCGCCATTGGTGCGGCAGTGCCGCTCAGCGACGCTTTTGAGGCGCTGGTCAAAGACCGTCCGCAACTGCACGCATTTGCCACCCGCTTTGCCGGTCTGCCAGTGCGCAACTCGGGCACGCTGGGCGGTAACGTAGCCAATGGCTCGCCGATTGGTGACTCGATGCCGCTGCTGATTGCCCTTAGCGCGCATGTGGTGCTGATGAGCAGACGGGGCCAGCGGGAATTCCCGCTGGAGCAGCTTTACACCGGCTACCGTAAAAACGTGCTGGCAGCCGACGAGGTACTGGCGTGGATCAAGGTGCCGCGGCCGGGGAGCTCCCATCACAACCTTTCCCCGGAAGGGAAAGGCGCCAAGGCGGGGAAAGGCAAACCAGATACTTCCTCTCCTGCTGGGGGAGGGTTAGAGTGTGGGCTCCCCGAATTCCTGCGCGTCTACAAAATCTCAAAGCGCTACGACGACGATATTTCTGCGCTCTGTTTGGCCATCAACCTGCACATCACGGATGGCACGGTCACCCGCGCGTCGATAGGTGCTGGTGGCGTGGCCGCCACGCCCGTGCGCGCCACCAAAACCGAAGCCGCGCTGCTAGGCCAGCCCTGGACGCTGGCCACCGTGCAGCTGGCCATGGCCACGCTGCGTGCCGAGTTCTCGCCGATCTCCGACATGCGGGCATCAAGTGCCTACCGCGTGCAGGTGCTGGGCAACCTACTGCAGCGCTACTGGCTTGAAAGCCAGGGCCTGCAGCACATTAACCTGCAGTCTTACCGGCCTGGGGAGGCCGCATGAAAACATCCACACCCGAGGTACCCGCCGCCTTGGCCGAGCCTGCATCCGGCAGCTCCAGGTTTCACGAAAGCGCACGGGCCCAAGTAGCAGGCAGCGCGACCTACGTTGACGACATGCCTGAGGTCAGAGGCACGCTGTACGCTGCGCCCATTCTTTCAACCGTGGCACATGGCCGCGTGCTCGGGATAGACACCGCCGCAGCGCTGGCCATGCCCGGTGTAATGGACGTGATTTTGACGTGCGACATTCCCGGCGACCCGGTGCTGGCCAGCTTCGCGCATGACGAACCCATCTTTGCAACGGCCAGCGTGCAGCACGTCGGCCAGGTACTGGGTCTGGTGGTCGCCTGCTCTGTGATGCAGGCGCGCCGAGCCGCGCGCCAGGTGGTGTGCAGCATCGAAGCGCTGCCCGCCATCCTGAACGTGCACGATGCACTGGCGGCCAAAAGCTATGTGCTGCCGCCCGTGTTTGTCAAACGCGGTGACGCAGCCGCAGCGCTCGCCCAGGCCGTACACACCTTGCAGGGCACGCTGGAGGTCGGCGGCCAAGAGCACTTCTATCTTGAAGGCCAGATTGCCTACGTGGTACCGCAAGAGCAAAACCAGTGGGCGGTGTACTCCAGCACGCAGCACCCCGGTGAGGTGCAGCACTGGGTGGCCCACGCGCTGGGTATCGCCAACCACGCGGTGCGGGTCGAATGCAGGCGCATGGGCGGTGGCTTTGGCGGCAAAGAGACGCAGGCCGGGCACCTGGCCGTGTGGGCGGCCATTGCGGCCCACAAGCTGAAATGCCCCATCAAGCTGCGACTGGACCGCGACGAAGACTTCATGATCACCGGCAAGCGCCACCCGTTTGCCTACACGTACACGGTCGGCTTTGACGACAGCGGCCGCATCACCGGCCTGAAGCTCATGATGGCTGTCAACTGCGGCTTCAGCGCAGATTTGTCTGGCCCGGTGGCAGACCGCGCGATTTTTCATGCCGACAACGCCTACTTTTTACAAGATGTTGACATTGCGTCTTATCGCCTGAAAACCAACACCCAGAGCCATACCGCCTTTCGCGGCTTCGGCGGGCCACAAGGCGTCATCGTGATTGAAAACATTTTGGGCGACATTGCGCGCGCACTCAGCCGGGACCCACTGGACGTTCGCAAGCGCAACCTGTACGGCGAGGAACTGATAGACCCTTCGACAAGCTCAGGGCGGGCGGCTGGTAAAAACACTGGTCGGGCAGAGGCCTTCGACAAGCACAGTACAGGCTCTGTCGAAGCCCCACGCCGCAATACCACCCACTACGGCATGACGGTTGAAGACAATATTCTGGCCCCTTTGCTATCAAAATTACAGCAAACTTCAAGCTATGACGTGCGCAGGGCCAATATTTCTCGATGGAACGCGGGAAGCCTGGTGATCAAGCGCGGCATCGCCATCACGCCAGTCAAGTTTGGTATTTCATTCACAGCCACGCTGTTCAACCAGGCGGGTGCACTGGTGCATGTGTACCTTGACGGCAGCGTGCAGGTGAACCACGGCGGCACTGAAATGGGCCAGGGCCTGAACACCAAAGTCGCGCAAATTGTGGCGGACGAACTGGGTGTGGCCTTTGAGCAAGTCATGGCTACTGCCAGCGACACCAGCAAAATCCCCAACGCCTCGGCCACGGCAGCATCGGCCGGCACCGACCTCAATGCACGTGCGGCGCAATATGCGGCGCGCAACGTGCGTGACAACCTGGCGCAGTTCGTCAGCGGGCTCGACCAATGCGGTGCCGGCGCGGTACGGTTTGGTGGCGGGCAGGTCATGACGCCGCACAGCACACGGCCGTTTGAAGACGTCGTGAAGCTGGCCCACGCCAACCGCATCCAGCTGTGGAGCGACGGCTTTTACCGCACGCCCAAAATCCACTACGACAAAGCCACCCTCACCGGTCGGCCGTTTTATTACTTTGCCTATGGCGCAGCGTGTACCGAGGTGGCCATTGACACGCTCACGGGCGAAAGCCGTGTGCTGAAGGTAGACATATTGCAAGACGCGGGCACCTCAATCAACCCGGCCATTGACGTCGGGCAAATCGAAGGCGGTTTTGTGCAGGGAATGGGCTGGCTCACCACCGAGCAACTGGTGTGGAACGACAACGGCGTGCTAACGACACACGCCCCCAGCACCTACAAAATTCCGGCCACGGGCGACATACCGGAACACTTCCGGGTCGACCTCTGGCCCGAGGCCAACCGTGAAGACAACGTATTTGGCAGCAAGGCCGTGGGCGAGCCGCCCTTTATGCTGGCGATCAGTGTCTATGAGGCACTCAAAGACGCTATTTCAGCTGCCTGCCCAGAACGCGAATCAAATGTTGCGTTGCAGCTGACGGCCCCGGCCACAGCAGAAAACGTATTGGCATCGCTCAGTCGGCTGCAAGCAACTTGAACGTGCTGGCGTAAACCACCCAGCCGCATGCGGAGCATTCATCTCAGCCTGCAATAGCCGCTAGTCAGGTATGCTAAAACTGTGCTTGGTATCTTGCCCGGCGCCAACACCTCATGCTGAAATGGACTTGTCATGCGCCTCAACCCTCTTGGCCACACCGGCCTCTTTGTCTCAGAACTGTGCTTAGGCACCATGACTTTCGGCGGCGCCGAAGGCATGTGGCGACAGATCGGTTCGCTCCAGCAGGCTGATGCCGAAAAGCTGATCGGGCAAGCGCTCGATGCCGGCATCAACTTCATCGATACCGCCGACGTTTACGCCGAGGGCCGTTCTGAGGAAATCACCGGCCAGGCGCTGAAAAATCTGAAAATTCCGCGTGAGAATGTGGTGCTCGCGACCAAGGTGTTTGGCGCTACCGGAGCCGGAGCAAACGCCCGCGGCGTCTCACGCAGCCATATCCTTGACGGGGTCAAAGCCAGCTTGAAGCGGCTGCAACTCGACCATATTGATCTGTATCAGGTGCACGGATTTGATGCCGCCACGCCGATAGAAGAAACCATGCGCGCACTGGACCAGCTGGTGCGTCACGGCCATGTCCGCTATGTCGGTGTTTCCAACTGGGCCGCGTGGCAGATTGTCAAGGCACTGGGCATTGCAGAGCGGCTGGGTTTATCGCGTTTTGAGTCCCTGCAGGCGTACTACAGTGTGGCTGGGCGAGATCTTGAGCGTGAGCTGATTCCCATGCTGCGCAGCGAAGGCCTTGGCCTGATGGTGTGGAGTCCGCTGGCTGGCGGATTTTTAAGCGGCAAGTACCCGAAACCAGCGGCTGGTAACCAACAAGACGCCTCGCAGCTTGAAGAAGGCAGTCGTCGCGCTGCCTTCGACTTTCCACCGGTAAACAAGGAAAAAGCCTGGGACTGCATAGAGGTCATGCGCCCGATTGCGGCCGCACACGGCGTTTCAGTAGCCTGCGTGGCGCTGGCGTGGCTCCTGCACCAGCCGCAAGTTACCAGCGTGATCGTTGGGGCAAAACGGCCGGAGCAATTGGCAGAAAATATGGCCGCGACCCAGGTGGCGCTGAGCCCGGTCGAGCTTGAAACCATCGGCAACGTCAGCAAGCTGGCAGCAGAATACCCCGGTTGGATGCTGGAGCGGCAAGGCGGCTACCGGCGGCAGCAAATCGCCGACGCTCGGCACCAAAGTGCGTAAACAGCAGGCGCAATCGCAGCCCGGTGGCACGCAAGCGTTCAGGCTTAAAGCGCTCTTTGTGATTTGCGCGGCGACGGCAACCCCGATTTATAGACGCTAACCAGACAGCGGCAATACGCAAGTGCTGGTCTGCAACGCAGCACCCAAGCCTTCACTTGAGTTTCTGGTCTTCCCGCTTGGCATCTGCCATAGCCTCGGGCTCCAACTCTTCGGCCGCGCGGTTGAGGTACACAAACAAGCCCCAGGCGGCCAAAAGGAACGCATCGGCGACCAGTATGCTGGCCGCGTACACCAGTTGTGTGGGGTCTTCATGCAACGCCTTGAATGTCGCAACCAGCCCTTCAACGGCCAGGGCAACCACAATAACCACGAAAAAACGCGAGAGAAATCGTCGCACGCGCGTGGGTGCGCTGATGTCGGCGTCGCGAATGACCTCCTCTTCGACAATGGTTTCGGCAATCTGCAGGGCCACCACAGCTGCGGCCAGCAGACCCACCGCTTCGATGATCGCCTGCGCGGCCGCGCCGTCCAAGCCGCCAGTGAACGCCTGCCAGCCCATACGCGCAGCAATAATGATGAGCATCAACGCAGCGCAGGCAAAAAGAAACGCCATCAAGGAGTGGACTGCACGAAACACGTGCACGAAAGGCTTCATTTGCTTATCCTTTAAAAAAAACGCAGTCCTACCGCGCACCCTGAAGCGATTCCGGTCAAAGCATCTGCCGAAAAACGTCCCACAGCATCATGACCACGGCAAAGCCCATGATGACCACGCCGCCCCAGCCAAACCAGCAGGTTTTGCGACCGGACGTGAAGTTGCCCATCACTTCCTTTTTGTTCGCCAGCAGCATCATGCCCGCCATGATGGGAACCGCCACCACCCCGTTGATCACGGCGCTCCAGTAGAGTGCTTTCATGGGGTCTATGGGTGTGAAGTCGAGCCCAGTACCCACCACCGTGGCGATGCCGATGATGGCATAAAAGCGCCTGGCTTCGAACCAGTGGCGCTCAAGCCCCTCGGGCCAGCCGAAGGCCTCGGCTACGGCATAAGCCGCTGACGATGCCAGTACCGGTACGGCCAACAAACCAGTCGCGATGATGCCGCCGGCAAACAACGCAAATGCAAAGTCGCCCGCCAGTGGGCGCAACGCCTGTGCAGCTTGCGCGGCAGAGGTGACATCGTGCACCCCAGCGGCATAAAGCACCACGGCGCCCAGCAACATGACAAAAAATGCGATGAAATTGGAAAAAAACATACCCACAAAGGTGTCTTGTTTGACGCGCCGCAAATCGCTGCGGATCTCCTGGTCTGCGCCCAGTGCGCCGCCCCGCAAACGCAGCTCTTCGACTTCCTGCGAGGCTTGCCAGAAAAACAGGTAGGGCGAAATCGTGGTGCCCAGCAACGCCACAATCATCATCCAGTAGCCAGAGGTCCATTGCAGCTTGGGAATCACCAAGTCATGCAGTACCTGACCCCACGGCACCTGCACCAAAAACACGGCAATTACATAGGCAAACAAAAACAGGGTCAGCCATTTCAAAACCGGTGCGAGCTTGCGGTAAGGCACAAACACCTGAAGCAGCACCGTGACAACACCAAACGCCATGGCGTGAAAGTGCGCGCCACCGCCCACCACCAGTTGCAGCGCCTCCCCCATGGCGGCAATGTCAGCGGCAATGTTGATGGTGTTGGCCACCACCAGCAGCGTCACCATGGCCATCAGGAAAGAGCGCGGCGTGTGCGCGCGTAAATTTGCGGCCACGCCCTTGCCTGTCACGCGTCCAATCCTGGCACTCACCAGCTGAATCGCGATCATGAAGGGCAGCGACAAAAACACTGTCCATAGCAACCCGGTGCCGAACTGCGCCCCGGCCTGCGTGTACGTTGCAATACCAGACGGGTCATCATCAGCCGCCCCGGTGACAACACCCGGGCCGACATGGCGTAAAAAGGAGGGAACGCGTTTCAACATCCGTGAAAGGCTACCACAGCCGGATTACGCGCCGCTCGCTTATTTTGATAAAGAAAAGAGGCGTTTCCGCAGCAAATACGGGGGCTATACGCTACAAAATCAATAGCACCCTGAAATCGTTCACGTTGGTGTTGGTCGGCCCGGTCACCACCAGGTCGCCCAGTGGCTCAAAAAAGCCATAGGCATCGTTGCGGTCAAGATAAGTGTCGATTTTCATGCCTCCAGCCCGTGCGCGTGCCAGTGTGTCGGGTGCGACAAAGGCTCCGGCGTTGTCTTCTACGCCATCGATGCCGTCGGTGTCAGCGGCCAGCGCATAGACGCCGCTTTGCCCTTGCAACGCCACAGCCAGGCCCATGCAGAACTCGCCTGCGCGACCGCCCCGGCCCTTGGCCACGCCTTCGGGCAGCGTCCGGATCGTCACGGTGGTTTCGCCGCCGCTCAAAATCACGCAGGGCTTGCTGAAAGGCTGGCCCTTGCGTGCCACGCCGCGTGCCAATGCCGCGTGCACCTTGCCAACTTCGCGCGATTCACCCTCCATCTCATCGCTCAAAATGTAGGCGTTGAGCCCCGCCGCCCTGGCCACCGCAGCCGCGGCCTCTAAGCTTTGCTGCGGCGTAGCAATCATGTGGACTTCATGCCCGGTAAAAACAGCATCACCGGGTTTGGGGGTTTCAAGCGCACTGCTGCCCAGCTGCGCCAGCACCGCAGCCGGCACCTCAATGCGGTAGCGCGTCAATATCGCCAGGGCGTCTGCGCACGTCGTTGCGTCAGGCACTGTTGGGCCGCTGGCGATGATGGACGGGTCGTCACCCGGTACATCGCTGATGGTGAGTGTCACTACCCGCGCCGGCGCGCAGGCTGCAGCAAGCCGCCCGCCCTTGATGCGCGACAGATGCTTGCGCACGCAGTTCATCTCGGAAATATTTGCACCGCTGTCGAGTAGCGCCCCGTTGATGCGCTGTTTGTCTGCGAGCGTCAAGCCATCAGCAGGCAGGGTCAACAAGGCCGAGCCGCCGCCCGAGATCAGGCACAGCACCAAATCGTCGGGGGTCAACCCCTGCACCATGGCCAAGATCCGCTGCGCTGCCAGCAGGCC
>JANXTM010000343.1 GCA_025352405.1 Polaromonas sp.
CCGCCAATCGGCGGCACAGCCCAAGCCGCAGACATTGCCACACCGGGCTGGCCGGTCAAGCCGATTACCTATATCGTGCCATTCACACCCGGTGGTTCAACCGATGTGATTGGCCGCACACTGGCGCAAAAGCTTACCGACCTCCTCGGACAGCCCGTCATTCTCGACAACAAGCAGGCACAGCCGGTGCGGCAGGCGCGACCTTTGCGGCCAAGGCCAAGGCTGACGGCTACACCTTGTTTGGCGGCAGCGGCCCGCAAGAGCTGGCCAGCTTTATGAAGCTCGAAATTTCCCGCTGGGCCGAACTGGTCAAAAAATCCGGCGCCACTGCAACTTAAACGATTCCAGGAACCGGTAAAAAAAGGCCCGGCAACGGATGACTGAATGCAACAACCTCATCCACGGCTCCTGGCGAGCTGGCCTGAAAAATATCAAAAGCAACATTTGGAGACAAACCATGTACAACCCTGCGCCCCATCACCCGACCCGGCGTCTTCTTGTGGGGCTGATATCCGGCCTGTTGTGGAGTGCTGTGGCCCAGGCGCAGACCGCCTGGCCAGCCAAACCTGTGACGCTGGTGGTGCCCTTTGTGGCGGGCGGCGGCACTGACATCGGCACCCGAATCGTCGCCCAGCGCCTGACGCAGATCTTTGGGCAGACCTTCATGGTTGACAACAAGGGTGGCGCCGGGGGCAATGTGGGGCTGGAAGCTGTATCGCGCGCCAAGCCCGATGGATACACCCTGCTGATAGGCAACGTCGGCACACAGTCCATCAATCCCACGCTTTACAAAAAACTCAGCTACAACCCCGACACCGCGTTCGTGCCCATTGGCCAATTTGCCGAGCTGCCTTTTGTACTGGCAGTGAGCAATTCCCTGCCTGTCAAAAACGTCAAGGATCTGGTGGACCTGGCCAAGGCCCAACCCGGGAAGTTGAATTATGCGAGTTCGGGCAATGGCGGCTCGCCGCATCTGTCTGCCGAGACTTTCAAAATTGCCACAGGCACGCAAATCCTGCATGTGCCCTACAAAGGTGGCGGCGCAGCCATGACCGATCTGATGTCCGGCAATGTAGACATGATTTTTGCATCGGTGCTTGAAACTTCAGGTTTTATAAAGGCCGGCAAACTGAGGGCACTGGCCATCACCAGCAAGGCGCGGGTTTCTGCCATGCCCGATGTGCCAACGCTGCAGGAAAGCGGCGTGACTGGTGCTGAATCAGGCTCGTGGATTGGTCTGCTGGCACCCACCGACACGCCCAAAGAGATCATTGAAAAACTGTCCCAAGGCCTGCGTCAGGTTGTGGCGGCGCCTGACATCCAGCAGCAATTGCTGGCGCAGGGCGCAGTCGTCAAAGGTGGCACACCCGCTGATTTTGCGCAACTGATTGCAGCTGACCGTAAGCGCTACGCACGCATCATCATCGACAACAAGCTGACGGTCGATTGATTTACAGACACGATTCAAGCACCCCCAGAATTTCTAAAAGTAAAACGTATGACCAAGATGACCTACAAAGACCTGCGCAGTGCGCGCTGGTTTGCCCCCGACGACGTGCGCTCTTTTGGCCACCGCTCGCGCATCATGCAGCTGGGCTACGGCCCGCAGGACTGGGAAGGCAAACCGGTGATTGCCATCCTCAACACCTGGAGCGACATCGGCACCTGTCACGGCCATTTCAAGCAGCGCGTGGAAGATGTCAAGCGCGGTGTGCTGCAGGCGGGCGGTTTTCCGCTGGAATTCCCGGCGCTGTCCCTGTCTGAAGCGATGGTCAAGCCCACGACCATGCTTTACCGCAATCTGCTGGCCATGGACGTTGAAGAACTGCTGCGCAGCCACCCGGTGGACGGCGTGGTGCTGATGGGCGGCTGCGACAAGACCACGCCCGGCTTGCTGATGGGCGCGATGAGTGCCGGCTTCCCCTGCATCTACATGCCGGCAGGCCCGATGCTGCGCGGCAATGTCAAGGGCAAGGTGCTGGGTTCGGGCTCGGACACCTGGAAGTATTGGGACGAGCGCCGCGCTGGCAAGATCAACCAGGCGCAATGGCTGGAAGTAGAAGGCGGCATTGCCCGCAGCCATGGCCACTGCATGACCATGGGAACCGCCAGCACCATGACAGGCATTGCTGAAGCCATCGGCATGACCTTGCCGGGCGCCTCGTCGATTCCGGCGGTCGATGCCAACCACATCCGCATGGCGGCTGACTGTGGCCGACGCGCGGTTGAAATGGTCTGGGAAGACCTGACGCCTGCCAAAGTATTTACCCGCGCTTCGTTTGAAAACGCCATCGTCGTTGCCATGGCCATGGGCTGCTCAACCAACGCCATCATTCATCTGGTGGCGATGTCCCGCCGCGCGGGTGAGCATTGCGCCGTGGGCCTGGACGACTTCGACACCGCCAGCCGCAAGATACCGGTGATTGCCAATATCCGTCCCAGCGGCGATACCTATCTGATGGAAGACTTTTATTACGCAGGCGGCATGCGCGCCATGATGAGCCGCCTGACCGACCATTTGAAGCTCGACGCCATGACAGTCAGCGGTTTGACGCTAGGCAAAACGCTGGAAGGTGCGGAGGTCTACAACGACGACGTGATTCGCCCGCTGAGCAACCCGATTTATGCCGAAGGCGCACTGGCTGTTTTGCGCGGCAACCTGGCACCCAGCGGCTGCGTGATCAAGCCCAGCGCCTGCGCCCCGCAGTACCTGGAGCATACCGGCCCGGCGCTGGTGTTTGACGACTACCCGTCAATGAAGGCGGCGGTGGAAGACGAAAACCTTGACGTCACGGCCGACACCGTGATGGTGCTGCGCAACTGCGGCCCCCAGGGCGGTCCCGGCATGCCCGAGTGGGGCATGCTGCCGATTCCGCTCAAGCTGGTCAAGCAGGGCGTCAAGGACATGGTGCGCATTTCTGACGCCCGCATGAGCGGTACAAGTTATGGTGCCTGCATTTTGCATGTGGCGCCCGAAGCCTATATTGGTGGTCCTCTGGCGCTGGTTAAAACAGGCGACATGATTTCAGTCAACGTACACGAACGGCGCATCCACCTGGAAGTCAGCGACACCGAGCTGGCCGAACGCCGCGCCGCCTGGACGCCGCCGCCGCCCCGGTTTGAACGCGGTTATGGCTGGCTAGCCGCCCGCCACATCCAGCAGGCCGATATCGGTTGCGACTTTGATTTTCTTGAAACCGCGTTTGGCGCGCCGATTGGCGAGCCCGACATTTATTGACACGACCACCGATACGAAAGACAGCCATGGCCCTGAACCCCAGCACCCGCGACAAGCTCAAAACCGTCAGCACCGCCACCCTGTGCACCGCCCTGTTCAAGCTCGGTCTGCGCAACCAGTTCTTACAAAACGTGCATCCGGTCAATCCTAATCTGCCCAATATGGTGGGCGAGGCCTTCACGCTGCGCTACATTCCGGCGCGTGAAGACCTGAACCCGATCAGCGTGTTTCAGAACCCGAATCACCCGCAGCGTGTAGCGGTTGAACAATGCCCCGCGGGCGCGGTGCTGGTCATTGACAGCCGAAAGGACGCCCGGGCCGCCTCGGCCGGCTCTATTCTCATTTCACGCCTGATGGTGCGCGGCGCAGCCGGTATCGTCACCGACGGCGGTTTTCGTGACTCACCCGACTTGGTTGTCATGCCGTTTTCCTGTTACCACCAGCGTCCTTCAGCGCCCACCAACTTGACGCTGCACCAGGCGATTGACATCAATGTGCCGATTGGATGTGGTGATGTGGCGGTGTTCCCCGGCGATGTCATCGTGGGCGACAAAGAAGGCGTGTTTGTGATTCCGGCCCATCTCGCCGACGAAATCGCCGATGAAGCCATCGAGATGACTGCTTTTGAAGATTTTGTGACCGAAGAGGTCCTCAAGGGCCGCTCGATTGCGGGGCTGTATCCGCCCACGCTGCAGCAGTCAAAAGACGATTTTGTTGAATGGCGCAAGGTCAAAGGCCGTTGAGATCCGTCTCAGCTACGGCCCCTGGGTTTTATCCTTCAAGCTATTCTCGACATATGAAACACAAACTTCTGCAACACGCAGACATCGCGCCGCTACTTTCCACCGAGTTGCACAGCCGCTACGACGTACATCCGCTCTGGAAAGAGGGTGACCCGGCTGCTTTTCTAGCCCGGCACGGCGGTGACTTCACCGGTTACGTCACCAGCGCACGTTTTGGCGTTCCTGAGGCTACGCTGGCGGCGCTGCCAAACTTAAAGGTGATCTCAAGCTTCGGCGTGGGCACGGAGACGCTGCCGCTGGCCAGCGCCGCTGCTCGCGGCATTGCCGTCGGTTACACACCCGATGTACTCAACAACTGCGTGGCCGACACCGCTTTTGGCCTGGTGATGGATGTGGCTCGCCGTTTCAGCGCTGCCGACCGTTTTGTACGGCGCGGCGACTGGCTCAAGGGCCCGTATCCGCTGACCACCAGCATCAGCGGCAAACGACTAGGCATTCTCGGGCTGGGCCGTATCGGCCAGGTGGTTGCCAAACGCGCCAGTGGTTTTGATATGGAAGTGCGTTATCACAACCGCCGTGCCAACCCTGCTGTTTCGTACATCTATGAGGCCACGCTCGAATCACTGGCGCAGTGGGCCGATTTTCTTGTTGTCGTGAGCGCTGGTGGACCTGAAACTCGCAACCTGGTCTCGGCCAGCGTGATGCGGGCGCTTGGCCCCACGGGTTTCCTGATCAATGTCTCACGCGGTACGGTGGTAGACGAAAACGCGCTGATCGAGGCGCTAGAGGGGGGCGTCATCGCAGGGGCTGGTCTGGACGTGTATGCGGACGAGCCGCGCGTGCCCGCCCGGCTGCTGGCGCTGGAGCAGGTGGTGCTGCTTCCCCACCTGGCCAGTGCCACCCACGAGACCCGGCAAGCCATGGCCGACCTGGTGCTTGAGAACCTAGACGCGTATTACGCAACCGGCCACGCGTGTGCTGCCGTGCCTGGCGCCGTGTGACCAAATTTCTGCAGAAATGCGTTCAACTTGTTGGCGCTGCGTCATCGCGACTGCCAGGCAGTCTGAAGAAAAACGTTGAACCTTCCTCGGGTTTGGAATGGGCCCAGATTGCACCGCCATGGCGCTGTAGTACCCGCCTGACCAGGGCCAGCCCAATACCCGTGCCTTCAAATTCTGTTGTCGGGTGGAGTCTTGAAAATTCTGCGAACAGCTTGTCTGCTTCGGCCATATCGAAACCCGCGCCGTTGTCCTTGACGTACAGTACGACACCGCCGTCTTGGTCAATTTCAGATCCAACTTCAATAAATGCGTCGCCCGTTTTGCTTGTAAATTTCCAGGCATTGGAAAGCAGGTTTTCCATGACCCGTTCAAAAAGAGGGCGGTCGGCCATCACAAACAAGCCTTCCTGAACTCGAACCTTCACAACTCTTGCCGGGTTCCCTGCGGCATAGGACGCCAGCAGGTTTGTAGCCATTGCAGAAACATTGCATGAAACCAGATTCAGAGTGCCGGCCGCAGTCTTTCCCAAATTAAGCAAAGCTTCGATCAGCTCGCTCATATGCAGCGTATTGGCATTGATACGCGACAGATAATATTTTGCCCGCACGGAATTCGCCAACGACACATCACGCCCCAGCATGGACGCAAATCCCTGAATCGAGGCCAGCGGTGCGCGTAAATCGTGTGATGCAGAATTGGAAAAAGCTTCCAATGCTTCATTTTTGACTTGCATTTCCAATGCCTGTTCGGTCTGTCTTAGGTTGAGGGACCGAATCTCCGACGCGGCGGCCTCCCTGACAGAAACATCATGTTGAACGCCGATGTAGTGTGTCAATGTACCGCTGTCGTCCCGGACCGGGGAGATGCTCAATTCGTTGCAAAAGGGCTCACCTGTTTTTCGATAATTACGCAGCAGCACGGTTGCCTCGCCGCCTGCGGCGATGGCATCGCGTAGCACTTGAATTCCTGGCTGCCCGGTATCGCTGCCCTGTAGAAAGCGGCAATTTCTGTCCAACGACTCTTCTGATGAATAACCGGTCATCTGGGTAAACGCCTGGTTAACAAAAATCAGGGGACGACCGGCGCGCCGCATGTCACTGATGGTGATGCCGTTGTTACTGGCGGAAATTGCTCGGTAAAGGAGTTGAAGTTCAGCAACATCGGTTTTCATACAAGCAATTCCTAAAATTTGCTATCGTTACAAAATATTGCAATTCCGTTGCAACGATAATACAAAAATGTTGCCGTTCAATCAACTTTACAAATTAAATTGAGAAAATATTTAACTGTCGAGCTGGCCCGATGCGGATTTCAGGTTGAGCCAATACGCGGAACAAGTTGCCACGGGACCCCTGGCATGACTTCCTGCGGTCTGTGATCAGCCCGACTCAGGCGGTTCGCTCGCATACCTCGACGTGATGGCGCTCAACCCGGAATTCGGTGTGCGCAAGGGCACTGCCAAGCAGGTGGCAGGTTTGATCGAATGCCTGTTTGGAAAAAGTGCCTTGATGCAGGACCCACGCGTTTAAGCTGGCGGCGCTTTTGCGGCACTGGTTTTGACAGTCGCCAGCCGGCGCATGATCTGCTGCACGATGTCACTTTGCATGTCGCGGTAGAGCAGGCCTTCTTCGGCTTCTTTGGCGAGTATCACCGTCTCATTAAAACTGATGTCACGCTGCTGCAAAATTTCAGTGTCGGGAATCAACTCAAGACCCTGCGGGGTGCGCAGCCTGAACTTGAAGCGGATGCGCAGCTGAAACTCACGCACCTGCCCCGCTGCGGTGAGGCCAACCACGGTTTTTTCGCGCTGGTCAGACAACACCTCCAGGATCACGTCGGCTTTTTCTTTTTGCAGCACATCACCGATAACACGCACATTACCCCCGGACTCCAGCGAGCGCTTGAGCTCCACGCCCAGCGGTGAGGTTTCTGCCAGCGGGCTGAAGAGCGTCTTGAATGAAAACTCGGGTGCGCGGCGCAGTGCAAAGCCGCAAGCGGCCAGGCCGAGTGCCGTGCCGCACAGCAGCAGGCTCAGGTAGACACGACGTTGCATGGGGTTCTCCTTGTTGACCTCTGTGGACAATATTTAAACGACGATGTTGACCAGACGGCCCGGCACGACGATGACCTTTTTCGGCAGCGCCCCTGCTGCCTGCTTGATAAAGGCGTCGCTGGCCAGCGCCGCGGCTTCGATGGCCGCCTTGTCGGCCGTGGCACTGACCGTCACCGAACCGCGCAGCTTGCCGTTGATCTGTAGCATCAGCTCGATCTCGTCTTTCTGCAAGGCTCCGGCATCGACTTCAGGCCAGGCTGCGTCGAGCAGGTCACCGTGCACGTCGGCATAGCCCAGCTGTTGCCAGAGCGCGTGCGCCAGATGCGGCGTGGCCGGGTAGAGGCAGCGCAGCAGGATGCTGAAGCCCTCACGCAGGGCAGCATTTGAGGCGTCTGTCGCTTCAGATTTAAAGTCCTCCAGGGCGTTAAGCAGCTTCATGGCACCTGAAACCACGGTGTTGTACTGCATGCGTTGGTAGTCGTAGTCAACCTGTTTGAGCACCGTGTGCACGTCCAGTCGCAGTGCTTTGGTTTCTTTGTCAAAAACGGCATTGCGGCAATCGATATGGGGGCTGCCCGCTATTGAATAAATAGCAGACAACTTGAAACCGAAATTCCAGACGCGGCGCAAAAAGCGGTAGCTACCTTCCACACCCGCATCGTTCCACTCCAGCGTGGCTTCCGGTGGTGCGGTGAACATGGTGTACAGCCGGGCCGTGTCAGCGCCGTATTTTTCAATCAGGTCTTGCGGGTCAACGCCATTGTTTTTACTTTTGCTCATGGTGCCTACGCCTTCGTAGTTAACCAGCAAGCCGTCGGTTTTGCGCCTGGCCGTGGTCACCTTGCCCGAGGCGTCGTGGATATCCTCGACCTCGCTGGGCCAGTAATATTCCATACCGCCCTTGTCACCTTTGCGCGAGTAAATGTGATTGAGCACCATACCCTGCGTCAGCAGTCTGGTAAAGGGTTCGTCCACCTTGATCAGGCCCAGGTCACGCATCACCTTGGTCCAGAAGCGCGCATACAACAGGTGCAAGATGGCGTGCTCAATGCCGCCAATGTACTGGTCCATCGGCATCCAGTAATCGGCACCGGCGCCGACCATGGCCTGGGCGTTCTGCGGATCGCAGTAACGCATGTAGTACCACGAGCTGTCGACAAAGGTGTCCATGGTGTCGGTTTCGCGCCGGGCGGGCTGGCCGCAGACCGGGCACACCACACCGGCATGAAAGCCTTCATGCCTGGCAAGCGGGTTGCCCGAACCATCGGGCACACAGTCTTGCGGCAAGACCACCGGCAGGTCTTTTTCCGGCACCGGCACCGCGCCATGCTCGGCGCAATGGATGATCGGAATCGGTGTGCCCCAGTAGCGCTGGCGGCTGACGCCCCAGTCGCGCAACCGCCAGGTGGTTTTTTTCTCGCCGAGGCCGCGGGCCGTCAAGTCTGCGGTCACGGCATCAACGGCGGCTTTAAAAGCCAGGCCGTCGTATTTGCCGGAATTGACAGTTACGCCCTGCTGCTTGTCGCCGTACCAGTCGGCCCACACCGCAGCGTCGTAGGCCTGGCCTTTGACGTCGGTGACCTGCTTGATGGGCAAACCGTACTTGTTTGCAAACTCAAAATCCCGCGCGTCATGCGCCGGCACGCCCATCACCGCGCCGTCGCCGTAGCTCATGAGCACGTAGTTGCCAACCCAGACCTCTACCGGCTCGCCTGTAAGCGGGTGCGAGACCGACAGGCCGGTGCGTTCGCCTTTTTTCTCTTGGGTGGCCAGCTCGGCTTCCGTGGTGCCGCCAGACTTGCATGTTTCAATGAAGTCGGCGAGCTTGGGATTCGTCAAGGCCGCGTGTATGGCCAGCGGATGCTCGGGCGCTACAGCGCAAAACGTCACGCCCATGATGGTGTCGGCGCGCGTGGTGAAAACGTACATGCGGCCATCGCCGATCAACGCGCCGGAAGTAGCCGCGATGTCATGGGTAAAGGCAAAGCGAACGCCTTCGCTTTTGCCGATCCAGTTTTCCTGCATCAGCTTGACGCGCTCTGGCCAGCCGGGCAAGCTGTCTTTTACCTGGCCAAGCAGCTCTTCGGCGTAGGCGGTGATCTTCAGGTAATAGCCCGGAATTTCACGTTTTTCGACCACGGCGCCGGTGCGCCAGCCCTTGCCGTCAATCACCTGCTCGTTGGCCAGCACGGTCTGGTCGACCGGATCCCAGTTGACGACCTGGGTCTTGCGATAGGCAATGCCTTTGTCCAGCATTTTTAAAAACAGCCACTGGTTCCATTTGTAATACTCGGACGAGCAGGTGGCGACCTCACGGCTCCAGTCGATGGCCAGGCCGAGGCCCTGCATCTGCTTTTTCATGTAGGCGATGTTGTCGTGGGTCCACTGGGCCGGCGGAACACCGTTTTTCATGGCGGCGTTTTCAGCTGGCAGGCCAAACGCGTCCCAGCCCATGGGCATGAGCACGTTGTAGCCCTTCATGCGCAGGTAGCGCGTGAGCATGTCGTTGATGGTGTAGTTGCGCACGTGGCCCATGTGCAGCTTGCCGCTGGGGTAAGGCAGCATGGAACACGCGTAGTACTTGCCCAGCGGCTTGTTTGGGTTGGTGTGGTTTTCAACGCGGTAAGCGTCGCTGGCGGTCCATTGGGCTTGCGCAGTGTGCTCAACGTCGAGGTGGTTGTATTTGTCTTGCATGGGGAGAAAAAGCCGATGGCGAAAAAACTCAGGCAGCCATTTGCTGCGGGACACCAGGATTTTAGGCGCTGCAACCGTTTGCTGGCAGCACAACCCGCTGCGGTGATGACTAAGGCTTGCCGGGCAGGAAAGCCTGGGGCGCTTCGGCCACAAAACCGATGCGGTTCAGCCCGGCTTTTTGCGCTGCACCCATGACCTCAACCACTTTGCCATAGGGCACGGTTTCATCGGCGCGCAACTGGACTTCGGTGTCGGGGTTTTGTGCCGCGGTCTGCGCCAGGCTGGTCCGCAGCGCATCAGCGGCCACTGGTTTGTCGTTGAGAAAAACCTGCCCGGTTTTGTCAACCACCAGCGTTACAAACGCGGGGGCTGCACCGGATTTGGCAGCATCGGTTTTGGGCAGGTCTAGCTTGATGGAACTGGCCAGCAACGGTGCCGTGAGGATAAAAATCACCAGCAGCACCAGCATCACATCGACCATGGGCGTGACGTTGATTTCACTCATCGGCTCGCTGCCTTTGCGGCGCTCCAGGCGGCCAAAGCTCATCTGGTGGGCTCTTTGGACAACAGTTCGCGCAGGTCTCTGGCAAAGCCTTCAAGATCGGCTTCCATGCGGCCGATGCTGCGGCCAAAAATGTTGTACGCCAGCACAGCGGGCAGCGCGACGGCCAGGCCGGCGGCGGTCATGATCAGGGCTTCACCCACCGGGCCGGACACCTTGTCGATGCTGATTTGCCCGGCCGTCGCGATCGCGGTGAGGGCGTGGTAGATACCCCAGACCGTACCGAGCAGGCCGACAAAAGGAGCGGTTGAGCCCACGGTGGCCAGCAACACCTGGCCAAATTGCAGCTTGTGCAGCACGGCGTGCAGGGCGTTGCGCAGCACACGGGTCAGCTGCTGGGATTTGTCTCCGGCCAATGCCAGGCTGGCTTTTGCAGCGTTGGCCTCAAATTTGGTGGCCACGATCAACGGCAACACCAAGGCTTCACGGTCAAACGCCTGAATCCTCCCGATGGCGGTGTCCAGGTCTGGCGACTGCCAGAACGCCGCAATGCTGCGGGCCACGTCACCGCTGGCGCGCTGCAGCAGCCAGGTCTTCCACAAAATTACGACCCAGCTGGCCACCGACATGACCAGCAGCAGCAGCACGACCGCTTTAGTGATCGCGTCGCCTTGCGTGATGACGCCGGGCAGGTTCATGGCTGGCTTCAGGCCTGTTTCAGGTTGAGCACGTCAAACATGTCAAACAACCCGGCTTTTTGCGTTGCCAAAAAGCGGGCAGCACGCAGGCTGCCCTGGGCGTAGGTGGCGCGGCTGGACGACTTGTGGCTGATTTCGATGCGCTCGCCGGTGCCCGCAAACAGCACCGTGTGGTCGCCCACAATGTCGCCGCCGCGTATGGTGGCAAAACCGATGCTGGAGGGGTCGCGCTCGCCGGTGACGCCTTCGCGGGCGTAGACGGCGCAGTCTTTTAAATCACGGCCCAGCGCGTCGGCAATAACCTCACCCATCTTGAGCGCGGTGCCTGAAGGTGCATCGACCTTGTGGCGATGGTGCGCCTCGATGATTTCAATGTCGTAGCCGGTGCTTAAGGCTTTGGCGGCCATTTCCAGCAGCTTGAGGGTGACGTTCACGCCGACGCTCATGTTCGGCGCCATCATGATAGCGATGTGTTTGGCAGCCAGCGCGATGTCGGCTTTTTGGGCATCAGAAAAACCGGTGGTGCCAATCACCAGCTTGACGCCGAGCGCACGGCACACCGCCAAATGGACCAGTGTGCCTTCAGGACGAGTGAAGTCAATCAACACGTCGGCGTCTTGCAGGCCGAGCCGCGGGTCAGCGTTAATCAACACGCCGCTGGCATGGCCCGAAAAGGCGGCGGCATCCTGACCAATAGACGGGCTGATGGCCACATCCAGTGCACCGCTGAGCACGCAGTCGCTGCTCTGGCGAATCGCCTCGATCAGCATCTGGCCCATGCGGCCACTGGCGCCGGCAACCGCTATGCGATGAGGGCGCGCGTGTGGCACAGGCGCTGCGCTCACTGCTTCGGGCTTTCCAGCGGCGGGTAAACCGTAGTCTGCGGTGCTGCCGGCACCGCTGCACTGGTCGTTGCGGCATTCAGGGAAGGTTTTTCAGACGCCTTGAGTTGTGCTTCGGTGGCTTCCAGCACAGGCACGGCACCGAGCTTGCGCTTGTTGTCGAGCTTGGTCAGAAACTCGGCCTCGCTCGGCATGGTGTCGCCCTCGAAGCGGATCAGCCTGTCGCCTTCAAAAAAGACGGTGTACCGGTAGGCTTGCGGCTCGGTGCCTTGCCGTTTGAGAGTAAAAATATAGTCCCAGCGGTCTGCGTGGAACAGGCTGGTCAGCAAGGGAGTTCCGAGCACGTCTTTGGTCTGGGACCGTGACATGCCGACGGTGAGTGCGTCAACCTGCTCTTTGGAGACAAAGTTGCCCTGGATCACATCAGCCTTGTAGGGCGTGATCCAGTTGACGGGATTAACAGCGCTTGAGGTGGTGCCCAAGCTGCCGCAAGCCGTTAAAGCCATGCATGCCATGGCAACCAGAACGGGTGATTTAAACACTGAACGGAGCTTGTGGCGGTGGTTTGCAGACATGGGGTTGGGTGTAGCGATATGATTGATCATTGTAGCGGCTGGGTGCCTTCTACCTCCGGCAAACCCGGGGGCCACCCCTGAAGCTGACGGACGGACGGACGGCCCGCGTCTCGCGCCGCGTGTCATGCCGTAACTTTTCTCGGGGAAAACTCATGAACAACATCAACGAACTGAAAAACACCGGCCTCAAGGCGACGTTGCCGCGCTTGAAGATTCTTGAAATATTTCAAGCCGGCAAGCAGCGCCACATGACCGCCGAGGATGTGTTCCGGGTACTGCTGATAGACCGCTCGGACATCGGTCTGGCCACGGTTTACCGGGTACTGACACAGTTTGAACAGGCTGGGCTGCTCAACCGCAGCAATTTCGAGTCCGGCAAGGCAGTTTATGAACTCAATGAAGGCCAGCACCATGACCACCTGGTGTGCCTGGACTGCAGCAAGGTCGAGGAGTTTTACGACGCCGAGATTGAAAGGCTCCAGCACGCCGTCGCAAAAGCCAAGGGCTTCACGATTGCCGATCACTCCCTGTCGATCTATGCGAATTGCACCAAAGAAAACTGCCCTAACCGCGCGATGGGCACCGGGCGTCACCACCACGTCTGATTTGACGCATAAAAACAGGCGCTACCGCAGGTTCTATAAGCGCTATTAGCTATAAATTCAATAGCAAACGAAGTAAAAAACCTAGTCGCTCTGCTCCATCGCCTTGCGGTGGCGCTCGACAAACTCCTGATAGGTATTGATGCCGCGCAGCTGCAAAATTGCATTGCGCACAGCGGCTTCGACCAGCACGGCGATGTTGCGGCCGGCTTCGACCTGAATAATCACCTTGCGCACGGGAACACCCAGCACGTCCTGCGTGAGCGGCTCGTAGGGGATGCGCTCGTATTCGCGCTCCAGCGTTTCGCGGCGCACCAGATGCACGATCATCTTTAAGCGCATTTTTCGGCGCACGGCTGTTTCGCCAAAGATCGCCTTGATGTCGAGCAGGCCAATGCCGCGCACCTCGAGCAGGTTTTGCAGCAGATCGGGGCAGCGGCCCTCAATGGTGGTCTGGTTGATGCGGTACAAATCCACCGCGTCGTCTGCCACCAGGCCGTGACCGCGCGAGATCAACTCCAGCCCCAGCTCGCTTTTACCCAGGCCTGACTCGCCCGTAATCATCACACCCATGCCCAAGATGTCCATGAACACGCCGTGCATGGACGTGCGGTCGGCAAAGTGCTTGGATAGGTAAGCGCGCAGCACGTCAATTACAAAAGCCGCTGACTCCGGCGTGGAAAACATCGGCAGCTGGGCGCGCTCGCACAGCGCCAGCAGCGTGTCTGGCGCGGTCTGGCCGTCAGCCATGACCAGTACCGGCGGTTCGAGCTTGATGATGCGGGACACCCGGCGTGCGCAATCCTCGACCCCGGCATTGGTCAGGTAGGCCACCTCGCGCTCGCCCAGAATTTGCACGCGGTAGGGGTGAATGTAGTTGAGATACCCGACCAGATCGGCACCGGAACGGGCCGCGCGCACGGCGACCTCGTCAAAACGCCGCTCGGAAGCGCCGAGCCCTGCAACCCATTGCCATTTCAGGGTGGCGCGGTGGTCTTCAAACAGGACGTCGGCGCTGATGGCGGTGGGCTTCACTTTTGGAGACCAAGCAACAAACGGGAAAATCTGCTGGCGCTCAAGGGCTGACCTGCTGGGCTGAACGCCACGACGCAATCAACTGGTGAAGGGCTTGCGCGTCGGTGCTGGTCTTGAGCAGTTCACGCAGCGCGCTGTCGCTCAGCAGCTCGGCAATCTCGGACAGAATTTCCAGGTGCTTTTGGGTAGCGGCCTCAGGCACCAGCAGAAAAATCAACAGCGCCACCGCCTGCTCATCGGGTGCATCAAAGCCAATCGGCACCTGCAACTGGAACACCGCGGCCATCGGTGCTTTCAAACCCTTGATGCGGCCATGGGGAATGGCAACGCCGTGCCCCAGCCCGGTGGAGCCCAAGCGTTCCCGGGCGAACAGGCTGTCGGTGATCAACGCGCGGTTCAGGCCATGCTGGTTTTCAAACAGCAGGCCAGCCTCTTCAAAAGCACGTTTTTTGCTGGTTGCTTCAACGCAGACCAGGACTTGGGTAGGGGGCAGGATTTGCGAGAGGCGGTTCATAGCGATCAGTTAGTCGCCAAATTATGCACTTTACGACTGTACAGAACATGAAGACAGCATAAAAGGGGACATAAAAAAGCCGCCGGTGGCCCGACGGCTACTGGAAAAAAAAGGCGCTCAGCGCGCGCTATCAGGCGTGGGGCTGTTCCTGCCGCTTGGCCGCCACGTGGTGATGGTCTTGCGTTTTGGTCTTGTGACGGCCGACCTGGCGGTCCAGTTTGTCGGTCAGTTCGTCGACCGCGGCGTATAAATCAGCGTGGGAGCTTTCGGCAAATATGTCACGGCCCTTGACATGCACATTGCACTCAGCGCGTTGGCGTCGCTCTTTTTCTTTCATGTTGTCTACAGTCAAGAGTACCTTGACATCCACGACTTGATCAAAATGCCGGGTAATTCGGTCCAGCTTGCTGGTCACATAGCCGCGCAGGGCGGGGGTGACTACAAGGTGATGGCCGCTGATTGTCAGATTCATAGAGACTCCTTTTTCAAAACTTCTCAAACTATTCCATGGCTGGAACCGGGTTGAAAAAACCACCTACCCGAAAAAAGGCAGGCGGCGGCGGGATAACTCTCTTGTTTTTACTATGCGCCTGATGCGCGGCAAATGCAATCTTGCGGTGCACAAAAAATGCAACTTTATGCAAGCCGCCTACCGTTACTACTTGATACACCCTTGCCCTTGACGCACTGGCGCTGGCCCATGTTGGCGAGTTCCCCAAACTGCCAGGCTTTTCGGCCAGGGCCGAGGTAGATCAATCCGGCGTCAGGTGCCATAATCGCTGCGGATTCACTATGGAGAAATTTTTGGAAACCAGCAGGAAAATCAACCGATTTTTGCCTGCGTTCAATACCGCAGACTGACGCCGGGCGTCACTGAAAGGGTTGAGCGCGATGGCACCCTCCAGTCAACACCCACTTGCACCAGGCATCGCAGCCGCGCCCTGTGCAGATCCCTGAATCGACAGGTTCCCGTCATGCTCAATATTTTCACGCTCGCCAATGGCAGGCTTTTTCAGGAAGAGATCGAGTCACTCGAAGAACTCTCCAAATTTCAACCCATTTGGGTCGACCTGGAATCTCCCACGCCCGAAGAAAAACGCTGGATCAAGCAGTACTACGGCTTGTCGATTCCCGAAGACGCGATGGATGAAGACATTGAGGAATCCGCCCGCTTTTACGAAGAAGACAACGGCGAGCTGCACATCCGCTCTGACTTTCTAATCGCCGATGAAGAAGAGCCGCGCACCGTACGGGTGGCTTTTATTTTGAACCTCGTCAACGACAACCTTAAGAGTAAGGGTGTGTTGTTTTCAATTCACGACGAAGACGTGCCGGTCTTCAGACTTTTGAGAATGCGCGCCCGCCGTGCGCCCGGACTGATTGAAGACGCCAGGGAAGTGCTGCTCAAGCTGTTTGACGCCGACGCCGAATATTCCGCCGACACGCTGGAGGGCATTTACGTGGACCTTGAAAAAGTCAGCACCAAGGTGCTGGCGGGCAACATGACCGACGAGCTGGCCGGTGAAGTGCTTAGCTCGATTGCCCGGCACGAAGATCTGAGCGGACGCATACGCCGCAACATGATGGATACACGGCGCGCGCTGAGCTTCATGATGCGCAGCAAGATATTGAGTTCGGACCAGTTTGAAGAAGCGCGGCAGATTTTGCGCGATATCGACTCACTCGACTCGCACACCGCCTTTCTCTTTGACAAGATCAACTTCCTGATGGACACCACGGTAGGTTTTATCAACATCAATCAAAACAAGATCATCAAGATTTTTTCAGTCGCCAGCGTGGCATTGCTGCCCCCGACGCTGATCGCCAGCGTCTACGGCATGAACCTCAAGTTCCCCGAGCTCGAGTTCTTGGGTGCGTTGGGCTACCCCTACACCGTGAGCCTGATGCTGGCCAGCGCACTGGTGCCGATGTGGTACTTCCAGCGGCGGGGCTGGCTTAAATAGCCTTCAAAACAGAGTCTTAGGCATCAAATACGAGGGCTATCTGCTATTTAATTTATAGCAAAAGTAAAAACTTCTCAATCATAGTGCGAGCATATCGGCTGGCGACCTGCTCTACAAAACTAGGGAAATCAACATGGGCGCTGTCATCGGCCCGGTCTGAAATGGTGCGGACTGCGGCAAACGCAATGCCGTAGTCGTGGCACACCTGCGCGACAGCAGCACCTTCCATCTCGACGGCCAGAACCTCATGGCCTGCATGGGCCAGCGCCGCCCGCAAGGCCACCGACTCGTCAGCGCCAGATACAAAACGGTCACCACTGGCAATCAGGCCCTGATGCACCCGGGCTCCGGGCATTCCAACGGCGCTGGCCAACGCTCTACCTGCGGCCTGAAACAGCAGCGCGCTCAGGGCGGCATCGCTGACAAACCGGGATTGGCCATACAGCGGCACCTCGTAGCGGGCAAACAGCGGCGAGGCATCCATGTCGTGCTGAACAAAATCGGTCGCCACCACCACATCGCCGACATTCACCCCTGCGCCCAGGCCACCCGCCACGCCAGTGAAGACGATGCGGCCCACGCCAAAGCGCTCAATCAATGCCGCAGTGGTGGTGGCGGCCGCGACCTTCCCGATTTTTGAGACGCCCAGCACCACCGGCTGGCCGTGCAAATCGCCGTGCCAGAAATCGCGGCCCGCATGGGTGACTTTGCGCGGCTGCTGCAAAAGCGCAATCAGGCCATGTTGTTCCTGAGAAAGCGCGCTAAGAATGGCGATAGGTTGCATGCGTGGATTTTGACCAAAAAACGTGCCAAACGACGGCCAGGATAATGGCGGATATCAAAAAGAGCGTGCAAGAGAGCGAAAAAAAAGGGCGGCTTGCGCCACCCTTGTTGCTACCAGAACCCTGGGGTTGGGTAACGCAAACCTATTTTTTGTCGCGCAATTCACGGCGCAAAATTTTCCCCACAGGTGTTTTGGGCAAATCTGCCCGGAACTCCACTACCTTAGGCTGCTTGTAGCCAGTGAGGTTCTCTTTACAGAAAGCGCGTACCTGGGCTTCGGTCAGGTCCGGGTTTTTCTTGACGATCACCAGCTTGACGGCTTCGCCTGATTTTTCATCGGCTACACCCACGCAGGCACACTCCATCACGCCGTCGAGCTTGCCGACCACATCTTCAATCTCGTTCGGGTAGACGTTGAAGCCGCTAACCAGAATCATGTCTTTCTTGCGATCCACGATTTTGAAGAAACCGTTGTCGTCCAAAATACCGACATCGCCAGATTTGAAGTAGCCGTCTGGCGTCATGACCTTAGCCGTCTCATCCGGGCGCTGCCAGTAACCGGCCATCACCTGTGGACCCTTGATGGCGATTTCGCCAGGCTGGCCATGGGGCACTTCGTTGCCATCATCGTCAAGCAGTTTGAAATACGTGCTCGGGATCGGCACGCCGATGGTGCCTGTAAAAGCTTTGCTGTTGGTCGGATTGCAGCTGGCAGACGGTGACGTCTCACTCAAGCCATAACCTTCGCAAATCGGGCAACCGGTTTTCTCCAGCCACAGCTTGGCTACAGCGCTGGTCACGGCCATGCCGCCACCGAGGGAGATCTTCAGATGCGACCAATCCACGGTGTTGAAGTCCGGGTGATTGGCCAGGCCATTGAACAGGGTGTTTACGGCCGGAAAGCTGTTGACCTTGTGCTTGGCCAGCTCCTTGAGCACGGCAGGCAGGTCGCGCGGGTTGGGGATCAAGATATTTTTGCCACCGGTGCGCATACCCAGCATCATGTTCACGGTAAAAGCGAAGATGTGGTACAGCGGCAAGGCACAGACATACACAGGCTGTACGCCGGCCTGCAGGCTGGCCATGGCCGGGATATTCCAGGCTTCGGACTGCAGCACATTGGCGATCACGTTGCGGTGCAGCAGAACAGCACCTTTAGAGACACCGGTGGTGCCGCCGGTGTATTGCAACACGGCCACATCGTCAGGCTTTAACTCGGGCTTTTTTAGGGTGGCGCGGGTTCCGCGGGCGACGGCATCATTAAAACGTACCGCATCAGGCAACATGAATGCGGGCACCATCTTTTTGACGTTGCGGACCACGTAATTAACCAGCGCACCCTTGAGCACGCCGAGCTGGTCGCCCATGGCACACAGCACCACGTGCTTGACCGGTGTGTTGGCAATGCATTGCTCCAGCGTGTTGGCAAAGTTCTCGATGATGACGATGGCCTTGGCGCCCGAGTCCTTGAGCTGATGCTCCAGCTCGCGCGGCGTGTAGAGCGGGTTGACGTTCACCACGACAAAACCAGCACGCAAAATGGCCGCCACGGCGATGGGGTACTGCGGCACGTTGGGCATCATGATCGCGATGCGGTCGCCCTTGAACAACCCCAGGCTCTGCAGGTAAGCACCAAACGCCACCGACAGGCTATCGGTCTGGCCAAAGGTGACGTCTTTGCCCATGAAGCTGTAGGCGACCTTGTCGCTATTTTTTTTGAAGCTCTCCTCCATGAGTCCCACCAGGGATGAATACTGGGAGGCGTCTATGTCAGCAGGCACGCCTGGAGGATAGGATTTAAGCCAGGGGCGATCAAGGGTGGCTACGGTCATGCTGGTCTTCTCCGATGTGGTTATTACTTACAGTCTCGGATTTTCAAGGCTGACCCTCTTCCCGGCTATTGCGTTTTCCCTAGGATTGGCCGGGAATTTGAAGGGAGTTGCCTCTAAGGTAACCAAGATGCCGCGTTTATTCCTTCCCTTACTCAATCGCCTTGCCCATGTCCTCAATCACCTTTTTGGCATCGCCAAAGACCATCATGGTTTTGTCCATGTAAAACAGCTCGTTGTCCAGGCCCGCATAGCCGGCCGCCATGGAACGCTTGTTGACGATGACGGTCTTGGCCTTGTA
>JANXTM010000007.1 GCA_025352405.1 Polaromonas sp.
CCGCCAATAATCGTCGCGCCGCTGCGGCTGGTGCCGGGGATCATGCCCAGGCACTGCACCATGCCGACCTTGAAAGCGTCAAGCGGCGTCATGTCGTCAATGTCCTGAATGCGCGGGGTCAGCGTGGCTTTTTTCTCAACCCACAAAATGATCAGCGCACCGACGATAAAAGCGGCAGCGACCACGCCCGGGTTAAACAGGTGCGTCTTGATGGTTTTGTAAATCAACAGGCCAATCACGGCTGCAGGCAAAAAACCGATGAACACATTCAGGGCAAAGCGTTGCGCCTGCCGCTGACTGGGCAACGCGACGATGGTGCTCCAGATTTTTTGCCAATACACCAGCACGACGGCAAAGATGGCGCCGGTTTGAATGGCAATGTCAAACACCTTGGCCTTCTCGTCGTCAAAGCCGAGCAAAGCGCCTGCCAATATCAGGTGGCCAGTAGACGAAATAGGAAGGAATTCAGTCAAACCTTCAACGATGCCCATGATGGCGGCTTTGATCAACAGTGCAATGTCCACACAAACTCCAAAAAATGAAACCAGATTATCGCTGCCGACACTGGCAGCAGTTGCTGGCACGCCACTAACCGGCTAACCACTCACACTACCCGCCGGACAGGTCGCGGCCAATTTTATGCATCCCTTCCCAATGCGCTGGCATCATGGGTCTCATGAATCTGAATAAAAGTATTTTGCCTTTGACACCAGGCGCACAAACCATCATGGACTTCTGGTTTGCCGATGGGCTGCGAACGGGCTGGCCCACCCAAGGGATGACAGCCATTTGGTTTGGTGGCGGTCCGGCGCTTGACGCGCGCATCACGGCGACGTTTGGCGCGCAGGTGCTGCAAGCAGTCGAAGGCGGGTTTGCGGCATGGGAAGACCAACCCCTGAGCCGACTGGCCTTGATACTGCTGCTTGACCAGTTCACCCGCAACGTTTTTCGCGGCGGGCCGAGGGCGTTTGGCGGCGACACCCGGGCGCAGCGGCTGGTCATGGACGCACTGGAAAAGACCTGGGACCAGCAACTGCCTCTAGTGTGCCGCGTGTTTTTGTACATGCCCCTCATGCATGCCGAAAACCTGGCAATGCAAAACGAGTGCGTCAGCCGCTTCGCGCAGCTGCTCAATGATGCCCCAAACGCCCTGCAAGCGCAGCTGCAAAGCAACCTTGACTTCGCACTGCAGCACCAGGAAATCGTCGCCAAATTTGGCCGCTTCCCGCACCGCAACGGCACGCTCGGACGCATCAGTACAGCAGACGAAGCCACGTTTTTAATCAACGGCCCACGCTTCGGCCAGTAAGCGCTGGTCGAAGCCGTTTATCAGAATCCGACCTTGTACGTTAAAGCGTATTCCTTACAAGCAACGCGCCCGGAATGCGTTTTAATTCGATCTGTTAATAAAAAACAAAGATGGTCGACATGGCCTGACAGTTGTTTTTAATTCCCGGTTGTCTCTAGGGTGAGCTAGCCAGCTCTAAAGTTAGGCGGGCTGGTTTTTAGGTCCACAGGCCTGACCGCAAGGTCGGGTCTGTGGCTCTTTTTGCAGTCTGCTGTGGTGCTTGTCCCTCAGCGCGCATGCCCAGCGTCCTACAGGTTGCACATGTTGATAGGGTTGTACTTGTGATGTATGCAAAACAAAGAGGAAAAACCCATGAAAACCACACACAACACCACCCGCGCTTACGGCAAGAGCGCACTCACCATGCTGGGCATGGTCACCGGCACTGCCGTCATGATGGCGGCGTGCTCCAGCGTCAAACCGCCGCCCAAAATGTTTGACCAGGACACGTTGGCGGAAATGATCAGGGTGCCTGCTGGCAACGAAGTGGCGCTTGAAACAACCGCTGTAGGCGTGCTCAACTACGAGTGCCGCGCCAATGTCCCTACCGCTGGCATGATCGGCTGGACATTGGCCAGCCCAAAAGCTGACCTGTTAGACCGCACCGGCAAGACCGTGGTGACCTATTCTGGCCCGCCCGCTACCTGGTCACATATCGACGGATCCAGCGTAGTCGGTAGCCAGTTGGCTGTTGCCCCCGTGATTGGCGCCACCAACTTGCCCATGCAGCTCTCTAAAGGCACACCCGGCGCAGGCGCAGGTATGCTGCAAAACGTGAGTTACATACAGCGCATCAAGACTAAAGGTGGTCTCGACTTCAGCAAACCCTGTACTCAGGCAGAGATTGGTGACAAGATGACCCTGCCCTACCAGGCTGACTACATCTTTTGGAAGGCTGCATAAAAGCAATGCCGGTCAGGCAAACCCCGGCCTGCCCGGTGCATGCAGGTTTTCACAAGGTCTGATTTGTGTGCAGCACTGACCACCAGGAATCACTTTGAATAAGACACCCTACAGCGCCCAGCCCAGCTCTTTCGTACGCGCACTGCTCGTGTTCGGCGCAGCCAGTGCGCTTGTCGCTTGCGGAGGGCGTCTGCCCAGCCTGAGCGCTCTTCAAAACAACCAGCTAGGCCTGCTCGAAGCCGTTCGTGTACCCGCAGGTCACCAGGTTGCCCTTGAGGCACACGGCAGCGGCGAGCTGTTGTATAGCTGCCAGGCTGTCAAGCGTGCACCTTACCAATACGCCTGGTTGCTACAAAGTTCAAGCATGCGCTTGCAAGACAGTTATGGCCGCGCCATCAATTACTTCCCTGGCACGCGCACGCGCTGGGTCCACAGCGATGGCTCTCAGCTGGTGGCACAAGAGTCCGTTGAGGCGCCAGGCGACGGCACCAATCTGCCGCAGCAGCGCGCCAAGGTCGAGGTGTCATCGGCACCGGGTACGTCAGGTGCACTGGGCAAGGTCAGCTATGTTCAAACCCTGCGCAGCGTTGGCGGCGTGGTCACCAACAGACCCTGTGTGGCGGGCAGCCTTGGTATGCGGGTGACGGTACCGCTGGAATCAGACTATGTGTTCTGGCAGCCCAGTTCTTGAAGGGCCGTCGGCAGTGAGCTGCTCATGGCACTTGCGCCCTTCAAATTTAAAAAACCTTGAAAGTCTGCTTGAATCTGGCTTCTTGTTTAATGTGCGGTAGAGCTTAACGCTGGTAATAAACCGGCGCGTAACGCTGACTGAAGTAGCCCGACCCATGGCCCGGACGCGGTGCCTGCACATAGTAGCCACCGCCGCGATGCCCATGGCCGCGTGGCCGATCGTAATAAACCGGCGCGTTTTGGTAGTACACCGGCGCTTGCTGTACGTAAACGGGCGCAGGTTGTAGATACACAGGGCGCGGCCGCACAAAAACCGGTTGCGTATAAATAGGTTGCGCATATACCGGCTGCGAGTAAACAGGCTGCGTATACACAGGCTGCGTATACATGGGATAAGCATTGCTCGCCCCAACAACCACGCCCGGCACACCAATACCCACAGAAATTGAAACGTTGTCGCGTGCCAGTGCAGTACCGGCAAAACCCATGGCACAAAGACCGAGCAGCGCAGTGCTGCCTGCCACAAGGCCAGCGCGTGTTGTGTTGATTGCAGATCCCATGCGTTTCTCCATACATTTCTCCTACAGAGCGAATACAGGGCAGAGAAAGCCCATACCTTTATTAAACGCGGCCTCACTTGAAACGCCTACCGCCCTGATCGTGAAGAGCGTAGCCAAACGTAACGCCACTCCAGCCTAAAATGACTCGATGACATCCCCAGCCCCC
>JANXTM010000009.1 GCA_025352405.1 Polaromonas sp.
TGACGCTGCGGCAGAAGCCGGGGATGTCTTGATAAGCGTGTTGCCCTTCGACAAGCTCAGGGTGAACGGGTTGGTCGCCGCGCCACGCCGCTACCGTGTTAGCAATGCGGGCAATCACCTCGTCGGTGAACTCGCTTTGCACCCTTGAAATCATGGTGGCTTGTTTGCGGGCGTCGATAAAAAGCACTTCGCCTTGGCGGTGCGACTTTTTCTTGACCAAAAACCACAAACACGCGGGGATTTAGGTGTTGAAGAACAACTGGCCGGGCAGCGCGATCATCACCTCGACCACATCAGCATCGACCATGGCAGCGCGGATTTGGCCTTCGCTGTTCTGGCTGCTGCTCATACTGCCATTGGCCAGCACAATGCCGGCGCGGCCTGTGGGCTTGAGGTGGTGCAGCATGTGTTGCAGCCAGGCGTAGTTGGCGTTGCCTGCGGGTGGGTCGCCGTACTGCCAGCGGGCGTCGCCTGTCAGGCTGGCATGCCACCAGTCGCTGATGTTGAAGGGCGGGTTGGCCAGAATAAAGTCAGCGCGCAGGTCTTTGTGCTGGTTCAGTACAAAGGTATCGGCAGGCTCGCGGCCCAAATTAAAGTCAATGCCGCGAATGGCCAGGTTCATGGCGGCCAGCCGCCAGGTGGTGGGGTTGGCCTCTTGCCCGTAAATCGATACATCGCCCAACTTGCCGCCGTGCGCTTCAATAAATTTTTCACTCTGCACAAACATGCCGCCCGAGCCGCAGCACGGGTCATACACCTTGCCGCTGTGGGGGTTGAGCACGGCGACCAGCGTTTTAACAATGCTGGCCGGGGTGTAAAACTGCCCGCCGCGTTTGCCTTCAGCGCTGGCAAACATGCCCAAAAAGTATTCGTAGACCTGGCCGAGGATGTCGCGCGCCGTACTCGGGTTATCGCCAAAGCCGATGGTGGAAATCAAATCAACCAGCTCGCCCAGCTTGCCGTCGGGCAACTGGGCGCGTGCGTAGCGTTTGTCGAGAATGCCTTTGAGCTTGGGGTTTTCCAGCTCAACCAGGCTTAAAGCTTCGTCAATGCGCTTGCCGATGTCGGGTTGCTTTGCTGCAGCGCGCAGGGCTTCCCAGCGGGCGGCTTCGGGCACCCAAAAGACATTGACTGACTTGTAATAGTCGCGGTCTTCCAGCTCCAAGGCCAGCGCATCAGGCGTAGCACCTTCAAAAAAGTATTCGTCTTGCGGGTCAGCCAGGCGAGTGGCGACTTCTGCACGCCGGGCGGCAAAGGTGTCAGAAATGTATTTGACAAAGATCAGGCCGAGCACCAGGTGCTTGTATTCAGCCGCGTCCATGTTGGCGCGCAGCTTGTCGGCCGTGGCCCAGAGTGTTTTTTTGATGTCGTCGAGCATTCTGGAGCAATTTTCCTGTGCGATGGGTTTCTGGTGCGCTCGCGGGATTATGCGGCTCCAGGAAGGCGATGAGCCTTCAAAGCCGGTATTAATGCCTTGAATCTTTGGACATACAAGCGGTGCAGGGCACGGCAGTCATGGCGCTTCAAGCGCATCGCGTCCTCTGCCTGGCGCCCTTGATGGGGCGTGCAGACAAACGCACCGCCGCCGTAAAACTACTGGGGTGCGCGGCTTGCGCCGCTCAGTGCCAGAGCGCGCGCATGGCTTTGCCAAAACCACCGGCAAGCTGGGGCCACAAGGCCACATCGGCGTCGGGCCCGACTGCCCGCCCGCCTTCAACAACCCGATGGCCGGCCACAAACACGTCGCTAAATGGGGGCGTAGGGCCAGAAAATACCAGCGCATCCAGGCAGTGGTCTGAAGGCAGGCCTAGAAAAGCGGCAGATTGCAGGTCGAGGGTCACAAAGTCGGCGCGATGTCCCGCCGCGATACCGCCCAGCGCCTGCCCGCAGGCCTGCTGGCCGCCTGCCAGCGCGGCTTCAAACAGGGCAGCGGCGCTGCTCTCGTGGTTCAAGATGCGCGCGGCGATGTTGCGCTGGCGCAAGCTCAAACGCTGCGCGTATTCGAGTAGCCGCAGCTCTTCGGGCCAACTGCGGGTGACGTGACTGTCTGAACCAATTGACCACCTCCCGCCTGCCGCTGCGTAACCCGGCAAGTCAAACACACCATCCCCCAAATTAGCCTCGGTGGCGGGGCAAATCACGACAGACGCGCCGCTGGCCTGCACGCTCTGCAGCTCGGCGGGCGTGGAGTGGGTTGCGTGCACCAGGTTCCATCGGGCATCGACTTCGGCATGTGTAAGCAGCCATTCAGTCGGGCGCTGACCGGTATGAAGAATGCAGTCGTTCACCTCTTGCGTTTGTTCGGCAATATGGATGTGCACCGGCAGCCCGGTTTTTTTGGCGCTCGCGGCCAACTCGAACAGCGCTGACGGGCCAGCGGCACGCAGCGAATGGATAGCCACACCGCAGTTGATGAGCGGGTCTGTTGCGGTCTGGCGCTGGATGTCTTGCACTACGCGCATCACGCTGTCAGGCGTGGACGCAAAGCGGCGCTGGTCCGCCCGCAAGCTCGTAACCGTGAAGCCCGAGCGCATGTAGAGCGTGGGCAGCAGCGTCAGGCCGATGCCGGTGCGCTGCGCGGCGCGCACCAGGGCCAGCGACATCTCGACCGGGCTGGCATACGGCCTGCCGTCAATGTCGTTGTGCAGGTATTGAAACTCGCACACCTGGGTGTAGCCGCCCGCCAGCAGTTCGGTATACAGCAGGCTGGCGATGGCCTCAAGCTGGTCAGGCGTGATGCGGTTGGCGGCACTGTACATGCGGTCACGCCAGCTCCAGAAATCATCTGACGCATTAGCACCGAGGCTGCGCCGCTCTGTCAGGCCCACGATGGCGCGCTGAAACGCGTGGCTGTGGGCATTCACAAGGCCCGGCAGCACCGGGCCGTCTAGATGCCTCGCGCCAACCTGCAGGGCGGGCGTGGCGTTGGGTTGAACGCTTTGCCAAGTGCCATTGGGGGCCACGGTGAGTAACACGTCTTTAGCCCATGCCCCTTTCACCCAGGCCTGGCTAGCGAAATAGCTTGCTTCACTTTTCATAGCAACTAGTCCCCGCATTGATTGCCGCAGAGACCATATTCATCAACAACGGTTGTATCTTCAAGGCCAGATCGGGCGCATACGCAAAGGGTTGCACCTCCTGCATGTACAGGCTTTGGCACATCTCCAGTTGCACCGCATGAACATCATTGGCGGGCTGGCCGTGATGGCGGGTGATGTAGCCGCCCTTGAATCGGCCGTTGATTGCAGTGGTGATGTGCGGCGATGCCTTGCAAGCGTTTGCAACCGCGTCGGTAATCGACGCATGCGCGCTTAAGCCGCTGGCGGTGCCGATATTGAGGTCAGGCAGCGTGCCTTCAAAGAGCCACGGGATCTGCGAGCGAATACTGTGCGCGTCCCACAGCAGCGCAAAACCATGCCTGGCCTTGATGCGTGCCAGCTCTGCGGCCAGCGCAGCGTGGTAAGGCTGCCAATACAGCTCACGCCGCCTCGCCCGCTCTTCAGGCGCGGGTGCCTGGCCAGGACGGTAGAGCGCTTCGCCGCTGAAAAAATGCGTTGGGCATAGCTCGGTGTTGGACGCACCGGGATACATGGGCGCGTCGTCGGGTGGGCGGTTCAGGTCAATCACATAACGCGAAAAATGTGGCCGCAAGACACTGGCACCCAGCGCAGGCAAAAAGTCGTACAACTCGTGCAGGTGCCAGTCGGTGTCTTCCACCTTGAGCGCCTCAGAGGTGTAGGCGTGCTGAAGCTCAGGCGGGATGGCAGTGCCTATATGGGGCATGCTGACCAGCAGGGGCGAGGTACCGCAGTGCAGGAAAAAACTCATACGTATTGACTTTCAGTAAAAACCTGCCGGTGCCAATGTGTGATCGCGACAGCAACGTTACTCGCCTTGGCTGAATGCATGCATGCATGCATTGAAAAATATGACAATCAGTTACGCGACAACACTGCCCGAAGGAAATCGCGGGTGCGACTCTGCGCCGGATTGGTAAAAATGGTACTGGGCGGCCCTGCTTCAATTACGACGCCACCGTCCATCACCACCACCACATCGCCAACCTCCCGCGCAAAATCCATCTCATGGGTCACGACCATCATGGTCATGCCTTCGGTCGCCAACAGCTTCATGACCTGCAGCACCTCGCCCACCAGCTCGGGGTCCAGTGCAGAAGTGGGCTCATCGAACAACATTACTTGCGGTTGCATGGCCAACGCGCGGGCTATGGCGACCCGCTGCTTCTGGCCACCCGACAGGCTACCCGGCATCGCATGGGCTTTTTGCCGCAGGCCTACCTTGTCCAGCAGGTCCATAGCCTCGGCATTTGCTTGCTGTCTGGACATGCCACGCACCTTGCGCGGACCAATGGTGATGTTGTCGATGGCCGACAGATGCGGAAATAGGTTGAACGACTGGAACACCATGCCGACGTCCTCGCGCAAACGATTAAGCGCCAGATCGCCCAGCATGTGGCCAGCGTCTGTCAACACACGCCCGCAGATCTCGACCCTGCCGCTGTCAGCGGGCTCCAGCCCATTGCAGCAGCGTAAAAAAGTGCTCTTGCCTGAGCCGCTGGGCCCAATAATTACCACCACCTGCGACGGCTGCACATCAAGATCAATACCCTGCAGCACCAGGTGCTCGCCAAAGGACTTGCGTAAGCCCCGGATGCTAACGATCGGTTCTTGCGTTTTCATTGAACCATACCCCCTGCACGAAGACGTCGCTCAATATGGCGCAGTAGGAGGGTTGTCAGCCCGGTCAACACAAAATAGATGACAGCGATGGCGAGGTAAACCTCCAGCGAACGGTAAGACACACTGATAATTTTTTGCCCCTCATGCATCAGGTCATGAATGGTGAGCAACGACACCAGCGCAGAGTTTTTGATCAGCGCGATGAATTCGTTACCCAGTGGCGGGATCATGCGCACCAGTGCCTGCGGCAAAATAATGCTGCGCATGGCAGTGCCATAAGACATGCCTATCGACCGCGCGGCTTCCATCTGCCCTTTGTCAATCGACTGGATAGCGCCACGCACAATCTCTGACACATAAGCACCAGAGTAAATGCCCAGTCCAATCACACCGCACACAAACGCCGGCAACACAATACCGAACTGGGGCAAACCGAAAAACAGCAAAAACAACTGCACCAGCAGCGGCGTGCCGCGTATAGCCGCCACATAACTTGTGCATAGCGCATAAACCACAAGTCTGGCTGGGTTGAGCCGCCCGATGCCCACCAGCAAGCCCATAACGCAACCGAGGACCAGAGCCACAGCCGTGATTTCAACCGTCACCAACGCGCCTTCAAGAAGGTTGCGCCAACCCGCCAAGGCAGGGGAAAAATCGAGTTCCATCGAATGCGCTCTGCGGCTTATTTGGTGGCGCTGCCTGGGGTGTTGCTAAACCATTTCTTGACGATCAGTGCGTAGCTGCCATCGGCCTTCATTTTGGCCAGGGCGGCATTGACGGCGCGGGTCAATTCCGGGCTGTCTTTGCGCAGCGCCATGCCGTACTCCTCAACGGTGAGCTGTTGTTCCAGCACGCGCTGACCGCCGCGGGTACGCACATACTGGAACGCAGCGGGTTTGCCAGTCACAGCCGCATCAGCGCGGCCAATTTCTACAAGGTTAAACATTTCCTGATTTTTTTCGACTTCTACCAATTGCACCTGTGGGTAATTGGTACCCAGGTAGCTCACAGACTTGGTGCCTACTTGCACCGCTACTTTTTTGCCATTCAGGTCGGCCAGCGTCTTGATGCCCGTATTGCCCTCTTTCACCATGGCTACCAACCCGCCCGCGTAGTAGGAATCGGTGAAGTCCACGACCTTCTTGCGCTCTTCGGTGATGTAGATAGCCGATACCGACATGTCAAAGCGCTTGGAGACCAGACCAGGAATCAGACCCTTGAAGTCGATATCAACCCATTCAATGCGTTTGTTCAATGTCTTGCCTATGGCCTCGACAAGCTCAATGTCGAAGCCGGTGCGCTTTCCGTTTTCAACATACTCCATGGGCGGAAATGTAGCGTCGGTTCCCACACGCAGGATGTCCTGCGCATAGGTGCTCGTGGCGCACACACTCAGGACCGTAAAACAGGCACACAAAAGTTGACGACGAAAGTTCATGGGGCTGTCTCCTGGGGGTTAAATAAAATTGACGATGGGATAGCTATCGAAAAAATCATCGGTCGCTCAAAGCAGAAATCTTGAAACTTCTGACGCTGACCTAGGCAGCGTTTGCATAACTTTGGCGAGTCTTTTTCAGCCGGGTCGGGATGGGCTGCAAGGCGTCTCTTCTTTCCAACAGCACTGCTCTTGGCTGCAAAAGCAACGCAACAGGCCGCCCGAGTCCGGCTTACCGCAGACCGCAGGGAGTTGTGCAGAAGCTCCCTTGCGATTTGGCGCGGTAAAGACTTCACACCAACTCGCCTTTAAATACAGTTTGAAGGCGAGGATTGCTGCCAAAGGCGTAACTCAACTCGGCAGGCCGCTCTACTTCCCACAACACAAAATCAGCCCGGTTGCCAGCTGCCAGAACGCCGCGATCCTGCAAGCCCAGCGCTGCCGCAGCGTTACGCGTGACGCCCGCCAGTGCCTCTTCGGGAGTCAGCCTGAACAGCGTGCAGGCCATGTTCAGCATCAGCAGCAGTGACGTGCATGGCGAACTGCCGGGGTTGCAGTCGGTTGAAATAGCGATGGGGACGTTGTGCTCACGCAGCAGGGCCACAGGCGGCAACTTTGTTTCACGCAAAAAATAAAATGCACCTGGCAACAGCACGGCCACTGTACCCGCCGCCGCCATGGCTTTAGCGCCGTCACTTGACAACCACTCCAGGTGGTCGCAGCTGAGCGCACCAAAGCGCGCGGCCAGCTGCGCGCCGCCGCTATCGCTGAGCTGCTCGGCATGCAGCTTGACGGGCAGGCCCAGCGCCTGGGCAGCGGCAAAAACCCGTCCGGTTTGTTCGGTGCTGAAAGCGATGCGTTCACAAAAGGCGTCCACGGCATCGACCAGACCCTCGGCATGCAGCACAGGCAGCATCTGGAGCACCGCGTCAATGTAGTCGTTTGTGCGCCCGGCGAATTCGGCGGGAACGGCGTGTGCCCCTAGGAAAGTGGTGCGAATATCTACCGCGTTACCGCGGCCAAGTGCGCGGGACACAGCGAGGGTTTTGCGCTCATGCTCAAGGGCCAGGCCGTAGCCGGATTTGATCTCTAAAGTGGTCACACCCTCGGCCATCAAGCGCCGCAGCCTGACAGCACTTTGTGCCTGCAGCTCGGCCATGCTGGCGGCGCGGGTCGCCTTGACGGTTGACGCAATGCCGCCACCCGCACGGGCAATGTCTTCGTAACTGGCACCGTTCAGGCGTATCTCAAACTCATGCGCCCTGTCGCCGCCATACACCAGATGCGTGTGGCAATCGATCAGGCCGGGGGTGACCAACGCGCCGCCTGCATCATGCTGCAACGCGCACTGCGCCAGCAAGGCCGCTGGCAGCGCCGCACGCGCACCTACCCAAGCCAGTGTTTGCCCGTCAATCACTAATGCGGCATCGTTTATCAGACCGTAGGGTTGCGGCGCGCCGGCTTGCAGAGTGGCGGCGCGGCAATTGGTCCAGAGTTGTAGGCTCACAGCGATATCTCCATCCACAGGGCGTTGCTTGAGGTGATGCGCGCAGTGGCCGGTTGGCCCACGACCCGCCAAGCAAGGCTGGCGGCAGGCAGATGCAGCGCCTCATCATTAAAAAGTACTTTTACGCCCGTATTTATTGCATACACCGCTATTATTTTTGAATCATTTTCTGCCATATTCATTGCGACCTCCAGGTGGCCCGAGACGCGCACCATACCAGCCTTTGCGCGGCTGTTTTGCACCATCAAATTGAAATCCTGTGTTGCGCCATCGGTCAACTGGCAGTCTGTGCTGGCTGCGCCGTCGAAGAAAAACGGCGCATCTGCGGCTGTCAGGCGGTGGGTCTGTTTGTTGACCGTCAGCTGTAAACCGCTGCCAGCCAGCACCGCAAACCATCGATCAACGCCGTCAAAGCTTGAGAACGGCCCACTCTGCCCGACCTCGGCCACCGACATGCGCCAGGTCCAGGCTGCAGCCTGGGGCCAGGCAGCCAGCTCACGCGTGACGCCGCCGCCATTACGCCACGGTGTTGCCGGGACATCTTCAAGCCGTATCAGTTGCCATGTCATGCCTGAAACTTTCCCGCAAAGCTGTAGCGCGAGCCGGGGTAAACCAGTCGCGCAACGCTGGCAATGTTGGCACCGCTCACGGTGCGCCGCATCATGGCCAGACAGGCCTCCCCTGACTTGATCTCCAGGTGCTTGGCCTCCAGTGCCGAGGGCAGGCAAGCCTCAATCGAATAACTTGCCTCAGTCAACGGTGCTTCTTCAAGCAAATGGTGGGTGGGTGTAATCCGGGTGAAATCTGTTTCAAGGTAGCGTGGTGCAGCCGCAGGGTTGACATAGCGGTCTTCATACTGGATGGGGACACCGTTTTCAAGATGAATCAATATGGTGTGAAACACGGGGCCACCACTGGACAGGCCCAGCGTGCGAGCCAGGTCGGCGCTGGCATTTTCCGCTGCTGCCAACAGCACACGCGCGGTGTGAATATGCCCGCGCTCCACCACTACTTCATGAATGTCCCGAATGCTCAAGGTAGAGGAGATGCGGTGCAGCTCAGCCACAAAGGTGCCCGATCCCTGAACGCGTGTGACCAACCCCTCGCCCATCAGTTCGCGCAGGGCGCGGTTCACCGTCATGCGGCTGACGCCAAATTGCACCATCAGCACCGACTCACTGGGTACCGAGTCACCGGGCTTCCAGATGCCAGTGCTGATGCGCTTTTTTATGAAGGCCTTGACCTTGCCGTAAGCCGGCAGAACGCGGGGTGGAATGCTTGCCATGTGTCAGCCAAGTGTTAGCCAGGTGCCGAGATGAATAAATAATTGTCACTTTAAAAAAGCGCTCTCTACAAAAGCCAGAGATTACTCCAGTTGACACAAGTTGTATAGACAACTACGATTTATCGCAATCAAGCACCAAAATTATCAACGGGTTTATAACGGAGTTGTGTGTATGTCTGACCTTTCGCAAGCCCCTTTTCTTGATAGCAAGGCCCGCCCGGTGCGGGCGCCGCGTGGCACCGCTTTAAGCTGTGCCAACTGGCAGATAGAAGCGGCCTATCGCATGCTGCAAAACAACCTTGACCCAGAAGTCGCCGAAAACCCCGATGAGCTCGTGGTGTACGGCGGCATTGGCAAGGCGGCGCGTAGCTGGCCAGCCTTTGACGCCATTCTTGACTCTCTGCGTCGCCTGCAGCCCGATGAAACGCTGCTGGTGCAGTCTGGCAAGCCGGTGGGTGTTTTTCGCACCCACACAGGTGCACCGCGTGTGCTCATTGCCAATTCAAACCTGGTTCCCAAATGGGCCACGTGGGAGCACTTCAATGAACTAGACCGCGCCGGTCTCATGATGTATGGCCAGATGACGGCAGGCAGCTGGATTTACATTGGCACCCAGGGCATTGTGCAGGGTACGTACGAGACCTTTGTGGAGGCCGGCCGCCAGCATTACAACGGTGATTTGTCAGGCCGCTGGGTGCTGACGGCAGGCCTGGGCGGTATGGGCGGTGCGCAGCCGCTGGCCGCAACATTTGCAGGCGCCTGTTCGCTCAACATCGAGTGCGACCAGAGCCATATTGATTTTCGCTTGCGCACCCGCTACGTCGACAAGCAGGCCGCCACGCTTGATGAGGCCTTGGCGCTGATCAGGCACCACACGGAGCGAAAGGAAGCTGTTTCGATTGCACTTTGCGGCAATGCGGCCGATGTTTTTCCCGAGCTCGCCAGACGCACCCAGGCCGGTCAGATACGCCCGGATATCGTCACCGACCAGACCTCAGCCCACGACATCATCAACGGTTACTTGCCCGCTGGCTGGACCAACGAACGTTGGCTGGCTGCGCGCAAAGACCCGCTGCAGCACGCGGCGCTCACGCAGGCTGCAGGCGAGTCCTGCGCAATTCAGGTCAGGGCCATGCTGGCATTTCATGCGATGGGCATCCCCACCGTTGACTACGGCAACAACCTGCGCCAGGTGGCCAAAGATTTTGGCGTGGCCAATGCGTTTGACTACCCCGGATTTGTGCCCGCCTACATTCGCCCGCTGTTTTGCAGCGGCACCGGGCCGTTTCGCTGGGTTGCGCTCAGCGGCGACCCGGAAGACATTCGCAAGACCGACGCGAAGATGAAAGAGCTGTTCCCCGACAACCAACACCTGCACCGCTGGCTGGACATGGCGGCCGAGCGCATCAGCTTTCAGGGCTTGCCCGCCCGCATTTGCTGGATAGGCCTGGGGGAGCGGCATCTGGCCGGGCTGGCCTTCAACGATATGGTCAAAAGCGGCGAGCTTTCAGCCCCGATTGTGATTGGCCGTGACCACCTCGACAGCGGCTCGGTCGCTTCCCCCAACCGCGAAACCGAAGCCATGAAAGACGGCAGCGATGCCGTCAGCGACTGGCCCCTGCTCAACGCGCTGCTCAACACCGCCAGCGGTGCAACCTGGGTCAGCCTGCACCACGGCGGCGGCGTGGGCATGGGTTATTCACAACATTCTGGTGTGGTGATTGTGGCGGACGGTACCCTCGACGCTGCAGAAAAACTGGGCCGGGTGCTGTTCAACGACCCGGCCACCGGCGTGATGCGCCACGCCGATGCGGGGTACGACATTGCGAAACAAAGCGCCAAAGACAACGGCCTGAATTTGCCAATGATGGGAGCCTGAGAACATGTCTGAGAGCACTGCCGAAATTTACCTGACCTACCTGAACCACCCTGATGTTCAAGCCCTGGCCCTGACAGATGCTGAAATCATCGCGGCCGTCGAGCAAGCCCTGCATGCGCAGGGCAACAAGCAAACCACGATTGAGCCGCGCATGCATCTGGTGCCGGAAAAAGACTACCCCGGCCACTTCAACGTGTTGCGCGGCTACATTCGCCCGCTTGGTCTGGCAGGTGTCAAGGTGGTGGGTGATTTTTATAAAAACTACGAGATTGGCCTGCCGTCAGAGCTGGCGGTATTGAACCTGTTTGACCCAAAAAACGGCTCGCCGATTGCCATCATTGACGCCTCGGACATCACCGACATGCGCACTGGCGCCATCACGGCGCTTGGTGCCAGACACCTTGCACGCAAAGACTCCAAAATATTGGGGCACATTGGCGCGCGCGGCACGTCTTACTGGAACGTTCGGCTGCTCGACTCGATTTACAACTTCGATGAAATCCGCGTGCATTCACGCCGCCCCGAAAGCCGCAACGCCTTTGCTGCCAGACTTGAAAAAGACCTGGGCAAAAAAATCACGGTAACTACCGATTGGGAGTCATGTGTGCGCGGTGCAGACATTGTGGTCGAGGCCTCACGCCTTGAAAAACCCGAGCCCATGCTGAAAACCGAATGGATCAAAAAAGGCGCTTGCGTGATTCCCTACGGCACCATGAGCGCGGTTGAACTGTCTCTCACGGACATCATGGACAAGATGGTGATGGACGACTGGGGCCAGGCCAAGGCCGGCCCTTTTGGTTCTTTGCGTGCACACGTTGACGCGGGCAAGCTGTCTGAACAAACCCTGCATGCAGAGCTGGGCCAGATTGTGGCGGGCCTCAAACCGGGCCGCCAGAGCGATGACGAAACCAATCTGTTCTGGCACCGCGGCCTGTCGCTGTCAGACATTGCGCTGGGTGCCTTCATGCTGGAAAAAGCCAAGAGCATGGGCCTGGGGCAGCGGCTGCGTTTTCGCTGAACTGTTCAGGACATGCGCGCCCTCCCCGTCGCCAACGCCCGCATGTATTCGGCCACGCCGTCGGTCAAGGCCGACTGGAAGGAACTTCTGGGCTGGGTACTAAAGCGCGCTGGTTTGCGTTGGGAAGTGATTGACTACGACGCGCCTGCACCGCTTTCAGTGCTGTGGGCGCGCGATGACCTGGGCCTGGCCATGATGTGCGGTTTGCCGTTTGCGCGGCGCGCCGAAATTCCGGGACTGAAGCCAACGCTGATAGCCGCACCGGTCCCTTCACCCGCACGCTACGCGGGCAAGCCGGTCTACTTTACCGACATCGTGGTGCGTGCGGACTCACAACATCAAACGCTGGAAGATACATTTGACGGCGTCATCGGCTACACACTGGTGGACTCAATGTCGGGTGGTGTGGCGCTGCGCTGTCATCTGGAAGGTTTTCGCAACCCGCAACGCCCACGGCTGTACCGCAAAACCACCGGTGGTTTTGTCAATGCACGGAATGTGATCGAGGCGCTGGTAGCCGGAACGATTGATGCCGGCCCGCTAGACAGTTACTACCATGACCTGCTGAAACGCAATGACCCTGGTTTTGCAGCGCAGGTCCGGCCGGTGGCCAGTACCGCTGTCATGCCGATTCCGCCGCTGGTTGCCACGGCAGCGCTTTCAAGCATTGACCTTTCCCGGCTGCAGGCAGCATTGCTTGAAGTCAGCACATCGCCTGAAGTGACCCCGGTTCTGGAGCGCCTGCAACTGCGCGGTTTTGCACTGCCCGACCCCGAAGCTTATGCAGTGCTTGCAGACATGGCCCGCAGCATCACCACGCCATTTGAGAACATTTAATGCCTGTAAAAATACAACCCGGACGGCTTGGCCTTGCGCAATTGCGCGACATTCACTACAGCCAGCAACCCGTGGCAATTGACGAATCCGCCCTGCCTGGCATACGCGCGAGTGCGGCGCTGGTGCGAAAAGCGGCCTTGGGCGGTGACGCGGTGTATGGTGTCAACACCGGTTTTGGCAAGCTTGCCAACCAGCGTATTGCCCAGACAGATCTGGAAACCCTGCAGCTCAACCTGTTGCGCTCCCACGCTGTCGGTGTCGGCGAACCGATGCCCGAACGGGTGGTGCGGCTGGTCTTGCTGCTCAAGGCGGCCAGCCTGGCGCGCGGCTATTCGGGCATTCGGGAAGTGGTGATTGACTTGCTGCTGGCTTTGTACAACCACGGCCTGTGCCCGGTGACTCCGTGCCAGGGTTCGGTCGGCGCCTCAGGTGATCTGGCACCGCTGGCGCATGTGTGCCTGCCGCTGATTGGCGAGGGCGAGGTTTTTTACAAGGGCCAGCGTTTGCCCGCCACCGAGGCGCTGGCAAAAGCCGGGCTGAAGCCCGTCAAGCTGTCGGCCAAAGAAGGCCTGGCGCTGATCAACGGCACGCAGGTCTCCACCGCTTTGGCCATTGACGCACTGCTGGCAACCGAGCGCCTGTTTGAAGCCGCCGTGATTTCCGGCGCCGTCACACTCGATGCGGCACGCGGCAGCGACGGCCCGTTTGACCCGCGCATCCACGCCGTGCGCGGCCAGCCGGGGCAAATCGACTGCGCAGCCGCCTACCGCGCGCTAACAGTCGGTAGCCAAATTCGACAGTCGCACCTCGAAGGTGACGACCGCGTGCAAGACCCGTACTGCCTGCGCTGCCAACCGCAAGTGATGGGCGCCTGCCTGGACCAGATGCGGTATGCCGCGCAGGTGCTGGTGCGCGAGGCTAATGCGGTGACTGACAACCCGCTGGTGTTTGCGGACGGTGACGGCGCAGGAACGCTGCTTTCTGGGGGAAATTTTCATGCAGAACCAGTGGCGCTGGCCTGCGACGCTTTGGCCGTGGTGATTGCCGAAATCGGCGCAATCACTGAGCGCCGTATCGCCATGCTAGTCGATACCGTGGCCTCTCGTCTACCAGCGTTTTTGACACCGGAGCCCGGCCTTAATTCAGGATTCATGATCGTACATGTCACTGCCGCAGCGCTGGCATCTGAAAACAAATCCCTCGCCCATCCTGCCAGCGTCGACAGCCTTCCTACATCTGCCAACCAGGAAGACCACGTCAGCATGGCGACATTTGCGGCGCGACGCCTGCAACCCATGTTGCGCAACACCGAATATATCGTCGCCATCGAGCTGCTGGCAGCCGCGCAGGGTATTGAGTTTTTGCGTCCCCTCAAAAGTTCTGCAGTGCTCGAAAGCGTGCTGCAACTGGTGCGCCAGGCATCGCCCGCCATGATGCAGGACCGGAGTCTGGCCCCAGACATTGAACGCGTGCACCAGCTGGTAGCGCAAGGAAGAGTCGGCTTGAAGGGTGAGGAGAAAATCACCGAGTTAACCGCCTTGCGGCTGGCATGAAGCCTGCGTATATTTAGCGATATTTTCCCAACATCTTTTTTTACCCTGGAGCTACTGTCATGAAAAAATTAATCACCGCATCGCTGCTTACCTTGGCTTTAAGCAGCAGCTTCGCGCAGGAGGCGAAAGTCGCCGTAGGCATTTCTGGCTGGACCGGCTTTGCGCCCCTAACGCTTGCCAAAGAAGCCGGGATTTTCAAGAAGAACGGGCTGGATGTTTCCATCAAAAAAATCCCGCAGAAAGACCGCCATCTGGCAATTGCATCGGGTGATATCCAGTGTGCCGCCACGACGGTGGAAACCTGGATCGTGTGGAATGCGGCTGGTGTGGCGACAACCCAGATTTTTCAGCTTGATAAAAGCTACGGCGCGGACGGTATGGTGGTCAAACCCGGCATCAGCAAAATCAGTGACCTGAGAGGCAAAACCGTGGCCGCTGATGCGCCCGGCACGGCCCCCTATTTCGGCCTGGCATGGATGCTGAAGAAAAATGGGCTAACCCTCAAGGACGTGAAAATCGTCAGCCTGTCACCGCAAGCGGCTGCCAATGCCATGATTGCCGGTACCGACGGCGTCGATGCCGCAATGACCTACGAGCCTTATCTGGGTGCTATGCGCACCAAACCAGAGGCGGGAAAGATCATTGCCACCACCTTGGACTACCCGATGGTGATGGACACCTTTGGCTGCTCACCAAAGTTCCTGAGCGAGAATCCGAAGGCCGCCAAAGCCTTGGCTGACAGCTATTTTGAAGCGCTGGACATGATCCAGAAAGAGCCCAAAAAGAGTTTCGAAATCATGGGCGCAGACGTCAAGCAAAGCGGCGAGGCATTTGAAACGTCGTCCAAATACCTGCGCTGGCAAGACCGTGCAGCCAACCAGAAATTCTTTGCTGGTGAGCATGCAACCTTTAGTAAGGAGGCCGCTGACCTGTTGCTGGAAGCCGGCATCATCAAGTCACTGCCCGACATGGGCAAGCTGGCTGACACACGTTTTCTGAAATGAGCCCCCACGGTTGCTCACAACGCGCGAGCGCCCTCCCATCGAAGCGGCCGCCGCGCCTGCGGCCGGCAAAGCCGGACCGCGGCCCTGACTTGAAGGGGATGTCGCCTACCCATTACATGATTGCTTCCACTTTTCAATGATGCGCCCCTTACAACCTGTTTCTCCCGGCACGCGCCTCGCACTAGGTATCAGCTTTTTCATATTGTTTTTTGCCGTGTGGGCTGTCTTCACGCTGGGCGGTTATGTGTCAAAAACATTTCTGGCGGATCCCATCACCATGGTCAGATCAGGTTATGACCTGCTGGCTAACCAGGGGTTTGCCAAAGATATTGGCATGACGGTGTGGCGGGTGTTGGGCGGCTTTGCACTGGCCGCCGTATTGGCCATTCCGCTGGGAGTTCTGATGGGTGCCTACAAACCAGTTGAGGCGTTTTTTGAGCCCTTCATCAGCTTTGCGCGCTACCTGCCAGCATCGGCGTTTATCCCGCTGCTGATTTTGTGGGCAGGCATTGGTGAGGCGCAAAAGCTGGCGGTTATTTTTATTGGTTCGTTTTTTCAGCTGGTGCTGATGATGGCCGTCAGCGTGGGCAACACCCGGCGGGATCTGGTCGAAGCGGCCTACACACTGGGCGCAGGCGACCGCGGCATCGTGACGCGCGTTTTGGTGCCCAGCGCCGCACCCGAGATTGCTGAAACCCTTCGCATGGTGCTGGGCTGGGCCTGGACTTACGTGATTGTGGCGGAGCTGATAGGCGCTTCAAGCGGCATCGGCCACATGATCACTGACAGCCAGGCTTTGCTGGCAACCGACCAGATCATCTTCGGCATCATCGTGATAGGTGTGTTTGG
>JANXTM010000030.1 GCA_025352405.1 Polaromonas sp.
GCCAATCACCGCCACCACCGAACCCGTGACCACCGGCGGCATGAAGCGCTCAATCCAGCCGGTGCCAACGGCTTGCACCACCGCCCCTATCAGCGTGTAGACCACGCCGCAGGCCACAATGCCGCCAAGCGCCACGCCCAGATTGGCATTGGGCCCCTTGCCCGCATAGGCGCTAGCGGCAATCACCACACCGATAAAGGCAAAGCTTGAGCCCAGGTAGCTGGGGACCTTGCCGCCGGTCATGACAAAAAAGATCAAGGTGCCGATGCCGCTCATCAAAATGGCGATATTCGGGTCAAAGCCCATCAGGATGGGCGCCAGTACCGTGGCACCAAACATCGCAATCACGTGTTGCACGCCCATTGCTGCGGTTTGCGGCCAGTTCAGGCGTTCATCAGGGCCAATGACCCCGCCCTGCTGCAATACCGCGCTACTTTTTTCTGTCCAGTCAAACATTCCCATGCCCTGCTCCTTTTAATAAGGTTGCCATGCTAGGCGTTATGCCACGTGCAGGCAAGAACAGTCAGCGAATTCAGGGCGAAGCTTTCAGCAAGGACACGCCGGGTGACAAGGTACATGAACGGATATGGGTCAACAAAATATCGAGCAGTCGTTGGGCACCGGGCGACAAGGCGCGGAGCCGGCGGGTGATCAGGTAAATGTCGCGTGACAACGCGGGCTGGTGCAACTCGCGAAATACCAGATCAGAAAAGTTGCTTCCCTTCAAGGCCATGGAAGGCAGCACAGAATAGCGATTACCCATACTGAGTACGGCAAACAACGACGCCGTAGTGGCCACCTCGTCATGTTGGCCTGCAAACACTGGCCAATGACCTGCGCGCTGACGCAAAAATTGGCCGATGCCGGTATCGGCACTGAAGGCTACGTACTGCGCCGGCGTCAGGTCTGCCCAGCACAGCGGGCGGTGGTCTTGCGCCATTGCAGAGTCTTTGTGGCACACCACGCCGTAGCGGTCGGCTACCAGCGGCGTGTACTCAAGCCCATCCAAGCCCTGATGCTTGCCATCAAAAGCGAAGTCAACTTTTCCTTCTGCCACCAGCTGCTCCACCTGTTGGGTAGAAGGGTCACGCAAGGAGATGGTGATGTGCGGATAGCTCTCCCGGAACTGGGCTATGGCATGCACCAGAAATTCGTGAATGACGGATGCTGCCGCTCCGATGCGAATATGGCCCTGCTCTGCTTGTGCCAGTGCCTTCAGGTCACTGACAGCGGTATCAAAAGTGAACACCGCTTTTTCTGCTTCCGGTTTGAAATGCAGGGCAGCGTGCGTCAGCACCACGCGGCGCGTTGTGCGGTCAAACATCTTCACGCCAACGGCGTCTTCAAACTGCTGAATGGTCGCGGTCAGGGCCGACTGGGTCATGAACAGCCGGGTTGCCGCAACGGTGAATGAGGCGGTTTCTGCGACGGCAAGAAAACAGCGCAAATGCTTAAGTGACACGGCAGACTTGGGCATTGTATTTTTCGTAAAATCGTAATAATCAGCTACTTTAATTGGTTTGTCAGAATGTCTTCACCGCCCTAGAATTTTTGAAAACCAAGGCGGCGCTAAAAGTGGCACGTGTTGCAATTTTCTTTTCACCGGAGTGAACCCATGAAAGTTTCCATGCGTGCCAGGGCTGCCTGCCTTGTCTGTTTGCCTTTGTTGCTCGCAGCCGGAGTGCGGGCGCAAGACGATGGCTACCCGAACAAGCCGGTACGCATCGTGGTGCCCTTTGCCGCCGGGGGTTCTACCGACGTGGTGGCGCGCCTGCTGGCAGACAAACTTTCGGTGGAGTTCAAGCAACCGTTTTTGATTGACAACCGCGCCGGGGCAAGTGGAAATATCGGTGCCCAGGTGGTCGCGAAGGCACCAGCAGACGGCTACACCCTGCTGATGGGCACCACGGGCGTGTTGGCTATCAATGGGCACCTGTACAAAAACATGAACTACGACGTGGTCAAGGACTTTGCGCCGGTGAGTTACACCTCGCTGATCACCAATATTTTGGTTGTGCCGGTAGATCTCCCGGTGCGTAATGTCGCAGAGCTGGTGGCGCTGGCCAAAAGCAAACCTGGCGGCTTGAGCTTTGCTTCTTCAGGGTCTGGCAGCTCCACGCATTTGTCGGGTGAGTTGTTCAAGGCCATGGCTGGGGTTTATATCCTGCATATTCCGTACCGTGGCAGCCCCCAGGCGCTCAATGACGTGGTGGCGGGGCAGGTCAATATGCTGTTTGACAATGCCCCTTCGTCAATGGGCTTTATCCAGCAAGGCAAGCTGCGGGCACTGGCCGTGACCAGCAGCAAACGCCTTCCCAACCTGCCTGACGTGCCAACGCTGGATGAGGCCGGCGTCAAGGGCTATGAGTCGCTGTCGTGGAGCGGTATCGTCGCGCCCGCGGCAACCCCCAAACCCGTGATCGCCAAACTCAACGAGGCGATAGACCGGATTTTGAAAAGTGAAGACATCAAGCGGCGGCTGGCAGGGCTGGGCGCCGAGGTGGTCGGTGGCCCCCCCGAAGTCTTTGCTCGCCAAATCCGCACTGAAAGCGATAAATGGGGCAAGTTGATCAAGAGCGCGAACATCACCGCTAACTGACGCATCTCTTGATTTAGCAACTGATCTTGTCATGCTGAAAACACCCGCTGACGCTGCAATGCCGCTGGGCCTGACGATGGCTGAAAAACTACTTTCGCGCGCTGCGGGCCGCCCCTTGCGGGCTGGCGATGTCGCGGTTTGTGAGATAGATGGTGCGATGGGTACAGACGGCTCGATACCGATGGCGCTGGACTACCTGCAAAGTATTCAGGGCGGTGACGTGCCGGGAGCGCCAAACAAGCCAGAACGGCTTGCGTTTGCCTTCGATCATTACGGCCCCGGGTCGGGTGCCCGGGCCTTGGCTTTGCAGCAGCGTGCGCGGGCTTATGCACAGCGCCACAGCATTGAAATATTCGAGGTTGCCCAGGGCATCGGCCATCAGCGCATGATCGAATGCGGCCGGGTATTGCCCGGCTTGCTGGTTGTTGGCGCCGACTCACACGCAGTTTCCTATGGCGCCCTGAATTCATTCGGTACTGGCATTGGCTCGTCTGATCTGGCGGGGATCTTGCAGTGCAACCAGCTCTGGATGAAAGTTCCAGCCTCGCTGAAGATTACCCTGATCGGGTGCCTGCAAACTGCTGCCTCGGCAAAAGATGCTGCCCTGGTGCTGGCGCGTATGCTGGGTGCCGACGGTGCCAATTACCTTGCGCTGGAGTTTGACGGGCCCGGACTGCTCACGCTCGACATGAACGACCGCATCGTACTTGCCAACATGTCTGTCGAAATGGGTGCCAAGGCCGGCCTGTTTCCGTTTGATGACGTGACGAAGGCATACCTGACAGGACGTGCAGCGGTGCCCTACCTGCCGGTTTCGGCGGATGCCAACGCGCATTACGCCTCGACGCTGGTGCTTGATCTGGCGCAGGTGGTGCCGCAGCTGGCCTTGCCGCACCGGGTGGACAAGGTGTCGGACTTGTCCGACGTACCGGTTACACCAATCAACATGGTTTACCTGGGTACCTGCACCGGCGGCCGTACCAAAGATTACGCCGAGGCCCTTGAGGTCTTGCAACGCGGCGGCGGTGTGGCGCCCGGTGTGCGGCTGGTCGTGACGCCGGCTTCTGAAGAGGTCCGCGCGGAACTGCAAAGCAGTGGCATGTTGTTGGCCTTTCAAGCGCTGGGCGCCGAGATCAACCCACCGGGTTGCGGCGCCTGCTGCGGCACCTGCGGCAGCATTCCGGACGATGGCGCGCGCATCGTGTCCACAGCCAACCGTAACTTCAAGGGCCGCATGGGTAACCGGGAAGCGCTTATTTATCTGGCGTCGCCGAAAACATGCGCTGCTGCGGCTGTGCGCGGCAGCGTCGGCGGCCGTGTTGACCTTGAAGAGCGCCCAGAGTCATGAGCAGTCTGTCTATTTGTGGTCGTGCCAGGGTGCTGGGCGATGATGTCAACACCGACTACATCATCTCGTCCCGGCGCAAAAAAGAGTCGCTGGACCCAACGCAGCTACGCCGCTTTCTGCTCGAAGATCTGGACCCCGCATTTGCCGCCAGTGTGTCGCAAGGCGACGTTCTGGTTGCTGGCAACAACTTTGGTTGTGGCTCGGCCATGGAAGTTGCCGTAACTGTGGTGATGGGCGCCGGCATTCGCGCAGTGGTGGCCAGAAGCTTTTCGCGTACCTACTGGCGCAACTCGGTTAACAACGGCTTGTTGCTGGTCGTGGCCGATACGCGCGCCATCACTGAAGGCATGCCTCTGTCGCTGCAGCTGCACGGCGCCCAGCCGGAATTGAGCGTTGGCTGGAACCCCGCAACCCGCATTGAATGCGAACCCATAGCCGACTTCACGCTGGCCATGCTCCAAGCTGGCGGGCTGATTCCGTATTTGCGCCTGCACCACAAACTGGCTTGACATTTTTGTCTGAAAGACCCGTCATGAAACTGATAGCTGACCGCCTTAACCGCATCAAACCCTCACCCAGCTCGATGGCCGGGCAGCGTGCACGCGAGTTGCGCGCCACGGGCCGTGACATCGTTGGCCTGACCTCTGGCGAGCCCGACTTCGACACGCCGCCAAATGTCTGCGAGGCGGTGGTGCGCGCCATGTCGGCGTCGAAAACCAAGTACACCGATGTGGGTGGCACGCCGGAGCTGAAAGACGCGATTCGCGGCAAGTTTCTGCGCGACAACGCGCTGGACTACAGCGCCAGCGAAATCATGGTCGGAACCGGCGGCAAGCAGATCATATTCAACGCGCTGATGTGCACCGTGGAGGCCGGCGATGAGGTGATCGTGCCAACGCCTTACTGGGTGTCATATCCCGACATCGTGTTGCTGGCCGACGGTACACCGGTGTTTGTGGCCTGCACGCCAGAAAATGGCTTCAAGTTGCGGGCCGAGGACCTTGAGCGCGCCATTACGCCGCGCACGCGCTGGCTGGTTTTGAATGCGCCAAACAATCCCAGCGGCGCTGCCTATTCGCACGCCGAGTTGAAGGCCCTGGCCGAAGTCTTGTTGCGCCATCCGCAGGTGTGGGTCATGACGGACGATATCTATGAACACATCCTCTACGAAAAACGGCGTTTTGTCACCATGGCAGAGGTCGAGCCGGCACTCAAAGCGCGCACGCTAACCATCAACGGCGTGTCCAAAGCCTACGCCATGACCGGCTGGCGCATCGGCTATGGCGGTGCCCCTGCAGCGCTGATCAAGGCAATGGTCAAGCTGCAGTCGCAAAGCACCTCAAACCCTTCGTCCATCAGTCAGGCGGCTGCTCTGGAAGCCCTGAACGGACCGCAGGGCTTTATTGCCGAGCGTACGGGTATTTTTCAGACTCGGCGCGATTTCATCGTCGGTGAACTGAATCGCATTCCTGGCGTGAACTGCCACCTGCCAGAGGGTGCGTTCTATGCTTTTCCGTCGTGCGCTGGCGTGATGGGCAAGACGACGCCCGACGGCAAGGTGCTGGCAAGCGACGAGGACTTCGTGCTGTATTTGCTGGAGGCTCAGAACCTGGCTGTGCTGCAGGGCAACGCGTATGGCGCATCGCCATTTTTCCGCATCTCGTTTGCCACCTCGATGGCGCAACTGCAAGAGGGCTGCCGCCGCCTGCGGCTGGCTTGCGAGGCCTTGCGCTGAGCGGCCACTGAACAATTTACCCATCACCACGACCCAAGGACATACCATGAGCGCAGGTTTCAGAATTTACGCCGCCACACAACGCGCACCCGACGCCCTGTTGGACCGTTTTGCAGGCGTTGCCACCGCCCATCTGAGTGACAACATGAGCCGCCTTGCAGCCGCTGGCCCCCGGCTGCGGCCCATGCACAAAGGCGGGCACATGGTAGGCAACGCGCTGACCGTCAAGGTCAGGCCGGGCGACAACCTGATGGTGCACAAAGCCATTGACATGGCCAGTGCGCGTGACGTCATCGTGGTCGATGCCGGTGGTGAACTCACGCAGGCCATCATTGGCGAGCTCATGATGCGCCATGCGCAAAAGCGCGGCGTCGTCGGCCTGGTCATCAACGGGGCTATCCGTGACTTGGCAACGCTGGGCGCCGACACCTTTCCCGTCTACGCAGCCGGTGTGACGCACCGGGGCCCTTACAAGGAAGGCCCAGGCGAAATCAATGTGCCCATCGCTATTGACGGCATGCTGGTGCAGCCCGGCGACATTGTGGTCGGCGACGAGGACGGGGTGGTTGCAGTGCCGTTTGCAGAGGCCGAAATGCTGCTGGAGCTGGCCAACAGGCACCGCGCAAAAGAAGACATCATCATGGCGCAGATACTTGCCGGCAGCGTTGACCGTAACTGGGTTGATGCGCAGCTGAAAGTACGCGGCTGTGAGGACATGCGCAAGTCTTGAAGCCCGCGTCGGCCTGCACTGGCTCAGGTCAAAGCGATAAGCTGGCCGGCGCTTTGGGAGCTGTTATCTTTAGGGCATGAGCGCACCCCACATTCCGCAGATACGCCTTTACCAGACCTGGCTTGAAAACGAACGCGGCCTGCAGTTCGAAAACTACGATGCGTTCTGGCGCTGGTCAGTGACTGATCTGGAGTCTTTCTGGCAAAGCATCTGGGATTATTTTAAATTGCAGTCGCCAACAGCCCATACAGCGGTGCTCGCTGACAGGCGCATGCCGGGCGCACGCTGGTTTGCAGGCGCGCAGGTTAACTATGCGCAGCAGGTTTTCCGCCATGCCGAGGCTGCAGCCAAAGCAGGCATGCCCGCCATCGTCAGCCATGACGAGGCCAGCCTGGCCAGTGGCCTGGCCGCCCGTGAGGTCAGCTGGCCTGAGTTGCAGCGGCAGGTGGCGTCGCTGGCGCTACATCTCCGGGCGCACGGCGTGGTACCGGGCGACCGCGTTGCCGCCTACCTGCCAAATATTCCTGAAACCATGATCGCTTTTTTGGCAACGGTGAGCTTGGGTGCCGTGTGGAGCGTGTGCGCCCCCGACATGGGGACCAACGCGGTGCTCGACCGCTTTAAGCAAATTGAGCCCAAGGTCTTGATAGCCTGCGATGGCGTGACCTACGGCGGCCG
>JANXTM010000055.1 GCA_025352405.1 Polaromonas sp.
ACAAGGCAAATATCATGACCTGGCAGACCGTCGCAACCCAACTTGAGCAGCCCAGCGGACTCGGCGAATCCCCGTTCTGGCACCCTGACGAGCAGATGCTGTATTGGGTCGACATCCCCGGCCGGCTGATTCACCGCCTCAATGTCTTTATGGGCACCACGCAAAGCTGGGCCATGCCCTCAGAGCCTGGCAGCATGGCCCCGGCGCGCGATGCGCAGGGCAACGCTAGCGGTCTGGTGCTGGCCCTACGAGACGGTATCTACCGCGCGCGGGAATGGGGCGGGCCCCTGCAGCTGCTTGCAAAGGCCACGCACAACACTGCCACCACGCGGTTCAACGACGGCAAGGCAGACCCCTGCGGCCGCTTCTGGGCAGGCACCATGTATGAACCGCGGGACGTGGCCAGCGCGCAGCTTTTCTCCATTGATTGCCGCAACGGTCAGGCCCCCAGACTGACATTAAGGGCAGACCAGGCCACCATTGCCAACGGCCTGGCCTGGTCGCCAGATGCCGGCACCGTGTACTGGTCCGACACGACCAGTCACACCATTCGCGCCTGGGATTGGGACATGGAGACCAGCGCCATGACCGGGGAGCGCATTTTCAAACAATGGCCAGGCAAGCCACCGGGTTGGCAGCCGGAACTACTCGACCGGTCAGTGTATGGCGGGCGGCCCGACGGCGCAGCGGTCGATGTGCAGGGCAACTACTACGTGGCCATGTTTGAAGGGAGCCGGGTCCTCAAGCTCTCGCCTGCGGGCGAGGTGTTGGCAGACATCCCCGTGCCCGCGCTGTGCCCCACCATGCCCTGCTTTGGCGGCGACGACCTCAAAACGCTCTATCTCACCACCGCCTGCCATGGCCGCTCTGCAGCGGAGTTGAAAACCTGGCCTGGCTCGGGTTGCGTGTTCTCGATGCAGGTGGAGGTGCCGGGGCTGCCGGTGAATTTCTTTCTTGATTGAGGCAGGACAAGGCCGCTGCTGTAAATCCTTCGCAAAAAACCGAACAAACCGCGTTCAAAAAAATCAACACTGCCCTACCCATAGCGGCTTAACATCAGCAGCATGCCATTAGTCCTTGACTCTTCTGCCTCCTTCGTCGACCGCATACGCAGCGCTGCTGCCACCCGCATCCCCCTGCGCATTCGGGGCGGAGGCAGCAAGGATTTTTATGCCCAGGCACTCAAGGGCGAGCTGCTCGACACCACGGCGCTGGCGGGCATCGTCAGTTATGAGCCCAGCGAGCTGGTCGTCACCGCCGGTGCGGGCACGCCCTTGCTTGAGCTGGAGGCCTTGCTGGCCGCCCACGGCCAGTGCCTGCCCTTCGAGCCACCGCACTTTGCAGCCACCTCCACCGTTGGCGGTATGGTGGCCAGCGGCCTGAGCGGCCCCGCGCGTGCCAGCGTTGGCGGGGTACGCGACTACGTGCTGGGCGTGAAAATCATCAACGGCAAGGGTGAGCACCTGACTTTTGGCGGCCAGGTCATGAAAAATGTTGCGGGCTACGACGTGTCGCGCCTGATGGCGGGCAGCATGGGTACGCTGGGCTTGATCACTGAAGTCAGCCTAAAGGTATTGCCGGTGGCACCGCTGGAGGCCACGCTGCGCTTTGAATGCAGCCAGGTCCAGGCCCTTGGCTGGCTGCATGCCTGGGGCGGCCAGCCACTGCCCCTCAATGCCAGTTGTTGGGTTGAAGACAACGGGGTTGGCACGCTCTACCTGCGACTGCGCGGCGCAGTGGCTGCCGTAGAGGCCGCCTGCAAAACACTGGGCGGTCAGCGACTGGATAACCGAACAGCGGCCGCCGACTGGCAAGCCTGCCGTGACCAGCAACTGCCCTGGCACCAGGCCCGCAGCAGCAGCCAGGACCTGTGGCGTTTGTCGCTGCCGCAAACCGCGCCCGTGCTGGACTTGCCCGATTCGCCATTGATCGAATGGCACGGCGGCCTGCGCTGGGTACGCGCGGGCGCAGAGCAGGGGCCAGCCTTGCGCGCAGCTGCAGAAGCCGCCGGTGGACACGCTACACTTTTTATAGCACATAGCCCCGGAGAAGGCTGCCGTAGCGCCCGATTCGATGCCTTGAAGCCGCCGCTTGACCGCATTCATAAAGCCCTCAAGCACGAGTTTGATCCGGCCGGCATCTTTAACCCGCACCGCATGTCGGCGCACTGGTAAACCGGCCGTTGGCCAGCCATGCGCCGCCTGCGTCACCTCACTGGCCAACACCGCACGGCGGCGACCAACCGGCTGCTGGGCGGCATGCTGGCGTTCAATGCCGGGGCCATCAACGCAGGTGGTTTTTTGCTCGTCAGCATGTACACCTCCCATATGACGGGCTTTGCCTCCATGCTGGCCGACAACCTGGTGCTCGGCAACATGAAGCTGGTGCTGGGCGCGGTGGGTGCCCTGCTGGCGTTCACGGCCGGGGCGGCGTTTACTGCCATCATGGTGAACTGGTCGCGTCAGCACTGGCTGCGCAGCGAATACGCCTTGCCCCTGCTGGTCGAAGCCGTGCTGCTGCTGATTTTTGGCTTGATGGGCGCAACCTTGAGCCGACAAACGCCGTTTGCCGTACCGCTGACGCTGTTGGTGCTGGCCTTCACCATGGGGCTGCAAAACGCACTGGTCAGCAAAATCTCAGCGTCGCAAATCCGTACCACCCACATGACCGGCGTCATCACCGACATGGGCATCGAGCTGGGCAAACTGTTTTACTGGAACCGCACCACAAGCCCGCTTGAATCCCGCGTGCGGGCCAACCGCATCAAGCTCAGGTTGTACTGCACACTGCTGGGCATGTTTGTGCTGGGCGGGCTGGTCGGTGCGCTGGGGTTCAAGTACGTTGGTTTTATCTGGGTCGTGCCCCTGGCGATTGGCCTGCTCACGCTGGCCTTGCCACCTCTTTTTCTGGACTGGCAGCGCTCCCTGCGCAAGAAAGCCCTCATCAAAGCCAAAGCCGCCCACCAGGCGCTTTAAAAATAATGCAAACCAAGCTCTCCCCCGAATTCAAAAACTCCGCCGAAGGCCTGGAGGCAGAAG
>JANXTM010000078.1 GCA_025352405.1 Polaromonas sp.
TCCACAGCGCTCAGGCGGGCGATTTCTTTGCGCAGGTGTTTGATGGCGGGCGTCACGATGGCGACAAAATGCGACTCGCGCACCCGGCGTTGCACCGCAGATGTCATCAGGTAACCACGGGCGCCCTGGTGCAGCAAGGCAGACTGCGCGGCGCGCAGGGCCAGCTCCGAGGCGTGGGCGCGTACGTCCAGCACGTCGATTAAAAACTCCTTGTCCATGCCAAACGGTGTTTTGGCCAACTGCATGATGCGCGCTGTCAGGTCATCGAGTTCAGCTTGCAAGTCGTCGGGCCGATCATCGAGAAATTCATTGACGTGACCGAGCTGGCGCTCAACTGCCCACATCGAGTCAATCGCGCCCTGCGCCACGCCCAGTCCCATACCGGTTTGCAGCAGGATAAACGCCGCGCGTATGCGGCCGATAAAGGGACGCACCGGGTCGGCAATCAGCTGCGCTGCGCCCACAAAATAATCCGTCAGGCGTACCGCCCAGGTGTTGGTGCCTTCCATCGCAGAAAACGAGGGGCAATTGCGCAGCTCAACGCCTGTTGCATCACAGTGCACAAGAAACATCACTTCTGTTTTCGTAGCACCGCTCTGGCCATGCGTTTGAAGATCAGCCACCGCACCAAAGTAGTGGTCAGGCCCCAAGTTGCTGACCCAAGGCAGCGTACCGTTGATGTTGTAGCCGCCCTCAACTTTGGTGGCGTGCAGCAAAAACGTTTCAATACCGGCAAAGGTTTTCATGGGGTTGGACATGCCAGTCGCGCCCAGCGTATCCCCTTGGCTGTGTTTTGCCAGCATCTCGCCCATCAGATGCGGGTTGCCGGATTGCTCCATGTACACGCCGCAAACTTCGTGGCACCAGACCATGAAGCCGGTAGCACCGCACACGCGTGACACCTCTGTCATGGCGCGTATCGCCAGGCCATAGTCTGCCGGGCTGCCAGGCTCGGCCATGTGCGCCCGGAGCGCGCCCAGCTCACCCAGCAGCTGCAAAATTGACTTGGGGTAAATTCCCCGGCGGTCGATGTCGTCAGCCAGCTCAGCCAGTGGGCCATCGACGACTTCGCGCACTGCAGCGATAAGCGCGTCCCCTGCGAAGGTACTAGCGGCCTCGGCAGCAATGTCCGGCTGTGTTGCTGTGCGTTCAAGGACTTCCATGAATTCTCCTGATGTTCTGGACCGTTCTGGCTGAGCCTGTCGAAGCCCTTCACAGGCTCAGCCAGAACGGGAATGGGCCGCGTAGGAACAATGCTTGGCGTCAGCCCATCTCGATATTGAAGGTAATCGGGTTGCGCATGCTGTTGGCCACAGGTGAATAAAAGTTCGCGTGCTGTACGATTTCATCCAACACTTCCCGGGGCGCGTCGCCCTCAATCATGACTTTCACCCGAATCGCCTGAAACCCCATCTCGGGCGCTTCCTTCAACGCACCGCCCGCACCCCAGGCCGCCGGGTTGCCAATATCGCCTTCCATGAAAATCTCCAGCTTGCTCAGCTTGACCTGCTTCCACGTGGCCACAGCGGTGATGCCCACCGCCAGGCAACCACCCAGGCCCGACAACACTATCTCCCCCGGTGCAGGTGCGGTGTCTTCGCCAAACAGGTGCAGTGGCTCATCAACCACCACAGGCTGGTGTTCACCGACATAGCTGAGCGAGCGGTACATGCCCTGCATCACGGTTTTAACCTTGTTGGTGCCGCGTGATGCGGGGTTGGCGCAGCCCCTGGCAGCAAAGGCGGCCAGGCCCTCGCTGTCAATGGGCTTCAGGTAAGCCTTCACAGTCGTCGATGCGTCTAACGTAGCGGTGGTCATCAGTGTGTTTCCAGAAAAGTTATTCACGCGGCCAAGGCCAGTGCAGGCGCTTTGGACTTGATCACCGGTGCCTCGGTTTCAATCGGCAGGGCGTCGTCACGCGACCACTCGTTCCACGAGCCGAAGTACATGCGCACATCGGTAAAGCCGGCTTGCTTCAAGGCCAGAAAAGAGTTGGAAGCGCGTGCCCCCTTAAAGCAATACAGGTAGACGGTGTCGTCCTTGCCAATGCCCGCGGTAGCGGCTTCGGCCTGCACTTCCAGTGGTGACTTGAACACGGGGCCCTGTGCCGAAGGCTTCATGAAGCGGTACCACTCAATCCACTTGGCACCAGGCAAGCGGCCCTTGCGCGGTGCAAAATCCTTGCCGTAAGGGCTGGAACTCTCGCCGGTCCACTCGTCGATGTCGCGCACATCGAGCAGCTTGATGTCGGTGTTTAGTGCGGCGGCCACGTCGTCTTTTGTCAACATCACGTCGGCGCCCACCAGGTCGGTCGGGAAAGTTTTGGCTACCGGCGTGGGCATGTCAACGCTGACGCCCAGGCCCTGGGCTTTCCAGGCAGAAAACCCGCCGTTCAGCACCTTGATTTTCGGGTAGCCGAGCCAGGTCAGCAGGTAGTAGCCGCGGCACGACTGGCCATAGCCGCTGTTGAGCGCGTCTTCGTAAAACACGGCGGTCTCGTCGCCCGACAGGCCCACTTTGCCAAAATGCTCGGCAAAAGTTGATTTGAGCGCCGTCAGGCCCTCAGCTGTCGAGGTTGCCAAAAAGGTGAAGATCTCGCGCATGTTGACGGCACCGGGCAGATGGCCTGCGGCGTAGGTGTCGGCATCACGCGTGTCGATAACAACCACCTTCTCGGCAGCCATCAGGTTCAACAGTTGTTCGGGGGAAATGAGAACGCTTGCCATGGTCATGGAAATCTCCAGAAGGGTTCACGGCACATGCCGCTGCAACTGTTATTGCAACGGGCATGCCAACCATGGGGTTATCTGGAAATTGAGAACAAAATAGGCCATTGCCGCAGTAAATACGCGGGCTATACGCTATTTAATCAATAGCATATTCAGTGCAAAAAATAACAGACAGCTTGGCCAGTGCAGACAAATTGGCTACAAATTGTCGACATTGTTAAGGCTTATTTTCCGTAGGCGGTAGCTGAATTGCCGCACCGTCAATCCCATGGCCTGCGCGGCCCGGGACTGGTTGCCGCCATGCGCCGCCAGTGCCTGCTGCAACTGCGCTGGCGAATGCGACTGCGCCGCCTGGTAGTCGCGCACCAGCGGTGCTGCGGCAATGGCCAATGGTTTGACATCTGGCGTGGCCACGAGCGCACTGCCAGGTGCTGCACCTTCCGGCCCGGTCGGCAGGAACCGCTCCAGTTCCGGCCCGGAAACCATGGTGCTGTCGGTCAGCAGCACCAGACGCTCGATCACGTTGCCCAGCTCGCGGATATTGCCGGGCCAGGCGTGCTGCTCCAGCTTGCTCAAGGCCTGCGCCGACAGGCTCACGTTGCGCTGGTTGTCCTGGTTGACACGGCTTAAAAAATGAATCGTCAGCGCTCGAATGTCCTGCGGCCGCTCACGCAGCGAGGGCAGCCGAATCGGAATCACATTGAGCCGGTAAAACAGATCGCGCCGGAAGGTGCCGCGCGCCACGTCCTGCGCCAGGTCGCGGTTGGTCGCGGCCACCACGCGCACCGCCACCTTGAGCTCGCGTTTGCCGCCCAGCCGCACGATGGTGCCCTCTTGCAGCGTGCGCAGCAGCTTAGTTTGCATGGGCAGCGGCATCTCGCCAATCTCATCGAGAAAAATCGTGCCCTGGTCCGCCTGTTCAAACCAGCCCGCGCGCGCCGTTTGTGCGCCCGTGAAAGCGCCGCGTTCATAGCCGAACAGCTCGGACTCAAACAGCGTGTCGGGAATTGCCGCGCAATTGACCTTGATGAAGGGCTGGTCACGCCGCTGGCTTGACAGGTGCACGGCCCGCGCAAACAGCTCCTTGCCGGTACCCGACTCCCCCAGCAGCAACACGCTGGCGGAGGCCTCGGACACCCTTTCAAGCTCGCTCAGCGCTTGCAGCAGCGCCGGTGAGGTGCCGATGATGCCGTAGCGCGCGGCTGCGGTCTCCAGCGCGCGGGTGAGCAATTGGTTTTTGGCCTGCAGCGCGCGGGTTTTGTCGGCCACCAGCGCTTGCAGCTGCAGCAGCTGCCCGGCCAGCGTGGCCAGAATCTTGAGCACCGCCACATCGTCATTTAGCTGGCGGTCACGGCTGCGAATGCGGTGGCAGGCCAGCACGCCAATGACCTCGTGGCCTGCATTCGTGTTTAGTTCTATCGGCAGCGCAATAAAAGCCACGACCTCTTGAGGCAAGTGCGCGCGGTCCACTGCCCGCATCAAAAACTGTGGTTCGGCATCAATGTCCTGCACGATGATGGGTTGCGCCGTTGCCAGCACCCGACCCGTGATGCCTTCAGCCGGGCCATAACGACCACGCGCCATTTCGCCCCGCGTCAGGCCGTAGGCATACCGAATGGCTGACGATGGCCCCGACGCAGCCGAACGCGCCGTGGGCTTGCGGTCGGCCAGGCCTTCCAGCGCAATGTCGCCCACAAAGTCAGCCAGCACAATGCGGCCCCGGTTCAGCCCCAGCAACTCTGACATCAAATGCAGCATTTCACGCAGCACCACCTCGGGCGCCAGGCTTTTGCCAACCAGCCGCATGACCTCGCTCATAAGCAGCAGCTCCTGGGCGCGCCATGGCGGGTCTGTTGGCAATCTGGAGGTCATTTTGGCCAATGGTTCAGGCTGTAGTTGTAATTGGCGGGCGGGTTGCGTTGGATGGAAGCACAGCGTGTACTAGCAAATTTCCCGCCAGATTGACAGCAGAACCGCCAATTGGAAGAAAAATTGATTGAAACTTTTGACCGAAAACTGCAAACTGGTCCCGGGGAAAAGAATGTCAAAGGGATTTTCAACCCACAACACAAAGGAATAGATGATGAAGTTTGTTAACAAAACAGGTGTTGCAAATCTGCCCAATTGGCGCTGGCTTGGTGCACTGGCCGCGTTGGCACTGGGCGGCTGTGGCGGCGCGGGAAGCACTGGCGTTGTCAACGCTTTTTCAATTCCCCAGCCTTGCCTGCAAAAAAGTGGCAGCAACACGGTGGTGGTGGGGTCCGGATTGCCTGGCGACCCGGCCATTCCCGAGCCCCAGTCAGGCTACCGTAGTGGCATCCAGCCTGTGAGTGCCGGAACGTTCATGGTGGTAACGGCCAACCCTTTGGCGACTCAGGCCGGTTGTAGCGTACTCGCGAGCGGCGGTACAGCGGTTGATGCGGCGGTTGCAGTGCAGGCAGTGCTGGGCCTTGTTGAACCCCAGTCGTCAGGGCTCGGCGGCGGCGCATTCATGCTGCATTACAACGCCAACACCAAAGTGGTGCAAAGTTATGACGGTCGCGAGACAGCGCCCGCGGCAGCAACCGAGGACTATTTGCGCTATGTCAGTGCTGCAGATAAAACGAACCCCTTGCCGAACCTGGGCCAGTCATTTTTGAGTACCAAGGCCAGCGGACGCTCCATCGGAACGCCTGGCGCCCTGCGCATGCTTGAGCTGGCGCACCAGGACAATGGCAGCCAGCCCTGGGCAGGTTTGTTTCAGCCTGGCATCAAGCTGGCAACCGACGGCTTTGCCATCAGTGGGCGCATGGCATCAGCCATCAGCGGTGCGCGCGATGACCTTCTGCGGGACCCTGAAGCCGCCGCCTATTTTTTAAACAACGACTACACCCCGAAGGCATTGGGCAGCACGATTAAGAACCCCGCTTACGCCGCAACTCTGGGTACCATTGCGCAGGGCGGTGCCAACGCTTTCTATACCGGTCCGATAGCGCAATCCATTGTTGACAAAATCAAGGTGACTACTGGCGGCGTGACCAGCACGGTGGCCATCACCCCCGGGCTGACTGAACTGAGCGACCTGGCCAATTACAAAGCTGTGCGGCGTACGCCGGTATGCGGCACCTACCGAAATACATGGGTCTGCGGCATGGGCCCGCCCTCGTCCGGTGGCATCGCGGTCGGCCAGACACTCGGCATTCTGGAGAATTTTGACCTCGCCGCTGCAGCGCCCACGCTGATTAATGCCGAGGGTGGCAAGCCGTCTGTGCTGGCCGTACACCTGGTGAGCGAAGCCGAGCGGCTGGCCTACGCGGATCGCAACAAGTATGTGGCCGACTCGGACTTTGTTGCCTTGCCGGGCAATGGGGTGGCGTCCATGCTGGACAAAAACTACCTGAAAAGCAGGGCATCCCTGATTTCCAGCACGCGGAGCCTGGGCACTGCGGAGGCAGGTGTATTCAGCAATGCAGTGGTGCTCGGCAGCAGTGCCACTGAAGGCAAAGGCACTACGCATATGTCTATCGTTGATAAATTTGGCAATGTAGTGGTCATGACGACCACCATCGAAAGCGGCATGGGATCGTTTCACTTCACCCGGGGTTTTTTGCTGAACAACCAGTTAACCGACTTCTCGTTTGCGCCTTCTGACACGTCCGGCCCCATTGCAAATCGGGTTGCACCGCTCAAACGCCCTCGAAGCTCCATGGCGCCAACCATCGTATTCAACAAGGCAGCAGACGGTTCACGCGGTGACTTCCTGATGGCCACTGGCTCTCCTGGAGGCGCTAGCATCATTCAGTTTGTTGTAAAAACGCTGGTAAGCGCAATTGACTGGAAGCTCAACGCGCAACAAGCAACATCCATGGTGAACTTTGGCGCTGCAAACAGCCCCACCACTGGGGTTGGCGGGGAGCACCCGTCGATTGATGTGAGCAACAGCGGACTTAACGACCCGTTGCTCAATGGTTTGCGCAGCCTGGGCCATACGGTGTCGTTCGCCGCACAGTCAAGCGGCGTTTCAACCATTATCAAAACCCAGCCTGCAGGGCAGAGCGCCCCCGTTTTTGTTGGCGGTGCCGATCCCCGGCGTGAGGGCCTTGCCCTGGGAGACACGTTGCCTTGAGGTCGCATCTCGGCGGGCTGTGACAAATCAGGCCTGCCCGCCGTGGGTTGGTGGAGTTTGCGCTTGCTTTGAGTATTGAGGTGCTGCCGTTCAAGTCAGGTGGCCGCAAACCGCCCGCGTAAATAGCCCACAATTTTGTCGGAGTCATAAAGCCACTGGCTCTTGCCAGCCGCATCGGTGATCTTCAGGCAGGGCACTTTCGTCTGCCCGCCTTCACGTGTCAACGCGTCGCGGTCGGCCCCCTGCGGTTGCGCATCAACGCGCTGGATGTTCAGCGACAGGCGCGCCATTTCTTGGCGTACCTTCATGCAAAACGGGCAGGTTTTGTAGTGGTACAAAACCAAGCTCTGGCATTTCAGATCCGCGCTTTGTTGCGCAGTCTGTGAGCGGACGATACCTTCCGGTCGGGTGAGTTTTTCCTTGAGCAGCATGACCGGGCCAAGGACAATGCGCAAGGTTTTGAAGAAGGTTCTGATGATGATTTTCATGCCCGATTTTAAAGGGCGAGAAGAAGTCTTCGCATCGACGAACGCCTGCTCCGCAATTTATCCCCGCATCAGGGCCTCAATCTCATCGGCCTTCACCGGTACGCCACGCGTCATCAGCTCGCAGCCTTTGGCCGTGATCAGTGCATCGTCTTCAATGCGGATGCCGATGTTCCAGAACTGCTTGGGCACGCCTTTGGCCGGTCGCACGTAAATGCCAGGTTCAATCGTCAGGACCATGCCGGGCTGCAAGATGCGCGGCGGCTTTTTCATAACCATCTTGCCAAGTGCGTCTTTTTCTTCACGTGGTTTGCTGCCAGGCTCCGTGTAGTCGCCGCAGTCGTGCACGTCCATGCCCATCCAGTGGCCAGTGCGGTGCATGTAAAACTGCCGGTAAGCGCCGCTGAGCAACACGTCATCAACTGTGCCGTGTTTCTTTGTATCCAGCAGGCCTACGTCCAGCATGCCCTGCACCAGTACACGGGTGGCGGCATCGTGCGGGTCGGTGAAGCGTTTGCCTGGTTTTGTGACCGCTATGGCGGCCTCTTGCGCTCTAAGGACGATGTCGTACAGCGTGCGCTGGGCGGGTGTGAACGTGCCACTGACCGGAAACGTGCGGGTGATGTCGCTGGCGTAGCCGTCGAGCTCACAGCCGGCGTCAATCAAACACAGTTCGCCGGTTTTGAGTTCGGCAGTGTCGGCGCGGTAGTGCAATATGCAGGCGTTGGCGCCAGCGGCGACGATGCTGGTGTAGGCGGGGTACTGCGAGCCATGACGGCGAAACTCGTGCAGCAGCTCGGCTTCCAGGTGGTATTCACGCGGCACTACGGTCAAAGCGCTTTTGACGCCTTTGGCGGGTTGGCGCAGCAGAGCTGCACTTACCTGCATCGCCCGCACATGGGCCCCGGCAGAGATGACCCCGGCACGCCGCAAAATCGCAATTTCATGCGCGTCCTTGATCAAACGCATTTCATCGAGCAACTTGCACAGGTCGTGCTGGCTTTGCGGGCACTCGGCGCCAAAACGGATGCGCGCGCGCACCTTGTTGAGCCAGCCATCAACCTGCGTCTCCAGGCCCTTGTGCGTAGCAAACGGAAACCACACGGCATTTTGGTTGGCCAACAGCAGGGACATTTTTTCATCCAGCGTCTCCACGCTGAAGGCTTCGTCTACCCCCAAGCTTTCAGGCGCGGCTTTGGGGCCCAGCCGAATGCCGTCCCAGATCTCGCGCTCCAGGTCTTTGGGGCGGCAAAACAGCGTGGTTTTGCCACTGGCCTCGATGGCCAGCCAGCTGGCTGGCTCGGTGAAGCCAGTCAGGTAGTAAAAGTAGCTATCGTGGCGGTAGGGGAAGTCGCTGTCGCGGTTGCGCGGGTACTCGGATGCGGTGGGCAGTAATGCGATGCCACCCCCAGCGGCTTTGAGGGCTTTGGCAATCGTGGCACGGCGTTTTTGGTAGACGGTGGCGGGGATGGAAGTGTTCATTTGATGGTGCGTTTCAGCTTGAGGTCTTGTTCAATTCATCCAGCCGTGCTGGTGTTCCGACATCGGTCCATGCGCCGGGGTAAAGCTCGGCGCTTACCTGTTGATTGTCCATTGCCAGCCGGAGCAGCGGTGCCAGCGGGGTTTTGAGGCCTTGTGGGTTGCCAAACGGCAAATCCTTGAACAGCGCCTTGCGGTACAGGCCGATGGTGCTGAAGGTGTAGCGCATGCTGGTTGACCCCATGGGCAAATTCAAAGCAAGACCTTCTTCGCTCAAGCCAAAGTCGCCCTTCAGGTTGTGGTCTGGGTTGGGCACCAGCCACAGATGGGCGAGTTTGTCGCTCGCCACAAAGCGGTCAACGTCGCGCTGCAAAAATTCAAAGTCTGGCGTAAACACATCACCGGCAAGCACCCAGAACACCTCGCCCAGCCGCGGCAGCGCACGCGCGATGCCGCCAGCGGTTTCCAGCGCATCAGCAAAGTCACGCCCTTCGTGAGAGTATGAAATTGATAGCGCTTGGCCCCTGTATTCACTGGCGTAGAGGCCTGTAAGGCTTGAAAAATAAGCCGGTATCTGGTCACCCAGCCAGGCGGTGTTGACGACCAGATCCGTGAACCCGCCGCGTGCCAGCGCCTCCACATGCCAGGCGATCAGCGGCTGGCCGCGTACCTTCAACAAAGGCTTGGGCGTGCTGTCGGTTAACGGGCGCATGCGCTCGCCTCGGCCCGCGGCCAGAATCATGGCTTTCATCGCTTGTTCCTTGTGACGTTTTGCCTCCTTGCCCCTGGTTGCCAGTGCGACGCGCATTGGTGAAACCGCGAATAAATGCGGTGGCTCAAGCAGGCTTAGACGCACTTTAAAACATTGGCCAGTGCAAAGCTGGTAAAGCGTGCGTCGCACTAAAAAAGTTGCGGGCCACGCAGATTGTTAAAATTGAAGATCAGTTCCGCATTTGCCAGACCGCCTGCCGGTCATATTTGTTTTCCATTTCTTAAGAACGCCATGTCACAGCTTCCCGTTTCCAACGTGGTTCCCAGCGAACTACCCCCTTTCGTGGCTTCTTCCCCCCAAAACATGGCCAACGCCATTCGCGCCCTCGCGATGGACGCCGTGCAGGCGGCTAATTCTGGCCATCCCGGCGCGCCTATGGGCATGGCCGACATGGCGGTAGCCCTGTGGGGCCGCCATCTCAAACACAGCCCGCACAACCCCAACTGGCTTGACCGCGACCGCTTTGTTTTGAGTAACGGCCACGCCTCTATGCTGATTTACGCGCTGCTGCACCTCACCGGCTACAAGTTGCCGGTGAAAGAGCTTAAAAACTTTCGCCAACTGCACAGCAAAACGCCCGGGCATCCTGAAGTACATGTCACCCCCGGCATTGAGACCACCACTGGCCCCCTTGGCCAGGGCCTGACCAATGCCGTCGGCATGGCACTGGCCGAAAAGCTGCTGGCCAAAGAGTTCAACCGCGAAGGCCACACGGTTGTGGACCACCACACCTATGTCTTCATGGGTGACGGTTGCCTGATGGAAGGCATCAGCCACGAGGCGTCGGCACTCGCTGGCGCCTGGCGCCTGGGCAAGCTGATTGCGCTGTACGACGACAACGGCATCTCGATTGATGGCAACGTCGCGCCCTGGTTTATCGACAACACGCCCCTGCGTTTTGCGGCCTACGGCTGGAACGTGATCGGCCCCATCGACGGTCATGACGCAGAAGCGGTGGATGCCGCCATTGCCGATGCGAAAAAATCTACCGATAAGCCGACGCTGATCGTCTGCAAGACGCACATCGGCAAGGGCTCGCCGAACCGCGCCAACACCGCCAAAGCGCATGGCGAACCACTCGGTTCTGAAGAAATCAAGCTGACCCGCGAAGCTCTCAACTGGCCCTACGGCCCGTTTGAAATACCAAAAGAAAGCTACGACGCGTGGGACGCCAAAGCCAAAGGACTGGTTGCAGAAGCAGACTGGGACGTCAAGTTCGCGGCTTACAAGGCAGCCTTTCCAGAACTCGCTGCCGAACTGACGCGCCGTATGAAGGGCGACCTGCCCAAAAGCTTTGCACAGCTAGCCGTTGACACCGTCATTGGCGCGCATACCAAGGCTGAAACGGTGGCGTCGCGCAAGGCCTCGCAGCTGGCACTTGAAGCGTTTACCGCTGGCCTGCCAGAAATGCTGGGCGGCTCGGCCGACCTGACCGGCTCTAACCTGACCAACACCAAGTCAACGCCCAACCTGCGCTTTGACATCAACGGTGAGGTCGTTTTGACACCCAACGCAGACGGCGTCAGCGCAGGTGGCCGCCACATCAACTACGGCGTGCGTGAGTTCGGCATGGCCGCCATCATGAACGGCATGGCGCTGCATGGCGGCTACATCCCTTACGGCGGTACCTTTTTGACCTTCAGCGACTACAGCCGCAACGCGATTCGCATGGCTGCACTCATGAAGCTGCGGGTGGTGCATGTGTTCACGCACGACTCGATTGGCCTGGGCGAAGACGGCCCGACGCACCAGTCGATCGAGCACGCCGCCAGCCTGCGTTTGATCCCCAACCTCGACGTGTGGCGTCCGGGCGATACCGCTGAAACCGCTGTCGCCTGGGCGGTGGCCCTGCAAAACAAGACCAAGCCGACAGCCCTGCTGCTCAGCCGCCAGAACTTGCCTTACGCCCCGAAAGACGACCTGGGCCAGATCAGCAAGGGCGCTTATGTGCTGTCTGAACCGATCGAAGTGGGCCTGAAGAAAAAGATGCAGGCCATCATCATCGCCACCGGCTCCGAAGTGCAATTGGCCCTGAAAGCACAAGAGCTGCTCGCGACTTTCAAGATTGCCGTGCGCGTGGTCTCCATGCCCAGCACCACGACGTTTGACAAACAAAAATCAGCCTACAAATCCGAAGTGCTGCCCGAAGGTATTCCACGCATCGCAGTCGAGATGGGCGTGACCGATGGCTGGTGGAAATACGGCTGCGCTGCAGTGGTCGGCATCGACAGCTACGGCGAGTCAGCGCCTGCGCCGGTTTTGTTCAAGCATTTCGGCTTCACGCCTGAAAACGTGGCAGACACGGTGCGCAAGGTGCTGAAGAAATAAGAAGCGTAGTTGCCATGCCACTCATCTCGTCCTTTTACGGTGTTCTGATTTACATGTATTTCATGGACACCCGACAGCACAATACCCCGCATATTCATGCGATGTATCAAGGGCATGAGGCGGTATTTGCAATCGACACGGCTGACTTAATGGATGGAAAATTTCCACCCAAGCAAACCCGGCTTGTGCAGGCGTGGATTGAACTGCGTCGCGAAGAGTTGATTGCCGATTGGTCGCTTGCTGTTAACGGCCAGCCCGTCGAGCGAGTGGAGCCCCTGCGATGAATCCACGCGTCAGCAGCGTTGCCGCCATGCCGAATCTCATGTTGCAACTGGAGTTCGTTGACGGACGCCGTGCGACGTTTGACGTTTCGCCGTTTGTTCATTTTCCGGTCTTTGAGCGACTGAAAGACCCCGCGTATTTCAGCAGGGCCAGGGTCAATCACGGCACCGTGGCATGGCCTGGCGGCATTGATTTTGATCCGGACACTTTGTATCTGGACTCGCGTAGCTTGTAATTTTTATCATCAAGTCATCACAAAGGTATCTCATGACAATCAAAGTAGGCATCAACGGTTTTGGTCGTATTGGCCGCAACGTTCTTCGCTCGGCAGTGCAGAACTTCAGCGATGTTGAAATCGTTGGCATCAACGACCTGCTGGAGCCCGACTACCTGGCGTACATGCTTCAATACGATTCGGTGCATGGCCGCTTCAGGGGCGAAGTCAGCGTTGAAGGCAACACCCTCATCGTTAACGGCAAAAAGATTCGCCTGACGCAAGAGCGTGACCCTGCCACCCTCAAGTGGAATGAAGTCGGCGCCGATATCGTGCTGGAGTGCACCGGCCTTTTTCTCGACAAGGCAGGCGCTGACAAGCACATTGCCGCTGGCGCTAAAAAAGTCATCATCTCGGCCCCATCGAAAGATGACACCCCGATGTTTGTCTTCGGCGTGAACGACAAAACCTACGCCGGCCAGGCCATCATCTCCAACGCCTCATGCACCACCAACTGCCTGGCACCGGTGGCCAAGGTATTGAACGACAAATGGGGCATCAAGCGCGGCCTGATGACGACGGTACATGCCGCCACCGCTACCCAAAAAACGGTCGACGGCCCGAGCAACAAAGACTGGCGCGGCGGCCGCGGCATCCTTGAGAACATTATTCCATCCAGTACTGGCGCAGCCAAGGCTGTGGGTGTGGTGATTCCCGAGCTGAACAAAAAGCTCACCGGCATGTCTTTCCGCGTGCCAACGTCCGATGTGTCGGTAGTTGACCTGACCTGTGAGCTGAACAGCCCCGCCAGCATGGCCGAAATCTGCGCCGAAATGAAAGCGCAAAGCGAAGGCGCGCTCAAGGGCGTGTTGGGCTACACCGAAGACAAGGTCGTTGCCACTGATTTCCGTGGTGACACCCGCACGTCGATTTTTGACGCGGATGCATCCATCGCACTCGACAGCACCTTCGTCAAAATCGTCGCCTGGTATGACAACGAATGGGGCTATTCAAACAAGTGCCTGGAGATGGTTCGGGTTGTGGCCAGGTAATTCGCCCCGCCTTTGCAAAAAAGCGCCTTCAGGCGCTTTTTTTTATGACTAAAAAGGCTACTGCGGCAGCAAATACGGGGGCTAAGCGCTATGAATAGAGGAGCGTTTTCCTTTGTGAGCGCATCACTGTCGTTTTGCCGAACACTTTTAGCAGCTAAATACTAAAATATCCATTCAAATTAAGTCACAAATTCATGAATACATTGGAATAAAATTGTATTTATCTATTCATTAATTGATTCTAAAAAGGCAAATTTTGTCCCTTTCTGCCACACTGAGAGCCCAAACTTTGCAAGCCCTGCGCCAGCGTGGCGGCATGGCTACCAGCGCCGAGCTGCAGGCGGCCCTGGGCGTCAGCCAACCCACGGTGTCGCGCACGCTGGCACCACTGCTGCGCGCTGGCCAACTGCAGAAGGTGGGCGCGGCTCGCACGCAGCGCTATGTGCTGCCGCGCAACCTGGCTGGTGTGGGCTGCAACGTGCCGATCATGCGGGTAGACGCCAGCGGCCAGCCTGGCCCTTTCGCGCGCATGGTGCTGCTCGAAGGCGGCGGTATCTGGATCGATGAAGCAGACGGCCTCAGCATGCGGCACCATGGCCTGCCCTGGTTTTTGCACGACATGCGGCCGCAGGGTTTCATGGGCCGCTCGTTTGCCCACGCACACCCCGAGCTACAGCTGGGCAGCGACCCCAGCCGCTGGACCGACGACGACGTGCTGCGCGCTATGGTGCGGTTTGGTGATGACCTGCCCGGCAACCTGATCGTCGGCGAGGCCGCTTTCCAGCGCTTTCACTCCCTGGCTGAACGCGCGTCACATGCCGCATCGTCTGCCGACTACCCACGCTTGGCAGAGCGCGCCATGCAGGGCACCCTGGGCGGCTCGTCTGCGGGTGGCGAGCAGCCCAAGTTCTGCACCATCACCGCAGGGCGTCCCGTGCTGGTGAAGTTTTCACCTCCCGGCGACGCTCCCGTTGATCAGCGCCTGCGCGACCTGTTGGTGTGCGAGCACCTGGCCATTCAAACCCTGGCCCAGGCCGGCTTGCCCGCTGCCCACACACAGCTGTTCATGGGTGCAGGCCGGGTTTTTCTGGAGTCAGAGCGCTTTGACCGCACGCCCAAAGGCCGCATCGGCATGGTGTCGCTGGAGGTGTATGACGCCGAGTATGTGGGCCAGGAAGAGAACTGGGCCGCCACGGCAGACCGCATGGCGGCACGCGGGCTGATAACGGCTGAAGACGCACGCCGCATGCGTTTGCTGGAGGCCTACGGCGTGCTCATCGCCAACACAGACCGCCACTACGGCAACATCTCATTGCTGCTGCGCGGCACCAAAAACGGCGGTGACTGGGCGCTGTCGCCCACCTATGACATGTTGCCCATGCTGTACGCCCCCACCAATGGCGAGCTGGTAGAGCGGCAGTTCACCGACCGACCGCTCCACCCCACAGCGTCTACGCTGGCAGAGTGGCCAGCCGCCAAAGAGCTGGCGGTATTGTTCTGGCGTACTGCTGCGGCGCATGCGTGGATATCTGAAAATTTCAAAGCGATTGCGGCTAGAAATCTGCAGAGTTTGCTGGTGCTTTAGTTTGGAGTTTCAGATTTCATCCGGGACTGGATCCGGGATCCCCAGCTTATGGGTCACCGCAGACCGGCGCAAGTGAAATGCCGATTTTGTGCGCACCGACTTCAACGGGTAATGTTCAACCTTCGATGTTTTGCCTGTACGACGTCTCATATTGAGTAAGCGAGTTGTCTCAAATGGCTCGTTTTTTGCCGCTTTTAAGATTGCAAAGTGTTCAGCTGCGATAAGCTCTAATAATATTTTGTACCTAGAGTTGCCGCGCATCACTGCAGGCCCTGGCGGTGCAAACTACGTTAACCTTCGCAGAAATTGCCTGGACTACACAGCGCGTGCTTTCTTTGCAACGGCGTATTCCCGGCGCGTAAATGATGGCCGCATTTTTTGCATGAATTCGAGGAATGGATCAGCGCCAAAGGATGGCCGTCGCGAATCATGCGGTGGACATATTTGACTTTTTTTCCCCATGTCAATCCATTACCCATTGCTTTGTAATTGCAATGACCACTGCAATGCGCACGAGACCGTACTTGTCGCAGATTCGAACGTCTGACGTCGAGTCCCGCCCTATCTGACAAGCCGCAGTCGTACAAGCGGCGGGCAACAGACGAAGAACTTCTTGCGATTGAATTGGGCAAAGTAATTGCTTTCCCGCAGCCTGCCCCAGACAGTTTTCGTCAACTTGAACTTGAAATGTTTAGCTCGCCTCCGTAACTCGGACAAGGCATAGACAAGCTGGAACAGCCACGGCACCATGCTTGTCATGGCAGTGGTGACAAACAAGAACTCTGCGTCGTGTACGGCTTACAGCAATTTCTTTACAAGTTCAACAGTGGATGCTGCCCCGTATTTGCGTAGCAATCGGGTTTTGTACACATCGACAGTCCGAGGACTTATGCCAAGCGCTTTGCCAATCTCTTTTCCGGTCTTGCGCTCAATAAGAAGCGCTGCGATGTCGCGTTCCCTTGGTGTCATAGAGCCGTGCAATGTCAAATCGACACCATCTTCTCGCCTGAGGTCGGTAAATGCCCACAGCGTTTGCTGAAACGGATCACTCCTGTTGTGCGCAAAGCCGCTGATGTGTACCCAAAACAATTCACCATTGGCGCGTCTCATGACGCGGTGTTCCGAGAAGCAGCCGTACTGGCTCAATATCGGTGTGATGCGTTCCCCGGTCTTGTCGAAATCGACCTGCGTAGGGTAGAGCGACTGAAATGACTGCCCGATCAAAGCATCGCGGCTGACTTGAAACATTTTTGAAAATGTAGCGTTGCAGTCGACGACCACCCGATAGCGGCCAATCGCTTGTCCCACAGGTGCATTGTGAAACGCCCACTTGTAGTCAATCGCTTCCTGTCCGTCAAAAGATAAAACATCTTGCATATCGAAATTTCACAAAAAATAATTAAACGCTTAAGTGATTATTGCTTATTGACTTAGGTGTTTAAGTTGCTTAGTCTCGTAAGCAATTAAATATAAAGCGAACAAGCCGAGCTGTCCGTGACAAAACTTCAAAGTCGAGTCAGGTTGCGGCCCATCAGCTACGACGCGCTAACCAAAAGGCAAAAAATATGCAAAGCACTTTATTTACCAACTGCGCATTGCTCGACCCGCTCCAGCCGGAGTTGCTTGAAGGCCAGCATGTCTTGGTCGAAGAGGGCATCGTGCGTGAGGTTTCTGATCGCCCCATCCAGTCCGCCAACGCACGTGTCGTTGACCTGAAGGGCAAAACCATCATGCCCGGCTTGATTGACCTGCATGTGCACACGATCGCCATTCAGTTGAACCTCCCTGGCCAGGTGACATTGCCCAATGTGTTTGTCACGCTCAAGGCCTTGCCCATTCTCCGCGGCATGCTTCGCCGTGGTTTCACGACGGTACGCGACGCTGGCGGCGCCGGCCTGGCCTTGAAGCAGTCGATCGAACAGGGTCTCGCCGTCGGGCCGCGTCTGTTCATTGCCGGTCGTTCGCTGAGTCAGACCGGTGGTCACGGTGATATTCGCGCACGCTACGATTTCGCCGCGATGGACACGCCGTGCGCCTGCTGTATTCGGGTGGGCGCATTGAGCCGCATCGCCGACGGCGTGGACGAGGTGCGCAAAGCCACTCGCGAGGAGCTGCAGATGGGCGCTGACCAGATCAAGATCATGGTGTCTGGCGGTGTGTCCTCACCGACCGACCCGGTCGGCGCGCTGGGTTATTCCGAGGATGAAATTCGCGCCATCGTGGCCGAAGCGCGGGGTCGTGGCACCTACGTGATGGCGCATGCCTACACGCCGGAGTCCATCCAGCGCGCCGTGCGCTTCGGCGTGCGCACCATCGAGCATGGCAACCTGGTTGATGACGAAACCGCGCGGTTGATGGCTGAGCTCGGCGCTTATGCAGTTCCCACGCTGGTGACCTACGACGCCCTGGCTTCCGAGGGTGCGCAGTACGGACTTCCGCCGGAAAGCGCGATCAAGATTGCGGGCGTTCGCGACGTCGGCTTGCGCTCGCTCGAAATATTCAAGCGCGCTGGCGTCAAAATGGGTTTTGGCACCGACCTGCTGGGCGAGTCACACCGATTGCAAAGCAATGAATTTCTCATCCGGTCCGAAGTATTGACGCCGGCTGAAATCATCAGTAGCGCCACCACGGTGGGTGCAGAAGTCTTGAACATGACCGGAAAATTAGGCCGCCTGGTGCCGGGTGCCTTCGCCGACATTTTGGTGGTCAACGGCAATCCCCTGAAAGACTTGTCGTGCCTGACTGGTCAGGGCGAGCATATTCCACTGGTGATGAAGGGCGGAGTGGTTCAGTTTGATGCATTGACAAGCTGAAAAAGAGTCATGACACACCGCTTCATGACACACCGATTTTTAGGCACTGCAAAGCCATCGCATGCGCATTCTGCTGCTGCATTTGGATGCACCGCATGACCTTGCTTTCTATCAAAAATGTGAGTTTGAACTTTGGCGGCTTGAAGGCGTTGAACGGCGCTTCGTTTGATGTGACGCGCGGCACCCTGACGGGTTTGATTGGCCCCAACGGCGCCGGGAAAACGACGCTTTTCAATTGCATCTCTGGGCTGTATCGGCCCACCGATGGCGCAATCGCTTTTGCCGGTAAGGCGATCACCGGCTTGCCACCCGAAAAAGTGACTGCCAGCGGCCTGATACGCACGTTTCAACTGGCGCGCGGTTTTCCCCGCATGTCGGTGTTTGACCACCTGCTGCTGTACGGGCAGCACCAGCCGGGCGAGTCAATCCTGTCCGGTTTAATCGGATCCGCCGCGGCGCGCCGGCGCGAAAGTGCACTGCACGACAAAGCCTGGGCCATCGTCAAACGCCTGAAGCTGGAGCGCATCGTCAATCACTTCCCTGGCAATGTTTCGGGTGGACAGAAAAAGCTGCTTGAAATCGGGCGTGCCCTGATGACCGATCCGCAAATGCTGCTGCTTGACGAGCCGATGGCCGGCGTCAACCCCACGCTGGTCAACGAGATCGGTGACCACTTGCTGGCGCTAAAAGAAGAGGGCATCACCATCTTGCTGATCGAGCACGACATGCCGCTGATTCGGCGCTTGTGTGATGAGGTGATCGTCATGGCTGAAGGTGCCTTCATGGCGCGCGGAAAATTTGACGACATTGCTTCCGACACGCGCGTGCAGGAAGCTTATCTGGGAGTGACGCGTTCATGCGCTTGATTGAAATTTCGGGGCTTAAAGGCGGCTACGGCGGCGAAGACATCGTCAAGGGAATTGACGTCCATCTGAACCAGGGTGATCTGGCCGTGATCATCGGCCCCAACGGTGCGGGCAAGTCAACCTTTTTAAAAATGGTGGCGGGACTGGTCGGCTACCACAGCGGCACGGTTCAAATAAATGGCCGTGCGCTCGTCAGTGGCGATGCGCGCGGGTTAGCGGCTGCTGGCGTTGGGTTTGTACCGCAAGAATTCAATGTGTTTGCATCCATGACAGTGCGCGAAAACCTCGAGATGGGCTGCTACGCCGAGCCTCGTGAAACCAGGCGCCGCATGGACGAGCAGCTTGTCCGCTTCCCCTTGCTCGCTGGTCGCCTGCGCGTTCAGGCGCGCACACTATCGGGCGGCCAGCGGCAAACGCTGGCGCTGGCGGTGGCATTGATGATGGCCCCCAGCGTGCTGTTGCTGGACGAACCCAGTGCGGGTTTGTCGCCAGTCGCCGCGACCGCGATGTTCGAGACGGTCAAGCAATTAACGCAGGAAGGCATCACCGTGCTGATGGTTGAGCAAAACGCGCTGGCCGCGCTGGCCATTGCCGACCGTGGACTGGTGTTTGTCATGGGCGAAAAAGTGCGCGACGCAACGGCCGTGGCGCTGACCCATGATCCGGAAACCCGACGTTTGTTTCTGGGTGGTTAGCCAATAAATTTCGATCGTTAAATCTTCACTTGAACACTTAAAGGAGCTTTCATGACAGACGTGCTACATCCCACCCGGCGCCAGGTTTTCACACTGGCATCTGCCGGCGCTGCCAGCCTGGCTCTTCCGGGCTGGGCGCTGGCGCAGTCCAGCGAGCCGATCAGGATTGCGGCCTTGTTGCCGCTGACGGGCGGCGGCGGTGCCTACGGCCCCTCTATGCAGCGCGCAGCCGAGCTGGTGGTCGGTGAAGTCAACGCGGCGGGCGGCGTGCTCGGACGCAAGGTTCAGCTTTTGACAGAAGACGATCAAACCAACCCCGACGCCGCCGTGCGCGGCGCGCGCAAGTTGATAGACGCGGACAAGGTGTGCGCGATTGTCGGCACCTGGGCTTCTTCGGTGACGACCGCTGTTGCGCCGCTGTGCTGGGAGAACAAGGTTTTTCTGGCAACCGTTTCTGGTGGCGAAAATATTACGAACATGCCGCACCAGGGATACATCATCCGGACGCAACCGACATCGGCGTTGCTGGGCAAGGTTTTTGCCAACTTCATCGCTGAGCAAGGCGGCAAAAAAGCCTACTTTATGGGACCCCAAACGCCGCTTTCGCAGTCCTATGGCGAACACATCGAGCAGCAGATGAAGAAGCTGGGCGGTGTCTCACAAACCCTGCTGTATGAAGACAAGAAAAGCACCTACCGTACGGAGGTCAGCCAGGTGATTCGCGCCAATCCGGACTTTATTGTTCTGGGTGGTTACGTCCCTGACACATCGGTGGTGGTCAAGGAAATTTACCGCGCCGGCTACAAAGGGAAAATTGTTGGCATGGCGTTTGGCGTCAACCAGAAGTTGATTGAAGCGGTGCCGCCTGAAACGCTGGAAAACGTTTACATGATCGGCTCTTCGCCTGCGGTGGGCTCGGATACCTACAAACGCCTGGCCAATCTGATGAAAAGCGAGTCGCTGGATCCCTACACCTGCCAGGTGTATGACCACGTCAACCTCGTTTTGATGGCAATCGCCAAGGCCAAGCAGGCCAGCGGTACCGCCATCAAGGACGCGGTCCGGTCGGCGGCCCGCAACAAGGGTGGGCGCAGCATCGACAACGCCGTTGATGGCATCAAGGCTATCGCTGCCAACCAGCCGATTATTTACAGCGGTGCCAGCGGCTCCTGTGAATTCACCGACAAGGGCGACGTCGTCAACACCTTCTTTCGCTACGAGCAAATCAGGGGCGGCAAGGTCAACCTTGTCAAAGTGGCCTAGGTTTAGTCAAGATAAAAGGCAAAGCCGTTCAGGCCTCTGCCTGGAAAAAGTGCAGGCTGAAAAGCCTGCCGTTTCAGTAGTTTTGGCCGCCGGGACCACACACCAAGCCCCGCGCGGCTACGCCTGAGAAGTGACCGCAACTGCGGTAATTTTTTTGGCTATTCACGCAGCGCAGGCGTCACGTCGCCCACGTTTTTTTGGTTTTTCAAGTCTTGTCTTACACCGACTGCAACCATGCATGATTTTCTTCAGCAACTGTTAAACGGCATTATTTCCGGCGCCGTTCTGGCCCTGCCTGCCCTGGGGCTGACCGTGATGTTTTCGGTACTCGGTTTTGCTAATTTTGCAATTGCGGCCCACGCCACGCTGGGCGCTTTGGCGGCCTATTTGTTCAATGTGAAATTTGGGCTGCCAGTTCCCGCCTGTTTACTGGTCGCCATAGTGGCGGCTGGCAGCGCCGGTGTGCTGACCGACAAAATTGCATTGAAAGGCTTGCGGCGCATGCGGCGCACTGACAGCGCCATGATGGTCGCGGTTGCTTCGATTGCCCTGAATATGGCGCTGGAAAACGTGGTGCGCTTTTTCTTTGGAAACGACCACCAGAGCTTTAATTTGCCAATCATGCGCGACATCACCATCGGCGGTTTTCAGGTCAGCCAGCAGCAATTCTTGAACTTGGGCTATGCCTTTGGCATGATGGTTTTGTTGTTTGGATTTTTTGGCTTCACGCGCGCCGGAAAAGCCATGCGCGCGGTCGCCGACAACCCCGACCTGGCCCGACTCAAAGGAATTTCTGTTGAAAAGGTAGCTTTGCTGGCGACCTTTGCGGGCATGGGACTGGCCGGAGCCGGGGGCATGCTGCTGGCGCTAGAGACCAGTGTGGATCCGCTGGTTGGCTCGCGTATCTTGCTCATGGTGTTTGCTGCCAGCGTCGTTGGCGGCCTCACCAGTATCCCTGGCGCTGTTGCCGGCGCGCTGATTATCGGCATCGCCCAGGAACTGTCTTTGTTGGTGATCACGCCAACCTACAGCAGTGCCGTCGGCTTTGTCGCCATCGCACTGACCCTTACGCTCCGCCCGCAAGGCCTGTTTGGACGAAAGAGTTAAGCCATGTTGAGTTATCTTATATTTGTCGCCATCATCACCGGCGTCTACGCCCTGCTGGGTTTGGGTTTGGTGGTCATCTGGGGCCAGAGCGGTATGGTCAACCTTGGCTTGGCCGGATTCTTTGCTCTGGGCGCGTACGCCACGGCTTTGCTGACGACGGTCTGGTCGGTGCCAATTGCGCTTGGCTGGATCACCGCCATCGTGCTGTCTGCGCTGATCGGCTTGCTGGTGACCTGGTTGACGCGGTCCATGCGCGGCGACTATCTGGCCATCATCACGCTGTCGTTTGCAGAACTGATCCGGTTGATTGCCGTCAACGAGGCCTGGCTAACCAACAGCATTGATGGTATTTCTGGCATCCCTGCGCCATTTCGCACGGCTCTAGGAGACAACTTCAATCTGTTTTACCTGGTGCTTACGTGGGCCGTCGTGGGGCTGGCCTATGTGGCGGTTCGTCGGCTGATCAACGCGCCGTTTGGTCGGGTGCTGCGCGCCATCCGGGACGACGACCAGGTTGCAGCTGTGGCCGGCAAGCCAGTGCTTTCTTTCAAAATTCAGGCCTTTATGCTGGGCAGCGGACTGGCCGGCCTGGCGGGTGCCATGTATGCGCACTTCAATGCTTACATCGCCCCCGATCTGTTCACGCCACTCATCACGATCTATATTTTTCTGGCCGTAACAGCCGGTGGCTACACGCGTCCGGCAGGTGCGCTGGTTGGCGCAGTGCTGGTCAACTTCTTGCTCGAAGGCTCACGTTTTGCAGCAGCCCATGTCACCGGTCTGAGCGGACTTCAAGTGGCCTCGGTACGCGAGATCTTGATCAGCGTCACGCTCATTGTTTTGCTGCGCTTGCGGCCTCAGGGGATTTTTCCTGAGCGCAGTCGCCTTGTTACACCACCAGGAGATAAGCCATGAGCGAGCCACTCGATCAAGCTTTCGATGTATTGAGCAAGACCTTGCGTAAAGTGCATGAGCCGATGGAGCTGATGCGTCAGGTTGACGAACTGCTGCAACAGCAAATCGGTCACAAGTTGTTCACGATTTTGTTGCTGGCTGCAAACCGTGAAGACACCGTGCGGGTCTATTCCGATAACCCTGGCACCTATCCCGTCAACCGTATCAAGCGCATGGGTGTGACACTTTGGGGCAAGCAAGTGATCCATGCTTGTCAGCCGTACATTGCCAAACATGACGACGATATCCGGTGGGCATTTCCCGACCATGCGCTTATCAAGTCGCTTGGTCTTTCTTCCGCGCTAAGCGTACCGATCGTCTATCAGGGCCAGTGTCTGGCCGTGCTCAACTTGCAGCATGAAGAGAACTGGTATCGGGATGAACACGTTGCCATCGCTGACTCGGTTAGTACGTTTCTTATTCCGGCAATGCTGGCATTGCAGCGATCTTTTTGACCTTATCCAGTGGATAGTGAAAATGACTATCTCGGCTGCATGCACAAGGCCATTTTAGGAATTGTGCAGCAGTAAGAATATTCAACAATCTGCTATGTGCCTGATTTTTGCAACAGCTCGTTGATTGGCGCTTTGCGTCAACTGACATTGTCTTTATTTTGTGCAATTTCGCGATCTACGGGCCAGCGCTGCTGGAGCAGGGACCATCCAGACATGGTGCTTTACCTGTCGCTCGTCAGCATAACGATCACTGCGATGGTCTGCTGTCGCGCGTGCACTTGCGCGGTTACATCCGCTTCATCGGGCAAGCAGATATCTAACCGGTAGTTTCGTCAACGATTGCCGTTTCATATCGAAATCCATGCGTCCGTATTGCATGTCTTGACGAGACCCCGCTGACTATCGTAAGGTTCGCTCATGAACCAAATCCTCTCAGGCAAACGCATCCTTGTCACGCAAGCCAACGCATTCATGGGCCCGGCGCTTTGCGCCGTGCTGGCGCAGCACGGCGCGATAGTCATTGCCAGCACGGATTCACTGGTCGATGTCGGGGCAGCTGAAGCCGTGGTCAAAGCGGCGGGTCTGGTCGACGTGTTGGTCGCCAACCTGGCCATCTCGGCGCCAAGCTCTCTTGCAACGGAGGCGACTGACTCTGAGTGGCGCGACACGTTCGCGGCGCTGGTTGATCCTCTGCCGAGGCTGTTCCGTACGGTCCTTCCGCAAATGATCGAACGCCGATCTGGAAAGATTCTGCTAATCGGCAGCGCCTCAGCATTGCGCGGCTTGAAGCGCACGTCTACCTACAGCGCGGCCCGCGGTGCGCAGCTTGCCTATGTTCAGTCCGTGGGCACCGAAATGGCGCCTCATAACGTTCAGGTCAATGCGATCGCACAGAACTTCGTGGAAAATCCCACTTATTTCCCCGCCGAAGTTCAGGCCAATCCCCGCTTCCAGGAGCGGCTCAAGCGCGAGGTGCCGCTGGGTCGGCTGGTCAGCGCAACAGAAGACGCGACGTTCGCCGCCTATCTTTGCAGCGAAGCAGCCAACTGTTTCGTTGGTCAGGTGTTTCCCGTTTGTGGCGGGTGGGTGGCGCGATAACCTCAATGAGGCCTGGCTCCTCCTGCCAAACCCTCGACGTTGAATCCGTAAGCTACGTTGGCCTTCGCTCCAAAAGTACCTCGAATCCCACATTTGCAATGCGCACATAACGCACCGTCAAATTCATACCCACCCGCATTTTCAGAAGTCCGCACAGGGAGTGACAATGCCTGGTTGTCGTGCGCCATCGCCTTGGTGGATTCTCGACGAATTCCTGTCAAGTGGTGATGCTGCGCTTGTCCAGAATCAACCTCCAGCCTTCGTCTTCCGCCCCGCCGAAGCCTGCCCCTTCCCCGCGCTCATCAACAATTGCGCAAAGGCAGCCGCAGCCGGTGACAGGCTTCGCCCCCTGCGCCGCACGATCGCCAGCGTACGGCTGATCGCGGGGTTTTCGAGCTTGATGCCGACCACCGTTGTGGAGCGCAGTGGCAGTGTAAGCTGCGGCACCACGGCCAGGCCTATACCGCTTTCCACGATGCGGATCAATGTGGACACATGGCGTACTTCAACCACGGGGCGTGGCAGTGGTGGCAGGTCGGCCAGTGCCTGGTCAATCAGCAGCCGGTTGCGTGATGCGTGCGACACCCTTGCGTGGGGGTAACCGGCCAGTTCGTCCCAGCGCACTGATCTGCGCCTGGCCAGCGGGTGGTCGGCCGGGCAGGCCAGCACGTAGGGCTCTTTCAGCAGCGGGGTGAACTCAACTTCGGGGTCCTGCATGCCGATGTAGTTGATGGCAAAGTCGGCTTCGCCGTGCTTGACGCTTGCCAGCACCTCGTCGGCGCTTTGCTCGATGATGCGCACCAGCACACGCGGGTAGCGCTTCTGGAAGGCCACCACCACGGGCGGTAAAAAGTGATGTACTGCAGAAAACACGCAGCCCACCGTCACGTCGCCGGCTTCCAGCTCTGCCGCATCGCGCAGGCTCAGTACAGACCGGTCAATGTCGTCTACCAACCCGTGCATGCCTTCAAGAAAGCGTTTGCCCAGTACCGTCAGGCCAACGCTGCGTGTGGTGCGGTCAAACAGGCGCACGCCCAGCAGCTCTTCAAGGTGTGAAATGCGCCGCGACAGCGCGGGCTGCGACAGGTGCAACGCCTTGGCTGCAGCGGCAAAACTTTGCAGCTCGCCCACGGTCACAAACGCGCGCAGATCAGCCAGTGATGGCTTCAGCATGGGGATTTACCCAACATCGTATTTATGCAGAACATGCAATAAAACCTCAGAAAATTGCAATATACATCCAATGCGCTTTCGAAGAAGATGTCCGCCTAACAGGAGACAAGAGACATGAAAAGACGCGACCTGCTCAAAGCAGTATCCGCAGCCTCGGCTGGCATTGCCGCGCCCGGGCTGTCGTTGGCCCAGTCTTGGCCCAGCAAGACCATTCGCTACATCGTCCCCGTTGCTGCTGGCGGTGGCAACGACATGATTGCCCGCGTGGTCACCGAGCGGTGGGGCAGGGCTCTGGGGCAAAGCTTTGTGGTTGACAACCAGAGCGGCGGTGGTGGCGTGGTCGCCTGCCTGACTACTGCCCGTGCAGCGCCTGACGGCTACACGCTGATGCAGGGCTACGTAGCCACGCACGGCACCACGCCCGCCACGCGCCGCGTCACTTACGACGCCATCAAGGACTTCACGCCTATCGGCATGATTGGCGCCACGCCCAATGTGCTGGCCATCAATGACAGTGTGCCCGCCAAAAACGTCAAGGAATTCATCGACTACGTCAAGCGCAACCCCGGCAAGCTGAGCTACGGCTCGGCCGGGGCAGGCTCGCTCACGCACCTGACGATGGAGCTTTTCAAGCAGGAAACTGGCGCTTTCATGCTGCACATTCCCTACCGCGGCATCGCACCCGCCATCAGCGACCTGTTGGGTGGACAGACGCAGGCCATGTTTCCTGGGCTTGCCGCTGCCTTGCCGCACCTGCGCTCGGGCCGCATGCGTGCGCTGGCCGTCACTGGCAAGCAGCGCAGTGCGCAGCTGAAGGACGTGCCCACCATGGAAGAAATCGGCTTCAAGGGTTTTGACGCCATGCAGTGGTATGGCTCGGTCGGTCCGGCGGGCATGCCTGTCGAGGTGGTCAAGCGCCTGAATGAAACACAGGTTGCGGTGCTCAAGGCGCCCGACCTTGCCGAGAAGTTGGCCGGTGAAGCCGTCCAGCCGTGGCCCATGACGCCCGAGCAGTTCGGCCAGTACATACGCGCAGACATTGCACGCTGGACGGCTTTGGCCAAGGCTCGCAACATCAAGCTTGACGAGTAGGCGAACTTCTCACCAACTGCATTCACCAGTCCGCACGGGCTTCGACTTGCCGAACCCCGCATTTTTTTAATTCATCCCATCACTATGACCTCACCAACTCCCCTGCGCATAGGCATCCTTAACGGCGACGACATCGGCCATGAGATCGTGCCTGCCTCTGTAGAAATCAGCCGCGCCGCCGCCGAAATGCACGGCGTCAACATCAACTGGCACCCGCTGCCCATCGGTGCCAGCGCACTTGAAACCCACGGCCATACGCTGCCGCCCGAAACCATGGCCACGCTGCAGACGCTGGATGGCTGGATACTCGGCCCCATCGGCCACCGCGCTTACCCCAAGGGGCCGAATGCGATTAACCCGCACCCGATATTGCGCAAGCAATTCAACCTGTTTGCCAACGTACGCCCCACGCAGTCTTACCCTGACATCGGCTGCCTGCATGACAACATTGACCTAGTCATCGTGCGCGAGAACAACGAAGGCTTTCAGCCCGACCGCAACATGCTGATGGGTAACGGCGAGTTCCGCCCAAATGATGAGGTCACACTTTCAGTGCGCGTCATCACCCGCACTGGCAGCCGCCGCGTAGCCAAAGCCGCTTTTGAGCTGGCACGCCAGCGCCGCAAGCACCTGACCTATATTCACAAAGACACGGTCTTCAAGCTAAGCTGCGGCATGTTTGTTGAAGAGTGCAAAAAACTCGCGCTTGAATACCCCGACGTGCTGGTTGACGACGTGATCGTTGACACCTTTGCCATGCGCCTGGTGCGCGACCCGCAAAGCTTTGACGTGGTGGTCACCACCAATATGTTTGGCGATATCCTGTCGGACGAAGCCGCCGGGCTGGTGGGCGGCCTGGGCATGGCACCCGGCCTGTGCATAGGCGATGGCGACGTGGTCATGGCCCAGGCCACCCACGGCTCAGCACCAGACATCGCAGGCCGCGGCATCGCCAACCCCTACGCGATGATCGAGTCCACCCGCATGATGTTCGAGTGGCTTGGCCACAGCCGCAATAACGAAGGCGCAGTACGCATGGGCGCTTCCATGGCCCGCGCCACCACCGAAGCACTGGCCGATGAGAATGCGCGTACTGGCGACATTCGCGGCAAGGGCAATACGGCCAGCTTCACGCAGGCTGTGTTGCGTAATCTCAGGGCATAGAGCGACTGGCGGGCACGGGTTGGCAAGCTCACGCAGAATCAAATCATGAATTAAAAAAGCCTCTACGGCAGCAAATACGGTGCCTATGCGCTACAAATTAAATAGCATGCGTTATCGTAGCCCAGCCACATCTGTGAACAGCCTAAGTCATTAAACTGAAGGCTTCTTTATTCAATTCAGTGAGCGAAGCCATGACCCCCGCCAGACTGCACCTTCGCCCCGTCAACGCCCAGGTGTACAGCGTGCTCACGGCCGGTGGTGAGCATGTGGGCAACCTCAAATTGATTGGCGCGGTATGGAAATTCAAGGCCATCGGTTATGACCTCAGCGGCCGCGTAATACCGGGCGGCGGCCCGCTGACTGACAAACACAACATAGCGTTTGCCGCACTGCATGACTTTGATTTGTTCCCGCCGCCGCTGCTGGGCGAGGGCTAGGGTCGGAGCAGCAAGCTCAACGTGCAATCGTGAAGGCCAGCGGCCCGCCGTCGCACATGCCATCGGACAGCACCAGCAGCTTGTAGGCTTGTGGCGTTTCTTCCAGCACGGTGATGGCTTCGGGTTTGAGTTCTTCGTCGCAGCCGCGCAGCTTGACGCCGCGCAGGTCTAGCGCAGCCAACACCTTGGGCGTGACGGTTTGGCGGCTGGCTTTGCCGTCCCACCAGGCCAGTGTCCAGCCCACGCCTTTGTTTGCCGCGCTATCGTCCGGGCCCGCTAGCAGCAGCAAGCCGTTTGTGACAGCCACCATGTCGCGAATGCCGCGGTGTGCGCCCAGGGCGATGCTGGTCACGGCAGCTTGGGCGTCGCCGCCTGTAAACAGCGCATCGGCATTGACTTCCAGCACCTTGGCTACATCACCCACCACCGGGCCACGAAAACCAAAGTACAGCTTGCCGCCCTGCACTGCCAGGCCTTCAATGTTCACGCCTTGCTGGCCCGCCAGTGACGGCGCTTTTGACGGTGGCTCGGAGCCCAGGCATTTGCGCTCACCCACATGTGACGCCAGCGCGGGCTGCGCCTGCATGATGTCCCACAGGCGGCCGGTGTCGGCGTAGTCCACCAGCGCACCTGCAGGGTTGTTCGTGGGGGACCGCAGGGCACGGCCGGTGGCGGGGTCTAGCCTGAAGCGGATCACGTGGCGGCTCTCGGGGTTGCTGGCGCAGTCAGAGCGTTTGGCAGAGTGCGAGCCCGTCACGTAAAAGTAACGACCATCGGTGGCCATACCCTCGGCGTCCAGCTCTGAGCCTGCAGCTGCAGCCCGCAGCAGCACTGGCTCGGGGTCAGCGGCCAGCCGCTGGTCATTGAGGGTGACATAGCGTGCCTCTACGCCTTCGTCAAATGCCAGCAGGCAAACGCGTTGCTGTTGGGCGTTAAGGTTACAGGCGATGCCGCTGACAGACTGGCGTGTCTTCAGGATCTTCTTTTTGCCGAGGTCAAAAGCGAAGCCCCCACCGCTGTCCCATGGCCCGCTCGTGGCTTTGACGACAGGTATCGCTACTGCTGGCTGTGGCAACTGTGCGAGGGCGCAGGTGATGGCGCTCAGGCTGATGCAGATGGCCAGTAACGTGCGGCGAAAAAACGAGTCAGTTTTGTGCATCGCCTTACTGTAACTGGCCTGATTAGATGGCTTGATGGTCTAGAAAGCTCAGTTCTTTCTGAAAATCACCACATGCTGCCAGGGCAGGGTGTTGGCGGTGCGCTCGTAAGTCAAGGCATGCACCGCAGCCTCTTTGCGCACCTGCGCTTCGCTCATTTTGTGCAGCGGCTTGATCGGCACACGCGGGTCTTCCAGCCGATACTCCACAAACACCACCTTGCCGCCAGGTTTAAGCGCCCGCACCAGGCTTTGCATGACCTCAAACGGAAAAGCCAGCTCGTGGTACACGTCCACCATGATGGCCAGGTCGATGCTGGCCTCCGGCAGCTTCAAATCGGTGACGGTTGCGAGCACCGGCTGAATATTGCCCAAGCCAGCTGCTTTGGCGCCTTCAACCAGCAGCTTCAGCATTTCTGGTTGCACGTCGACGCCGTAAACCGTACCGGTTGAACCAACCAGCGGGGCCATGCGCCTCGCGTAGTAGCCCGTGCCTGCGCCCACATCGGCCACCACCATGCCCGGTTTTAAGTTTAGTTCCCGCAGCAGCAGGTCGCCGCGCTCCTCCTGCTGGCGCTCGCCACGCTCCAGCCACGACACGCCCTGCCAGCCCATCACACCGGCAATGTCGCGCCCCATATAATTTTTACAAATGCCGTCTGGGCCAGGTCGGGTGACGGTGTACCTGCCAGCGTCAAGTTGCGCATGGGCTGCCGTGCCGCCCAACAGGCCGGCGCCAGCCAGCAAAAGAATTACCAATCCAGCGCAAAAAGCGCGGCGTAAACAAATGGGTTGAGCGGCCACCACACCTGCCTTTATCGGTCGTACAAAATATCAACTGCAGTCTATGGCATTGCAAACATTGCTGCACGGCAATCAGATAATGGACGTTCAGCTATTACAAACATAGCAAGCACAGATCGCGAAAAGTGCTGGCGGCTTTTATACTGGCAGCCATGTTTTCACTGCCCAAATTAGCCACTGCACCGTTTTGTCCTTCGGAAGTCACGGGAAGCGTCACGGTTGAGCCCGGCTTGCCGTTGCATAAAAAGCTCATGCGTTTTGCTGGGCCAGGGCTGCTGGTATCGGTGGGCTACATGGACCCGGGCAACTGGGCCACGGACATTGAGGCCGGTTCAAAATTTGGCTACGGCTTGCTGTTTGTCGTGCTGCTGGCCAGCCTGGCCGCCATGCTGCTGCAAACGCTGTGCGTGCGGCTTGGCCTGATCGCACAAAAAGACCTGGCCCGCGCCTGCCGCGAACACTACTCGCCCGCCGTGAACGGTTTTTTGTGGATAGGCGCTGAAATCGCCATAGTCGCCTGTGATCTGGCCGAAGTGCTGGGCAGTGCGTTGGCGCTGCATTTGCTGTTTGGTGTGTCGGTGCCCGTAGGCATCGCCATCACTGCGTTTGACACGCTGCTGATACTTGGCCTGCAGGGCGCAGGCTTTCGGCGCGTCGAGGCGATTGTGCTGGGCCTGGTGGCCACCATTGCCGGCTGTTTCGTAGTGGAGCTGGCCATGTCGCAACCGAACTGGTTTGGGGTTGCCATGGGCTTTGTGCCGAGTTTTGAGCGCTTGCAGCAGCCCGGTGCGCTATACCTCGCGATCGGCATCGTCGGGGCCACCGTCATGCCGCACAACCTTTACTTGCATTCGTCCATTGTGCAAACGCGCCGCGTGCAACCCACTGACGCAGCCCGGCGTGAGGCGGTGCGCTTTGCTACGCTCGACACGCTGGTTTGCCTGTCGCTGGCGCTGCTGGTCAACGCGGCAATCATGATTTTGGCGGCCAGCGCTTTTAACAGCAGCGGCCACAAGGAAGTCACCGACATTGCAGACGCCTACCGGCTGATAGAGCCTGTGGTCGGCAGCGCCATGGCTGCCAGCCTGTTTGCAGTGGCGCTGCTGGCATCCGGCCAAAGCTCTACGTTCACCGGAACGATTGCCGGGCAGATCGTGATGGAGGGGTTTCTTGACCTCAAAATTCCATGCTGGCAGCGCCGACTGATCACCCGCGGCTTGGCGTTGGTGCCGGCTTTTGCCGGTGTCTGGTGGTTTGGTGATGCAGGCATCGGAAAAATGCTGGTGCTCAGCCAGGTGGTTCTCAGCTTTCAACTGCCTTTTGCCATGTGGCCACTCATCCGCTTTACCAGTAGCCCCGCGCTGATGGGTGCATTTGCAAACAGACCGCTGATAAAAATACTGGCCTGGGGCTTGTTTGGGGTCATCAGTGTGGCTAACGTCTGGCTAATTGGTACGGTGGTGTTCTAAAGCCCCGTTTTGTTAACGGCTGCGCATACAAAAGCGTTTCACCGCAAGACATTCGTGATAATCTGTAACCTATTGCCTTCTCTTTGTCGTCACCAGTTCGGTTCGGTCGGATCTGATTCAGGTGGCAAATCACGGGTCTGCTGTCCGCAAGCGCGCTTGTTCGCGAGTACGCATGCTACGACCTGGTTCGCTTAAGGATTTATGCCCACACCCACTGGTATCCGGGGGCCGCACAAGCCAGTCTTTCACCCTGAAACTCCAATGGAGATCCGAAGTCCAGAGACATTGCTGAAAACGGGAGCACTGCAAAACGCCATTTTAAGAAGCGCGTATTTTTTCAGTATTGCTACTGACGAAAAAGGCGTGATTCAAATTTTTAATGTCGGCGCCGAGAAAATGCTGGGTTATTCAGCTGTGGACGTTTTGAACCGTGCTACGCCTGCTGATCTTTTGGACCCGAAAGAGTTGACCGATCGCGCATACGCATTGAGTCTCGAGTTTGACACGGCCATCGCAGCAGATTTTCAAGCCTTGATTTTCAAAGCTGCGCGCGGCATTGAAGATAGTTACTCACTGACGTACATCCGCATGGACGGCAGCCGCATGCCCGCCATTGTTTCCGTCACGCCGCTGCGCCACGGTAACGGTGACATCATTGGCTATCTGTTGATCAGCACTGACAATACCGAGCGGAAAAAAAGCGAAGAAAAACAGGCTTTGCTCGATCAGAAGCAGTCTGTAGAGGCAAGCGCACGCACCAGGGACCTGCAACGCTTTCGTTCAGCAATGGACGCAACCAGTGAAGCGATTTTTTTGATCGGTGCGCGGACCCTGCGCTACATCGAAGTCAATGCGACCGCCTGCAAAATGCTCGGCTATTCGCGCGAGGAATTGCTTCAAATGGAAACCCGGCAAATCGGCGTTGACTCTGTCCCAACGACTAAAACTTATCAGGCACTCATTGAAGGGGACAACAGCGTGGTGCGGTGTGAGACGCAGCTTTGCCGCAAGGATGGAACGCTAGTGGACGTCGAGATAAACCGGCAGGCCCACGGCGATGAAGGCGACTGGACAATTGTCAGCGTGGTACGCGACATCACCGAGAGCAAACGCGTGCAGGACGAAATCCTGCGATTGAATTCCGAACTCGAAGGCCGCGTATTGCGGCGCACCGCGCAGTTGCAGGCGGCCAACGAAGAGCTGGCCGCCTTTACCTATTCGGTATCCCATGACCTGCGCTCCCCCTTGAACACTATTGACGGATTCGCCACTTTGCTGGAGCGAGCAGTGGGCACTTCAGTCAATGGCAAAACCCGGCATTATTTCGACAGGATTCGTGCGGGAACCCGGCAAATGGGTGCCCTCATTGAAGGCATGTTGACGCTTGCAAACCTGTCGCGCGTACAACTGCATCTTCAGGCAGTTGACCTGTCGGCCATTTGTTGCCAGATACGAGAAGAGCTCCATGAACGCGATCCGGATCGCAGTGCCCAGATACGTATTCAAGACGGACTTTTCGTTCACGGAGATCCTGCGCTGGTGTCGTCGACAATGAATAATTTGATCGGCAATGCGTGGAAATTTACCTCTAAAAAGGACCTGGCGGAAATAGACGTTGCCTGTGAAGTGGACCCGGATGGCATCAGCGTCTACTCTGTCAAGGACAACGGTGCCGGCTTTAACATGACGCATGTTGACAAGATTTTTGGGACCTTCGAGCGGCTTCATCCTGCGGCAGACTTTGTCGGAACGGGCGTGGGACTGGCTATTGTTCACAGAATTGTGTCAAGGCATGGCGGCAAGATCTGGGCCCGGTCTGTAGAAAACTTCGGTGCGACTTTTTATTTCACGTTGGGCGCACCATGACCCTGAGCCTGCGCTGCAAACCACAGCTTTACCTTGGCGAAGTCATCTGCTGGTGACTGCTTGCCGTTGTAAAGGTGCTGTGACCGCTCAACGTATGCGGCATGCCGGTTCCTCAAACCTTCTTAACTTTTGCGCTGGAGATTATCTTCATGAAACGCCCATCAGCAGTTTGTGCCGCAGTGTTCGCTGCCGCCCTTAGCGGTTGCGTGATTGCGCCGCCTGTCATCCACCCTGTCTATCGGCCTGCTTACATAACGCCGCCCGGAGTGGTCTACATCGCGCCCACCTACGTGTTGCCGGCACCGGGTTATGTCTGGCAGTACCACCCGAACTACGGCTGGGGCTGGCGTCATCCGGATAATGGCTGGCATCGTGGTTGGCGTTAGGCTACCTCAAGTAGCGGGTCCTTGCCTTGGTCTTGAGAACAAAAAGCCTCTGCGACAATGAATGCGGGCGCCATTAGCTATTAAAAACGTAGCATTGATTGATTGATTGATTTTTGACGTGATGCTGGTTTGTAGCGCCTACATCTCCATCGCCTTGACTTCCATCAAAACAAGGGAAAGCAAAAAAGACAGCCATCTGCCAATTGATGTGTGCCACGGCTTTTCAACCTTGCGGTGTGCCGTGCACGGTATGTGAGGCGGTCTTCAGGCTCTGCAACGCTGCAACAGTGTCAGCGCACAACGTGGTCCACGCTGCGCCGCCAGCGGTGACAAAACGCTGGTTGACCTCTAGCTCCACGCCAACGTACACCGCCTCTGAATGGCGCTTGCGCAGCCACGCGGTCAGGCCGTCACCTTTGCCTTCGTAAGGGTAATTTCTGCGCAGTTTCAGATCGGGCCGCCTGTGCTTCAACGCGGCAAGCCACTGCGATGCCAGCGCCCGTTCACCAGCGCGGCGCGGGTCATACAGCCAAGCCACATCGGCACGCCGCACTACACCACCCAGCTCGGGCGTGAAGCTGTGAGAGGCAACATGCACCACGCGCCTGCCACTGGCAACCAGGCAGGCCACTTCAGATTCAATTGCGTCGCGGTGTGGCCGGTAGTACTGCGTTTGAATGCCTCGCCGGGTGGCCAGCGGTAGGGCTCGCGTGGCTTCGGAGTGCAGCTGGCGGTGGCCAATGGAGCGATTTAAATCAATCAGCAAACGCGTGGTGGTGGCGGCAAACAGCGGTGCGTCACACGCCGTCGCCAGCTGCTGCGCCAGTGCCAGTGCGCCTGCGTCCCAGCCGCGGTGCGCGGGCAGCAAGGCCTCGTGGCCCACAAATAGCGGCGCATAAGCTGCCGGCACCTCGTTGCCGCCATGCTCACAGGTGATGATGTATGCGTCGCGTGTCACGGCAGCACGGGCGTTGTCAAACCGTGCTGGGGTTGCCCCAGGCATCGACTTCATAAGTGGTGACCCGAAAGCGCTGTAGCGTGTTTTGCCCGAACGCCATGGTGATCGGCACGTCGCCGGCATCGCGGCCACGCGCCATCACCACGCGGCCAATGCGTGGAGTGTTGTGGCGCGCATCGAAGGTGTACCAACGGCCACCCAGAAACACCTCAAACCAGGCGCTGAAGTCCATCGGGTACGGCACCGGCGCAATGCCGATGTCGCCCAGGTAGCCGGTGCAATAACGCGCCGGAATGTTCATGCAACGGCACAGCGTGACGGCCAAGTGCGTGTAGTCGCGGCATACGCCAACGCCTTCACGGTGGCCTTCCAGCGCGGTGCGGGTGGCTCTGGCCTGGCTGTAGTCAAAGCGGATATGGCGATGTACGTAGTCACAAATCGCCTGCACCCGGCCCCAGCCCATGGGCGCGTTGCCAAACTGGTTCCAGGCAAACTGCAGCAGTGCGCTGTCTACTTCGCAGTAGCGACTGGGCAGCAAAAACTGCAGCGTTTCTGGGGGCAGGTCGGTGGGGTCATGCTGCCAGGCAGACCAGTTCACCTCGTCTGGAAGGCCTGAGTCGCGTATGACCGACTCGCTGTAAAGCCGCACCTGGTTGACGCCTGCAAACGCATTGACGCGCCCGCACTGGTTGCCAAAAGCATCGTCGTATTCGTCCACCAGCAGCTCCGGCTCAACGGTGATGGACTCTGGCGCCACCAGGTCGGCGCGCCGTGATGGATGGACGCGCAAAAGATAAACCAGCGCCATCGGCGAAGTGATGGCCAGTTTAATGTCAAAACCGATTTTGATGTGCATGGGGTGTGGTCCAGCCAAAAGCAGTTGGGTCGGCAGAGATGACAAGACCTGATTTGAACCCATCGGGACCATGCCCGGGAATGTGCTGGTCAGGGTGTGGTGAAAGTATCCACGCAAGCGCCGTGCCAGTGTCAGACGATAGAGGTTTTTCGGACGGATGCGTCCAGCGGGGCGACATGCCGCAACCGTCACAGCATCGGTTTGGCCACAAATCCTATAACCAGCCCCTGCGCAGTAACAGTGATGCTGCCCGGCTGCAGCCCCATACCGTCGGGCAGCGCCAAATCTTGCGGCTTGAAGGTGTGCAGCACTGCGTCCTGCAGGGCTTGCTCAGCCAGTGCCGGCCCATAGGCTGCCAGTAAGGCCGAAGGTTGCGGCGGCAGGCCGTCGAACTGCAGCGTGTTCACACGCAACTGGTGCGCGCGTATAGACAAATCACTCGCCTCATAACGCAGCGCAAAATCCAGATCAAAGGTGCCGGTGTAGGCGAGTCGTAGCGCCTGGCCTGCAGCCCCGACCACCATGTCTGCGCCGAGCCGGTTTTGCCCGGGCAGCAATCGCAGGCGCGGCGCCTGCACACTGATGTTTACTAGCCCGCCGACAGGCAGGCGCAGTGGAAAGCGCTGCGCCACCGCCTGCTCCAGTTTTGCGGCGGGTACGGTGTAGCCCGGCTGCGCCTGCTGCGCTTTTACCAGCGGCCAGGCCAGATACACCGCACTGCCCAGAGCCAGGCGCAAGGGTGTTGTCAGCAATAGTCTGCGTTCCATGGCGTGCTCCTTTGAAGACCCTGCATGCATTGTGCGGCCCGCATGATGGGCAATGTAAAGCGCCGGTAGCGTATTGCAAAGTTGTGTTGTGGGCGTCAACAGCGCAGCGGTGCGCCTCGTTGAACATTCGGTCATCGTGAAATCAGGCAACCCAAGCAAACCATTCAAAGGACTCTCATGAACAAGTTACTCGCTACCCTTATTGCCACCCTGTTTGTTGGCATTGCATCAGCCCAAACACCTGCGCCCGTCGCACCCGTCACGCCGGCAGTCGTCAAGGCCCAAGCCAAAGCCAACAAGTCTGTTGATGCCGCTGTAAAAAGTGAAGCCAAAGTTGGTGTGAAGGCGCATGCCAAGGTCGAAAAAGCGCAAGTTAAATCAGCTGAGAAAACAGCCGACGCTACCGCTGACGCAGCCGCGACCAAAGCCAAAGCGCTGGCTTACGTTGCCAAAGCCAACGCTGAAGACAAAACAAAAGCCACCAACAAGGCTGAAAAAGTCAGCGCCAAGGCCGACGCAAAAGCCAACAAAACCATCGTCAAAGCGAATGCCAAAGTAGATGCAGTCAAGGTTGAGGCCGCAGCCGACAAAGCTGTTGCCAAGACCGAAACCACTTCTGTCAAGGCGCAAGCCAAGGCCGACGTGAAAGCCGCTGCAACCAAGTAACTGCAGTTGTCATCGCGCTTGTAGTTGCAAGCGCTTTGTGAAATAAAAAGACAGGCACGGCCTGTCTTTTTTTTGGCTGCTTTGCAGCGTAGCCGTGCTTGTCTACCTGCCCACAACTGACCAGCCTGCATGGAGGTTGGTTTTGTCGTTCTCGTACTCCCAGCGTGTGCCGCAGCGGTCACAGCGGTAGCTGGTAATGGCTACCAGACCGTGGCGGCGCGTCTCGTGGCGGTTGTCGCCCTGCACCAGCTCGGGGTGGCCCGGTGCCTTGCGCCAGTTACGCTGAACGCCTGCGCATGAATCGCAGAGCTCCATTTTCTTCAATTCGTTTTGTCGGTTGGTGTCGTCGGTCATGGTGCTACTTTTAATGTGTAGATGAGGCCCGCCAAAGCGTTAGCTTTTTGTCGGTATGCGATGGGCTCCATTGTCGCCTTTCCGGTTTGGCGATTGATGCGCGATCAAACGCCCGAGTCTTTTTGCGGCGAGCGCAAGCTGCGCAAACGCTGGTGCAACCCATCGTCGAGATCTACCGGCAACTGCTGTTTCGCGAGCAGGTAGTGACTGGTGAACACGTCCAGCCAGGCCTCCAGTGTCTGCGCTGCAAGCGGCTCGCCGCTAATTGCCAGGCACAGTGCGGCCACCTCTGATGTACAGAAGTGGTCTGCATGCTGGGAGCGGCGCAAGCGGTACCTGGAGAGCTGATCGCTTTGCAGGCTGAGCACCGGCAGGTGGTCCAGGTAGGGACTTTTGCGAAACATCTTGCGGGCCTCGGGCCAGGTCGCGTCAAGCAATACAAACAGCGGGCGCTTGCCTGCTGCTGGCGCTTCGGTTGACACCCCGGTGACCACGCGCCCGCCCTCTACCAATTCCCCTGGAAACACCAGGTACGGCTGCCACTGCGGGTCGGCCAGCAGGGCCAGCAAGGCGGGGTCAACTTCAGTGCGCGCCCAGCCAAAGGCAAAGGTGTCAGCTACCACATCGGCTATCAGCCAGCCGGTGTTGCTGGGTTTGAGCGGCTCAATGTCGGCCATGACCAGGCACACCCCCGCGCGTACAGGCAAGGCCGGACGCAAGGCGCACAGGCAGTGCGTGGGCACCAGACGGCATCCGGGGCAGCGCTCCCCGCGCGGCCCGCCTCGGGCCAGAAAAGGTTTGGAACTACGCGCCAGACGCGCCGTGCGCAGGCGAGCGACAGCGTGTACCAAGGCCGCGGCCCGGGGCATCGAATTCGTCAGGATGGGGTCGGTGGCGGGCATTTAATAAACAGCGTGGTGGGCGAGCCCAGCTTGGCAATACCCGCTGGGTTAAATCGGAGCTAGGGGCGATCTGCCACGCGGATTATTCATCAACTTGGCTATCCGTGACTTTTAAAATGCCAGAAGTGATGGCGTTTCTGATCAGCTGCTTTTCGTAATGGCGGTTACGCCTGCCCTTTTTAGCGCCAGAGCGTTTGCCGATGCGCTTGTCCACCACGATGTTGCCCAGCTGGCTTAAATCGTTGATGTCCTGTATCGCGTTGGGTGCGGTGCGTTTGCCCATGGGCTTTGCATCAAACCGTTTAGCTCACCCACGCAGCGTTGTGCATGATTTCATCAAAAAATGCACGCAAGGTGGTGGGGCTCATGGTGTAAGGGTCAAAGCTGGCCGAGCGCGAATACTTCAAATAAATCGCCCGATTGGACTCCAGCGACGCCAGCGAGCCCATAGACCACTGGGTGAACTTGCGTGACGCAATCTCAGCAAAATCCAGAATGGCCGGGTCTCTGTGGCGCGGGTCCAGCAATATGCGGTGGTACAGCAGACTGACGGCGGTGCGGTCGCCTTCAAGTTGCTGCAAAAAAATGCCGTTCGCAAGGCAGAGCGCACCCGTCACGCCAACGCGTGCGTTGTTACGCTGTGAAGATGCGAGGATATTTTTCAGGTCTTCAGGAACCAGTGTTTTGGATGTGCGGCTGGCGTAGGTGAGTTGTATCAGCATGGTGAGCTCTGAAAATATTTCAGTTTGCCAGCTAATGTCTCACCCAGCGTACCCCGGGGTATTGCGCAGACCGCCTTCGCCGACTGGTGCCAGGCACAAAATCAGCCTTTCGGGCAGTAAATACGGGGGCGAGCCGCTATCTAAATCGTAGCGTTCTTTATTTGGCAGGCCGGTGCAGCGCGCAAATCTTGTTGCCGTCCGGGTCACGCAGGTACGCCAGGTAGAGCTTGCCGAACGGGCCATCACGAAAGCCCGGGGGTTCTTCACAGCTGGTGCCGCCATTGGCAATACCCGCCGCGTGGAAAGCGTCGCCCTGCTCTGGCGACTCCACGTTAAACCCGATGGTGCTGCCATTGCCGTGGCAAGCCGGCTCACCATTGATAGGCGTGGTGATCGCGAAAGTCCCCGTCGGGCTGCGGTAGAAATACCGGTTTTTATTGGCAAACCCCGGGCTGACGCCCAGCGTGCCAAGCAGCGCGTCGTAAAACTTCTTTGAAACTTCGAGGTCGTTAACACCTAACATGACATGACTGAACATTTCGTCTCCGTTGGGGCTGGTTAAAGGTGAAATTAAGGGTGATTAAGGGCCAAATGAAGCCGGTGAAATGGTAATCGATGGTCAATGCCTAGGCTGTCGCGTAGCGTGCAGGTGGCAGGTACGCCCTGATGGGGTTGATGGATGAAGTCGATGTACTGTTTGTAAGTACAGTAGCTGCAAATACAGGGAGTCACAAATGAAAATATTGCCCGGCGACTTTGACGGCCAGTCCATTCGCCGCGTGTTTGACGAAGACACTGAGATTTGGTGGTTCTCGGTGATTGATGTGGTGCAGGTGCTGACGCAGCAAGCCGACTACCAAACCGCCCGTAAATACTGGAACCAGCTCAAATTGCGCTTGGACAAAGAAGGCAGCGAGTCGGTGACAAACTGTCACCGACTGAAATTACCTGCAGCAGACGGCAAAAACTACCTCACCGACGTAGCCACTGCTGAAACCCTGCTTCGTTTGGTGCAGTCCATCCCCAGCCCCAAAGCCGAACCCATCAAACTTTGGCTTGCTAAGGTAGGCTAGCCAAGCAGACGCGCAAACAACTGGAGAGTCAAACCGGCAAGTCGGTGGTGTCTGGGCAGAACTACCTGGCGCCTGGCGCTGCGAAAGGCTTAGTGAATCCTTCGCCGAGGAAGCCGTAGCCTAGATGGGCGGGTTATGGGGTCGGAGGCGAGAGGTAGAAAGCCTGGATTCTGATGACTCAATGCTATATGTTTAGTAGCTGCTTGCGACCGTATTTATTGGGCTGACGGCGCGTTTGATGGGTGAAAATGACCTGAAGGAGCTTGGAAACGCGAGTTTTAGGATAAAAGAATTGGAGTCTGACTCTCGATTCTCGATTCTCGGACCCCCGATTCTCAGCACACAGGGCTTTTGCTATCGGAGCCTCTCGAAACCCCAGCAGTTTTTGCGAAGTGTGTACAACCCAGCGGAGCCTACTCTGTCTCAGCCGGCGTCATGGTGCCCGGCAGCTCGGCAAACTTTTCCGCCATCGTGGGGTTGCCCCGTGTGAGCTTCTTGATAGTCAGATCGTCGGCCTTGTCGTTGGCGAGTCGCAAATTGTTCGCTGACTTGTGCAGCGCTTCCTTGGTCTTCTCCAGGTCCTTGATTGCTTCGTCGATGCGCCGAACAGCTTCTTCAAAGCCTTCGGAGGCCAGGCGCCAATTGCGACCAAACGCTGTCTTGAATTCGTCGAGCTGGGTTTCGAACTTTGTAATGTCCACGTTCTGCGAGCGCACCAACGCCAGCTCGGACTTGTACTTCATTGAGTTCAATGCGGCATTGCGCAGCAGCGTGATCAGCGGCACAAAGAACTGCGGCCGCACCACGTACATCTTCGGATACCGGTGCGAGACATCGACGATGCCGCTGTTGTACAACTCGCTCTCTGGCTCAATCAGGGACACCAGCACCGCGTACTCGCACGCCTTTTCAGTGCGGTCCTTGTCCAGCTCTTTCAGAAAATCCTCATTCCTCTTCTTGGTCGCCGTTTCATCGCTCTCGTTCTTCATCTCAAACATGATGGAGACAATCTCGGCGCCCGACTCGTCCGAGTCGCGAAAAATGTAGTCCCCCTTGCTGCCGGTGCGGGCGTCGTTGTCTTTCTCAAAATGCGCCC